>SXKJ01000128.1 GCA_005778115.1 Planctomyces sp. | reverse complement strand
GCTGCTTTGGCGGCTGCACGTTTTGCTCGATCACCACGCATCAGGGACGGATCATTCAGTCGCGCAGTCATAATTCGGTCATCGGCGAGATTGAGACGATGACTCGCGATCCGCAGTTCAAAGGGGTGATCAGCGACATCGGCGGTCCGACCGCGAACATGTACGAGATGCGGTGCTCGCGGCCGGACGTCGAAGCGAAGTGCCGACGGCAGTCCTGCGTGCATCCGACGATCTGCAAGCTGCTCGGCACCGATCACGGTCCGCTGGTCAAGCTGATGAAGGACGCTCGCGAAGTCCCCGGTATCAAGAAGGTGTTCGTCGCCAGCGGTATCCGCATGGATCTCGCGAGACGCTCGCCTGAATACATGCGCGAACTGGTCCGCCATCACGTCGGCGGTCACTTGAAAGTCGCGCCGGAGCACTCCGACACCGGAGTGCTCAACCTGATGCGTAAGCCAGCCAGCGATGACTTCGATAAGTTCGCCGATGTGTTCGATCGCGAGTCGAAGAAGGCGGGCAAGACGCAGTACATCATCCCGTACTACATCGCGAGCCATCCCGGCAGCGACTTGCACGCGATGATCGATCTCGCAGTGTTCTTGAAGCGAAACGGCTATCGCCCGGATCAAGTGCAGGACTTCATTCCCGCTCCGTTCGATGTCGCGACGGCGATGTATTACACCGGCATCGATCCCTTCACGAAGAAGCCGGTCTACGTCGCTCAACATCTTCGCGACCGCAAGCTGCAACGCGCGTTGATGCAGTTCTTCAAACCGGAAAACTACTTCGAAGTCCGCAAAGCACTCGAACAAGCGGGCCGACAAGACCTGATTGGTCCCGGCTGCGACAGTTTGATTCCCGACCAACCGCCGCGCGAGGCTCTGGAACATCGCCGCAAGGAAGCCAACTCGAAGTTCCGCGGTGAGTTCGTCCATACGATTCCGCCGAAAGGCTCGTCTCCGGTGAAGAGCAAGACACCCAAGAAGCAGTCTCGACACAAGCCGGGTCAAGGCTATCGCCCCGGTCGGCGGAGCACGACAGACTGAAGGTGAGTGGAGCTTGGTCCGGCCGAAAGCTGATGGCCGAGAGCCGATGGCCGTTATCTCATCCTCGCAAGCCGGCGCGAGCGTGCCGATCAAGAGGTTGGAATAACGGCGATCGGCCATCGGCCGGAGGAGGTAATTCGTGGTTTCCGCGATAGCTTTTCGGTCGCCGTTCGTATCTTCGTCCGAGCACTCCGATGCCGCACGTTCCGCCGACACAGCCCAGCTTGCTGGTCCGATTGAAAGACGCTCACGACCGCGAGGCGTGGGAGCGGTTTGTCGATTTGTATGCTCCGCTGGTTTACGCCTTCGTCCGCAAGCGCGGGCTGCAAGATGCCGATGCGGCCGATTTGACTCAGGATGTGCTGCGGCAGGTCGCCTCGGCGGCGAAGAGTTTGATTTACGATCCGCGTCGCGGTTCGTTTCGCGGTTGGCTGTTCACGGTCGTGCGGAACCGGCTGACCGATTATTGGCGAGCGGCTGCTCGTGTCGAACGGGGCAGCGGCGACAGCTCTCAATGGCGACAGGCGTCCGAACGGCTTGTCTCGGAATCTGACTCGGCCGAATGGGACGCAGCTTACGATCGACAGTTGCTGGAGTACGCGGCTCAGCAAGTGCGAGGGGATTTCTCGGAAGCGACCTGGTCGGCGTTTTGGCAAACGGCGGTCGAGGGGCGCGAAGGAAAGCTCGTCGCGGAAGAACTGGGACTGTCCGTGGCGGCGGTCTATCTCGCGAAGGGGCGGGTGATGAGTCGGCTGAAAGAGCAAGTGAAATGGCTGCTGGGGAATGAGTGACTCGCACGAGGGGTCGGTTTCGACAACGAGTCAAAGCGTCCAACGAATGCGAAGGAGACGACGAATGTGCCAGGACGCTGCAAGATTCGTCGTCTCCCTCGCATTCGTTGGACTCTTCAATCCGTTCATCGCCGAAGCGTCCATTCGCGGTCGAGTTTGAGTTTTCGCGATAACTCATCGGCGCTGGCTCGTATCCGTGGACGGAGTTCGTTACGAAGTTTCGTCACCCACTGCGAGTTCAGGCCATGTCCGATACTTCCTCCACAACCGCGTGCCCCGATGCCGCCACCTTGCGAGCCTTGTTGGACGGCACTCTGCCTGAAGCTCAGCAGGGGACGACGCAGGCTCACGTCGATCGGTGTCCGACCTGTGAAACGGCGCTGCGGCAGATGACGGCTGGGGGCGAGTCGTGGATTGGGATGGCCGCGAAGCTCAAAGGGAGCGGCGAGGAAGACCCGAAGTTGGCGGCGGCATTGGAGCGGCTCTAGGCGGATGACGGTTCTGGGGGCGAATCGAGTGAGCCGGCGACTGATCCGCAACGGACGCTCGATTTCTTGCAGCCGGCGGATGATCCGAAGTTGCTGGGGAAACTTGGCCGGCATGAAATCAGCGAGGTCGTCGGCTGGGGCGGCATGGGTGTCGTACTCAAGGCTTACGATCCGAGCCTGCATCGTGTCGTCGCGGTCAAAGTGTTGGCTTCGCACCTGGCTCATCATGCGGTCGCGCGGAAGCGGTTTATCCGAGAGGCTCAAGCGGCGGCGGCGGTATGTCACGACAACGTCGTGACGATTCATGCGATTGAGGACGGACTGAGCGGCACGGCGCTAGCCGCCGGTGTCGGCGGTCAATCAGTTCCCGGTTCATCGGCGGCTAGCGCCGTGCCGCTCACGAACGGAGCATTACCCAAGATCATCATGCAGTTCGTGGCGGGTGGATCGCTCCAGGAACGGATTGATCAGGAAGCGCCGCTGGAACTGAAGGAGATTCTGCGGATCGCGATGCAGACGGCGGCAGGGCTTGCGGCGGCGCATGCTCAAGGAGTCGTGCATCGGGACGTGAAGCCGGCGAATATCCTGTTGGAGAACGGCGTGCAGCGAGTAAAGCTGACCGACTTCGGGTTGGCTCGCGTGATGGACGACGCCAGCTTGACGCTCAGTGGCGTGATCGCGGGGACTCCGCAGTACATGGCTCCCGAACAAGCCTGGGGGCGCGATGTCGATGCGCGAGCCGATCTCTTCAGTCTCGGAGCGGTCATGTACGCGATGTGCTCCGGGCATTCGCCGTTCCGAGCACGTACGACGATGGCGGTGCTGAAACGCGTTTGCGAAGACGCGCCGCGGCCTCTGCGTGCGATCAATCCTGATGTTCCCGATTGGCTCGTGGCGATCATCGAGAAGTTGTTGGCCAAGAATCCCGATGAGCGCTTTCAGTCCGCGACCGAAGTGAGCGATTTACTCTCGCGCTGGCTGGCTCATGTGCAGCAGCCGAGTGTCGTGCCGGCACCGGAGATGATCGTCCCAAGCGCCTTTGAAGCCGCCCGACAACACCCACGCACGAAGGGCTGGGTGACCGATCCTCGCGCCGCGTCGGCTGAGGCTCTCCTGGCATTCAGTCAACTGCAGCGTCGTCCGGAAGAGTTGCGACAACGGTTGCAGTTTCTCGGCCCCCTCATCGTGGTCCTTGGGGGCTTCGGGATCCCCGGACTGCTGGTCGGGATGTCGTTGATTCCGCTACCGAGCACATGGACTCCGTCGGACGCCTTCCGATACACGATGGCGGCCGCGGGCACGCTTGTGAGCTTCTGGTTGTTGTGGACGAAGTTCAGTCACTGGCTTCTTGTCGGCGACAGCGAACTCAGCGCTCGGCGCGGGTCTCCCGACCCCGCCGCTTCGCCCGACCGCAGGTCTCCTGAATTTGTTCGCGGTGCAGACGGCATGGGAGACCTGCGGTCCAGTCTGAGTGCGGGGTCGGGAGACCCGCGCACAGCGCAGCCTGGAAAGGCTGACTCACGAGAGGCGGCTCGTGGTCCCAGTGGGGTGACATTGGCTCGGGCCTGGATTCCGATGCTCGTGATGTGTGTCGTGATGGCACTGGTTGTGATCGAGCAACTCCATATTGCAGGGGAGACTCGCAATCCGGCGCGTTTGGAGACCCGCGACGTCATCGAGCCGTTCGGAATCGCGGTCGCGCACATTCTTGCGACGGCCCTGAGTTACGGAGTGTTCTTTGTCGGCTGGAACACTCTTGGCGGACGGCAGCGTCTGGCGATGTGCATCATCTTGGGCGTCTTGACGTGGTCATATGTCGGAGCCGTGGAAAATCTGCGTATGGAGTACGCCGCCCCCTTTTGGCCACAGCTCATTCTGAATGGCATTTACTTGTTGGCGATCGCCGCTCGGCATGTCTCACAGCACGGCGAAGAAATGTTGAAACTTCCCGGCGAGGGGAAGGAGGGCAACCCTCCGAGTCCTGTTAGAACGGCTGATCCCACGGCTCATCGGGCGGACGGGTTCTGCCCACTGGGGTGGAAGCACGCCTTCTGGCCTGTGCTCGTGATCGGCGTGTTGATGGCGATCGGGACAACGCTTATCGACGGCCGTGGCTCCAACAACAGGATGTCGTTTCTCGACTTCGCGGCGGCCAACCTGGCCGTGGCATTCGTAATCGGTTCCACCTTTCGAGCGGCTTGGAATACGGCGAGTTGGCTCGTCTGGTTCGGAGCCGTGTTGTTGCTGATGGCACTTGGCCAAGGCTTCGCTTACGGAGCCAGCCATCAGGGGGCACCCGACTTGGCACAATTGACGTTTGCCTTGAATGGGGTGATGTGTTTGGCGGCATTGTTCATTCTCTTCTTGGTCCGCCCGCTGATTGCTCGCAGTTCTGGCCGTTGGATGATCGAACGACTCACCGGCTGGCAACGTCTTGCCGCCGTCATGTGCTTCACGATCTTCGGTGTCCCGCTGACGTTGATCGCAGTCAGTTGGCTGTCGTGGAAGTCGCAAGCGCCGATGACTCAAGATGGGCGGACGAGCAACCAAGTGCTTCGTTCCAGCGATCGTCTCGAAGCCACGTCCAGTCGCCGCGATCCGCAATTCGATGAACGAGGTTTTCCCAAGCCTCAGCTTCTGTCGGGAGCAGCCGGAGCCTCAGGTGGTTTCGGCGGCGACATGTCCGCCGGCGGTGGCACAGTCACTTCCGCCGTGATGCCCGATTCGCTCAAAGCGTTGCTCGGCCGCTGGGTGGTGGTGTCGAGCGAAGGGACAGAGCTCCCCTCATTGCCAGCCGTGCCCAAATCGAATTCATCGGCTGGCTTGATGGGTGTTGGTGCGGCTGGTAGTGGAGGGGCTGCTCCAATGGGAGGAAGCGCCCCCGGTATGGCCGGCATGATGGGTGGGGGTGCCTCTGAGACTTCGCCGTTGCAATGGATCGAGTTTGCGGAAGATCACGTCCTGGCGTTTGATGGCCGCGAGGGAAGACTTCGCGCCGAGTTCATTGAAGATTCCGAGCCGATCGGGATTTTACTGAAGCTGCCCCACATTGTTTTCTCGTCCGGCGGTTCGGTCGAAGTCGGGTATCCCTACTGGCGCAAAGGCATCATTCGCGTTGAACGAGACCGTCTGATCGTCTGTTGGACATTGCCTGGGGGCTTCTTTCCGGTGCCGACGGAATTTGCGACGACTACGAATGGCTCACAACTGCTGGTGCTGCGCCGCGAATGGAATCCGGGGCCGGAGTTTCATCCGCGCGAGACGCCCCCGCCGCGCGCCGTTCTCCCGTTCACGGCTCGCGAGGGGACGCTGTTGCAAGAGGCTTGGGCGGGATCGGCAGACGTCGCGGTCGAGACGACGAATTCACTGGGCATGAAACTGCGACTGATCCCTCCTGGCACGTTTGATCCCGTTGGGGCCGATGCTTTAGCAGGGATCGGGATGAGGCCGGCTGGTGCCAGCCACGTCTTCTCGCAGCCGATCTATCTGGGAGCCACCGAAGTCACCGTGGCTCAGTTCCGCAAGTTCGTCAAGGAGACCTTTTACAGGACGACCGCCGAACAGCTTCCGCCGGAATCCAATCCCGAAGGCCGGACATGGCGGTCTCCGGGCATCGTGCAGGAGAGCAACGATCATCCGGTCGTGCAGGTTTCCTGGCAGGACGCACAAGCCTTCTGCCGTTGGCTCAGCGACACCGAGCAGCAGCAATATCGCCTGCCAACGATCGCCGAATGGGCCTTCGCCATGCGAGCCGGTTTGCCATCCACCACGAAGATCAAGCCGCCGCACAACGCGCGGCTGAGGTTCTTTGACAAGACCGCTCCGGTCGGAGGAGGCTCCCCGAATCTGTTTGGTCTGCATCATCTTCATGGCAACGTCGGCGAATGGATGAGCGACATCACGGGGAATGATGACGATGTCGGATCGAACCTTACGCGGCGGAGCTACTACACGTTCGAGTTGGGTGGTGGCTTTCAAACCAAATTTGAAGGGGGTGCAATTCAAGAGTCGCTGCTATTCCGAATTCGAGAACAACTCTCGCATCATCAGGCCGACGTCGGCTTTCGAGTGGCTCGCGTCGTCACGCATGAGGTTGAGACCCTCAGCGGTTATTGGCCCTCTGTCGAAGCCTTGATCGCGACTCCGACACAGGCCGGAGTTCCCATGCCATCGAATGCCGCCAAGCCGGACGATCCCAAGACGCCAGCCAAAGACACCGACGAGACACCAACGACTCAAATTCCGGTCGTTTCTCTGCGAGGCTTGGTGCCAACCGGTGCGTTTCCTCTCGCGGTGAAGTTCGGGGACTTCGAACTCGAACGCGCGACACGGCCCACCAAGAAACTTGATCTCGATGAACCCGCCAGCAGCGAGGGTTCGACGATCCCGCCCGATGCCTGGAAGAAGTTGGACCTCAAGTTCTCCCAAGAGATTCTCGAACGTGTGGGGTTCAACGAAGGGGACTGGGTTCCCGAATTGCACCGCGATCCAGCGTTGACGGTCCCGACTCCAAAGTTTCAGCCTCCTTGGGCGAAGGTGTTGGTCACGCATTCGTGGCTGTCTGTCACGCCGCCGAAATCGAAGTACGAAGTTCGGCATCAACTCTTCCGCGCCTTCGATTTTGAAGTGACGCCGGGAAACAGCTACGCCTACCGCGTCCGCCTGAAGTTCACTCCACCGGGCAAACAGGAACCACCGCAGGTCATCGCTACCCCTTGGTCCCACCCCTCGGCCTGGCGGCGGTTGAGAAACCGCAGGAAGCCAAGGACCGCTAATTTTCGCTAATCTCAGCAGCCTATTAGCGGAGATTAGCGTTCCAAATCTTTTCGGCTCTCCGCCATTCGTGTTGGTTTCGGTGTCTTGTGAGCCGCAAGGCGCTAGCCGCGGGTTCATTTCCTCGACCCGCGGCTAGCGCCTTGCGGCTCACGAATTCGTCTCCAACACGAATAGCGGAGAGCCATCTTTTCATTTGAGATCAGTTAAGCGTCCAGCGGCGCTGATTGCTCGCGACCAGACTTCTTTGACGTCCACTCCGCTGCGTCGCCGCGTTCGCAGTTGATCCGCCAGCGACAGGATTCGCTCAGCAGCTTCTGTGTGAGAGACACCCGCCGTGTGAATGTTGGAGATCAGGTTCCGCCGCGCATCGGTGTTGCCGGGGCGCGGCCGATAGGCGAGGTACGCCGACAGGCTCTCAGCGGTTGCGAGGCCGGGACGTTCGCCAATCAGGAGCACGACCACTTGCGGATCGAGTTGCTCGCCGATGTCGTTGAGCGCGCCGACTCGGCAGTGACGCACGACGAACGGTTGACCGATCTGCCAACCGCGATTCGCGGCCGTGTCCAGCAGTAACGGCAACAGCGCCGGCACTTGTGCGGCAACCGCCGTGGCCGAGAGTCCGTCGCCGATGACGACCTGTAACTCCGCGCCGCGCGGGCAGCGCTTCCAGAGCAAATCTTTCGCCTCGGTGTTCAAGCGGCGTCCGAGATCCGGGCGTGCGAGGTATTCGGTCTTCGTCGTGGCTTCGGTCGAGACCTCGAACAATCCGAACTGCTTGACGAAGTCGGCACCGAGATCGCGCATCAAATCGAGTTCCGCATGAACGGCATCGACGGCGGCCGCGTGATCGCAGCGGAGTTCCAACGCGGTGCGCGTGGGATAAGACACGCCCGCTCGGCCGGTCCACAGTCGAGCGGGAGTGTGTTCCTGCCAGCACAGAGTCCCCTCGGCAGTGGCTGGTTGCGCAAACTCGGAAGTCGCTGCGGGGATCAAAGGCTGCGGGTTCTCACTCATCACGTTCTTGTCACTCCCGTCCCGGCTGTCGCACGGTTCGCGCGGGACACTATAAACGGACGATCGAACCTGCCAGTTCGCCTTACCTCTTTTTCTGTGAGGACATCATGAATCCCTTCCGTTTTCTCAAAGTATTGATTTGCAGCGTGGTCATCGTGACCAGCCTGACCGGGTCGGCGTTTGCTGATCATCGACGCGGCGGAGGCACCAGTTTTCGATTTAGCTACGGCGGCTTTGGGTATGGCTATCCCAGCTACGGCTTTGGCTACGGCAGCTACCCATATCGGTACGGTGGTTACCGAGGGTACGGCTACGGCGGGTCTGGGATCGGTCTGCAAATCTATTCGCCCCCCAACTATTACTACTCAACTCCGAGCTATGTGTATCCCAGCTATGTCGCGCCGACGTACACAACTCCTAGCCCGGTGATCGTCAACCCGCCACCGTCGATCCCGGCTCCGGCGTTTGATAACGGGCCGATCGTCATCATGGCTCCGGCCGCCAACGACAAGCCGGTCGAGTATCAGCTCAACGGACAATCCTTCTCGATCAAGCCGGGGCAGTCGCAGAAGTTCAATCACGATCGCGACTGGATCGTCGAGTTCAATCGCGGCGATGGCAAAGGTTCGGGGAAGTACAGTCTCAAAGCGACGACTTACAAATTCAAGATGACCGACAACGGCTGGGAACTGTTCGAGGCCGCCAAGCCCGAACCGCCGACGGATGACATCCAGCCACCCGAAGAAGCCGTGAAGCCCAAAGCGATCCCAAAGGCTCCCGCTCCGGCTCCGGCCGAGGGTGATGCCAAGTAATCGGCTCAATCATCGTCTGTCTTATCCGTGCCCCGGCTTTGCCATCCGTGCGAGACCATTCCGAAATCCGGCGCGCACGGATGGCAAAGCCGGGGCACGGATGAAGGCGGTGGGAGACGAACGCAAATCGAAATCGGTTGCATGACGAAACGGCTCGCGTGGAATGTGGTCGTGAGTGTGGCTACGCTGAGTTCGTGAGGTCTGAGAACGACTTCAATCTCTTTTCGCATACGCGAATCAAGTTCTCATCCAATCTGCCGGAGCCGCGAGATGAAGCTGATCGTTTGCCCGTCGTGCGAGAAGAAGCTCAAGGTGCCCGATGCAATTCTCGCGAAGGGTTCCTTCAAATGTCCGGCGTGCGGGCAGACGCTGAAGCTCCCCAGGTCAAAGCCGGTCGAAGATGACCTTGTCGAGCTGGAAGCGGATGACATGGTCGAGGATGAAGTACTCGACGACGACGTGGCGGACGATGCGTTCGAGGAGGAAGCGCCGCGACGCTCGTCGAAGCCCGCTCGCGGTGGAAAGAGTCCGGCGGCTGACAAATCGAAAAGCTCCGCGCCGCTGGTCCTGGGGATCGCGGTCGGATGCGTTGTTGGAGTCATCTCGTTCGCTACCGCGATTTGGCTCTTTAGCGACAAGAAACCGGAGAACAACCAGGTCGCTCAGCAGAACCCCGCTCCGGTCAGTGTCGCTCCGCCGAATCAAATGCCACCGCCCAATGTGACGCCGCCGATGCCAGAGGCGAACGGTGCAGTGACTCCGAACGTTTCCACTCCGGCACCGACGAATCCCGCGCCGCCTACCGTGCCGGTCAATCCTGCGCCGCAGGTTCCGAATCCAACACCGGCTCCGGTCGCTCCGGTTCCGACCCCCGCTCCGCAGCTCCCTGCTCCGGGAGTTCCCGTGCAGCCACCGCCGGTGGTCGCGGCGGATCCGAACAACGCGCTGCGCTACAAGTGGCAGGCGAATCGCGAGTACTCGTACAAGTTCAACATCGAGGCGAATCTCGGCGACGTCGTCGAGCGAACCGAAGGGGTCTGTTCGTATCGCCTCTCGCCGCAGCCGGCGGGACCGAGCATCGAGTTCAAACAGCAAGGGACCGGCACCGCGTTCGTCGTCACGGCTGACGGGTTCCTCGTCACCTGTGCCCACGTCGTGGATAGCGCGAAGACGATCGAAGTGCATCTTGGCGGAGTGAAGTATCCGGCGATCGTCGTCTCGTCCGATCGGGTTCACGACGTCGCCGTTATCCGTATCAACGCACAGAATCTGTCACCCATACCGCTGACCGATTCCAACACCGTGCAGCTCGGACAGCCGGTGCGAGCGTTGGGGTATCCGCTCTCGGACGTGCTGGGGAACAACTTGAAGGTGACGGCAGGTTCGGTGTCGGGGCTGAATCAAGAGGGGAACAGCCGCGTGTTTCAAGTCGACGCGGCGATCAATCCGGGCAACAGCGGCGGTCCGATCGTCAATGAGATGGGGGAAGTGATCGGCGTCGCCAGCGCGAAGCTCACCGGCCCGACGGTCACAAACGTCGGAATGGCTCGGCCGATCAACGACGCGAAGACATTGCTGCTGCAAGCGGGAGCGAAGTTCGTAGCCGGCACGTCACAGCAGAAGCTCGAAGGTCCGGCACTGGCGACGAAGATCGGTCCGTCGGTCGCGCTCGTCAGCGTTGTCGGTGGGGCGAGCGGCAATCGCATCACACTGGCTTACGACGCTTCGTTCTCGACCTCACAGCGACCAGCTCCGGGCAAGCGGATCATCAACTTTTCGTTTCCGACCATCAGCCGAGGTTCCGGATCGCTGACGATCGACGAGTTCGGCGAGATCGTGCAATTGACCGGAGAAGAGCAACTCCCGTTCTGCATGGGACCGGTCGGACTGGTGGCGATCGCTCCGTTGAACCCCACGGGTCAGGCAACTTGGGGCCGCACCGAACAAACCTCGGTCACGCGCATCGAACAAGACCAGAACGACCCGTTCGCGCGGATGCGACCACGCGGCATCATGCGTCCGCCATTCGGTCCGCCCGGAGTGTTCGGCAACAAGCCCAAGGAAACCGTCTTCCCGGCGCAAGAGAGCACGACGTTTACGCTCGGCCAACAGGTTGCCGACGTGCGGCTGCTCAAGAAGAGCTATGAACTCAAGACGCTCGACAACGTCAACAATCCGTACCTGCACCTGAAGGGCGAAGGGGACTGGCGCTTCCATGTGAAGGACGCGATGCCGTTCTCAGCGGAATTGAAATTCGAACTGGCTCGCAACATCGAGAACGCGACGATCCGTGTCCCGTTCCAGATGAATGTCCTCTACACCGATCCGCAGATCATCGCGGCCGAACGCAAGCAGGCCGAAGAAAAGATGGCCGACCTTCGCAAGCAGCAATCGGCGAAAGCGGCCGAGGAAATCGCCAAGCTCGCGGGACCAAAGAACGCGAAACTCGTTCGCCGCTTTGCACCACTCTCGGCGATTCTGATTCAAGCTATTCAACTGACTCCCGATGGGAAACGGGCGCTGGTCTCCACGCACGAAGGACCGGTTCAGATCTTCGACTCCTCGAACGATGAGCCGATCGGAAAGTTGGAAGGACTAAAGGCCAACGTCCAATTCCTCAACGTCTCCGCTGACGGCAAGCTGGTTGGCGGCGGGACACTCACGGAAACCTGTGTCTGGAATCTCGACAGCAAGCAGTTGGTCCTGCAACCAAAGATCGAGAACTTCGCCCCAAGCTGCATGACGTTCTCCGCGGACAATCAGCGAGTTTATTTCGGCTTCGGAATCCATCGCTTCCAAGGTTGGGACTTGGCCTCCGGCAAACTGCTGAAGGAGTGGCAGCCGAAGAGCGGCAATACCAAAGCGGTCGTTCTGAGTCCCAACGGCCAGACGCTGATCGCGACCGACGGCCAACAGGTGTTTCAGTACGATCCGCAAACCGGCAATCTGCAAAAGACCGAACCGCTGGCTCCTGGTGGCAGCAGCTATGTTCATGCTCGGTTTACCGCGAATGGCACACACGGACTGTTGGTGAAAAATCACTCCAGCTTGGATGTCGTTGCGTTAGACAATCCCACCAAGTCGGTCAACAACATCGCGGTTCGTCCGTCACCGAACAACAGTTTCGCGATCTCGGCCAACGGCAAGCGAGTCGCCGTGGCGGATTCGTCGAACAAGCAAGTCGTCGTCTGGGACGTCGAGAAGAACCAGCTCATCGACCAATGGCCGGTAGATACCATCTCCGCGCAAACGGTCGCCCTCTCGACCGACGGCAAGTTCCTGCTGACCTGCGGTCACCACAAAGTGCTGCAACTTTGGGAGATGATGGAGTAAGACGAAGGTGCCCAACTCGAAGTGCCAGTGAAAGACTTGGCGAGCGGGGCGGCGTCAGGCCCCCGGTGGGCACGATATCCCCGCTAAGAACCGGGGGGCTGACACCGCCCCGCTCGCCTGCGCGTCAATCGCTTCGCAGACTCGGCGAGTCAGGCTACGACTTTCTCGTGCTTCCGCTGAGTTCGTATCGCTCATCCTGGCGGCGAGCTATTGTCCCGCCCCATCATGAATGACGAACCACAAAGCGAATCGTTTCCTCCGCGTTGGCCACTCTCAACAGCAGACCTTCCCGGCATCGCAGGGACGTTGAAGTCTCAGCCGGAGGACTTTGAAGTCGAAGAGATCCCGGCGTACTCCCCCTGCGGCGACGGCGAGCATCTTTACCTTTGGATCGAGAAACGCGGCGTCTCAGCCGACGAGTTGTCGCGGCACTTGTCGAGCGTGCTCGGCATCTCGTCCGGCGATCTAGGCATCGCGGGGCTGAAGGACAAGCACGCGGTGACTCGGCAGTTCGTGTCGGTGCCGAGCCGGCTCGAATCGCTGGTGCCGTCCCTCAACACCGACCACATCCGCGTGCTGAGTGCGACACCGCATAAGAACAAACTCCGCACCGGGCACCTCCACGGCAATCGCTTTCGAGTCCTCGTGCGCAACGTCGAACCTGACGCTTTGGCAAAGGCAACTGCGATTGCCGAGCGTGTTCGTCTCAGCGGCCTGCCGAATTACTTTGGCTCACAACGTTTCGGCCACAACGGTAGCACACTAAAGCAAGGCTTGAATCTGTTAAGCGAAACGGGAGCCTCCAGCGAACCGTCACGAAAATCGCGTGATCGAAATCGCTCAGGTCGCCGCTTCCTGCATCGGCTGGCGTTGTCTGCGGCGCAATCGTGGCTGTTCAACCAAGTGCTGGCCGAGCGGTTGCGAGACGGATTGCTCGACCGAGTGCTGCTCGGCGATGTGATGCAGGTCTGCGCGACGGGCGGCTTGTTCGTCGCACAGGATCTCGCTGCCGAGCAACCTCGTTTCAACACTCACGAGACGGTCATCACCGGTCCCATGTTTGGCCCGAAGATGAAACCAACAACCGACGAACCGGCGACTCGCGAACAACGAGTGCTCGACGCCGCGCAACTCTCTCCCGACGCCTTCCGCCGTTACGGACATTTGACCGACGGCACGCGCCGCCCGCTGCTCGTCCGGCCAGACGATCTGCAAATCAGTGCGGCGCCAGACGGATTGCTGTTCGAATTCTCTCTGCCATCCGGCTGCTACGCGACCGTGCTGCTTCAAGAGTTCATGAAAGCGGACACCGCGGCCGACGAGCAATCCGAAGGGGCACCGAGGGAGTGAGATTGAGCGACCACTTCCATTCAAGTCGATCCACGAATCCTCGCCGATCGAGCATTCGCCCTCGCTGACGCTTCGGGTTACTTGCTTCCGATCGACCCTGGACCCGGGATATGCTTCTCGTGTGGCTGATAGGCCACATCCCACCGTTTCATCCCCAACTTAGGAGACCTGCCATGAAATTGTCCTCTCTATTCTGTCTCGCTGGTGCCGTGTTGTTTGCCGGAGTCTTCGCTTCGGCCGCAGATAAGAAAACTCCGCCGCTGCTCAAGCACGAGATGAAGACCCTGACCGGCAAGAAAGTTGATCTCGCCAAGTACAGCGGCAAGGTGCTGCTGATTACCAATGTCGCCAGCCAATGCGGAGCGACTCCGCAGTACAAACCGCTCGAGGTGCTGCACGAAAAGTACAGCGAGAAAGGCTTGGCCGTGCTCGGCTTCCCTTGCAATCAGTTCGGCAGCCAAGAGCCGGGCAGCGATGAAGACGTCGCTCAGTTCTGCGAGAAGAACTACGGCGTGAAGTTCGACATGTTTTCCAAGATTGACGTCAACGGCGACAAGGCCGCCGACCTCTTCAAACAACTGACGTCGAAGGAGAATGCTCCGACGGAAAAGGACGCCGGCCCGGTGAAGTGGAACTTCGAGAAGTTCCTCGTCAGCAAGGAGGGCAAAGTCGTCGCCCGCTTCCGCACTGGTGTGCAACCGGATTCGGCTGAAGTCGTCAAAGCCATTGAAGCCGAATTGGCGAAGTAGCTGCCTGGCACTCGAACCGTACCGCGACCGTCAGGGAGCAGCCCGTCACATTCAACTCGGGCTTCTCGCTGGCGGTCGTGGCACGTTGGTCTTTCGAGTTCGGCGCGGGTTTCCCGACCCCGCCGTTCGGCTCCGGCCGCAGGTCTCACACACGTGATACTTCGTCGCCGCAGTTGTTTCGATCTTGATTCTCGCCAGCGGCGCGAGCTGGTATCGTCAACTTCGTGAGAGCATCAAAGACGACTTTCGCTCCGACTTCCAACGAGCCAAAGACCCTGGGAAACTTCCGCCAGAGATGCAGAGCCTCGAGTTCGAAACCGCCTAGCAGAAAGGCTTCGGAGTTGAGGTGCCGTCAGACACCAAGAGGAAACTCACCATCTCCAGCCTGCTGAGTTGACTCTGGTATGTGTGTGGCATTTTCGTCTGCGGAATCGCGTTCGGTATTGCACGTTGGATGAGTCCACAACTACCTCAGCAGGAGTCGCAGCAATGACAACTCAATCACGACGTGGCCTGTGGTTGCTGGTTGGAGTTGGTGTGGCCGCTCTGATTGCGTGGCCGAACGAGCGAGGGAACTCGCAAGAGCCGTCGACATTCGATGCGGCCTCGATCGAGTTCTTTCAATCGAAAGTGAAGCCGCTGCTGGAGACTCGTTGCTTCGAGTGCCACGGGCCGGACGCAAAAGTCTTGAAGGGTGGCCTGAGTCTCGCATCACGAGCGGCCATCCTGCGCGGTGGCGATTCCGGCGCGGCGATCATGCCGGGGAAGCCAGCGGAAAGTCTGCTCGTCAAAGCGATCAACTACGTCGATTTCGAGATGCCTCCCAAGTCGCGCCTGCCCGAAGGGGAGGTTGCAATCCTCACCGAATGGGTTAAACGCGGCGCACCGTGGAGCGCCGGCAAAGACGATCCCACACGCGACCTCAAGCCCGAAGCGTTTCCGCTGGCCGAACGGAAAGCCAAGCACTGGGCCTGGAAACCGATCGCTCACTTCGAGCCGCCCAAAGTAGGTCAGCCTTTCCAGGCTGCCCCGAACGTGAACCCGGCGACATTTCGCGACTCGGACCACATCGACCAATTCGTTCTGGCTAAGCTCGAAGAGCACGGCTTGCCTCATGCTCCCGCCGCCGATCGCCGCACATTGCTGCGTCGAGTTTACTTCGCTCTCATCGGTCTTCCGCCGACACCTGCCGAGGCCGATGAATTCATCGCCGACAAAGCACCGACTCGTGAAGCACTCGCGCGCGTCGTGGATCGCTTGCTCGACTCGCCCCACTTCGGAGAACGCTGGGGAAGGCATTGGCTCGATCTAGTCCGCTATGCCGAAACGCTCGGCCACGAATTCGATTTCCCGCTGCATCACGCGAGCCAGTACCGCGACTATGTGATCCGCGCGCTGAATGCCGACGTGCCGTATGACCGATTTGTTGTTGAGCATGTCGCAGGGGATTTGTTACCCGTAGGGTGGGTCGAGTCATCGAGACCCACCAATCCAGCGGGAGAGAAATCCAATGGTGGGTCTCGCGGACTCGACCCACCCTACGCTGCCCGTCCCCACCCCACCGACGACTACAACGAATCGCTCATCGCCACCGGCTTCTGGTTCCTCGGCGAAGACAAGCACGCGCCCGTCGATGCCAAAGCCGAGCAAGCCGCGCGGATCGACAATCAACTGGATGTCTTCTCGAAGACGTTCCTCGGCCTGACCGTCGCCTGCGCGAGATGCCATGACCACAAGTTCGATGCGATTCGAACAATGGACTACTACGCGCTCGCCGGGTTCCTGCAAAGTTCGCGACGGCAGACGGCGTATCTCGATCCACACGGAAAAATCGACGCGGCCGTCGCGGCGATTCAGCGCCTACGCAAAGGCGAGCGGGGCGGCGTCACCCCCCCGGTCAATCAAGGCAACGCAAAGTCAACCAGGGGGCTGACGCCCGCCCGCTCGCCTGATGTCAATAAGTACCTACTCGCCGCGCACGAAGTCATGCACGGAGCTCCGAAACCAGAGGATGCGAAAGAAACTTCAAAAGGACTGCCCGACGAACTGTTCGACGACTTCGAGTCCGACACGTTCACGAAATGGAAAGTCGAAGGGGCGGCATTCGAGCGTGGGCCAGCGGCGGGAACGCTTCCCGGTCAGATGCCCGTCAGTGCGTTTGAAGGACAGAAGCTGTTGAATTCATGGGCCGGCAACGATGACCTCACCGGCAAGCTCACATCGCAGTCGTTCGTCATTCGGCATCGAGCCATCAAGTTCCTGATCGGCGGCGGCAAGCATCCCGGTGAGACCTGTTTCAATCTGAAAGTCGGAGACAAGGTCGTTCAAACCGCCACCGGCAAGAACAATGAGCGAGTTGAACTGATGGCGTGGGATGTCTCCCAGTGGCGTGAAAAAGAAGCGGTGCTGGAGGTCGTCGATTCGCGCCGAGGCGGCTGGGGCCACATCAACCTGGATCAGATTGTCTTCACCGACGCAGGCGATGCCTTAATTACAAAACGCCCGTTGGCCGTTGTCGCTCGCGAAGCGAAGTTGGCCGCGCACGACCTCGAACTCATCGTGCGGCTGTTGCAAAGCGAAGAGGTCCGCCGCCCGACACATCCCTTGTGGGCATGGCACGAATTCACATCGCGTCCTCTCGACTCTAAACCCGAATCGTTTGAAGGCCGGAAGCGAGAACTCTCAGAACGGATCGCTGCCGAACAAAAGCGGGCCGAGGAAACGGCCGCGAAGACAGAACTCTTCGAGGACTTCACATCAGCAAATTTCGTCGATCTGCAACATCCGGCTGACAGCAATGTCCGAAATCTGAAATCTCAGATTTCAAATCTCAAATTGCCTTGGTTCGCCACCGGTTGGAGTTTCGGTAATGGCCCGAATGCCGATGGCATCGCTCACAGCGGAGAACTCTCACCGAAGCTGCGTGGCGTGCTCCGATCGCCGACGTTCACGATCACGCAACCGCAAATTCTGTATCGAGTCGCCGGCAAGAACGCGCGCATCCGACTGATCCTCGACGGCTATCAAATGATGGACTTCAGCGGCCTGCTGTTCAGCGGGACGACGTTCGAGGTCAACACCGATGGTCAATGGGTTTGGCATCGCCAGGCGGGCGACCTGCAAAACCATCTCGGCCGACGAGCCTACATCGAACTGATCGACGACGGCGATGGCTGGATCGCCTGCGATGAAATCCGCTTCACGAATGGCGGTGCGGAACCAAGTGCGCCGCCACATCCGAGTCATGCGACCCTGCTGGCCGATCCAACGATCAAGTCGGTGAACGATTTGGCGAAGCACACCGTGGGGCAGGTTTCCAACCTGCCAGTCACCATCGCTGTAGCCGGGCAGGTTGAAAACCTGCCCCACGAGATTCCCGAACCGCTGCGGGCCATCGCCATCTGCGACGGCAATGCGATTGACGAGCACGTCTTCATTCGTGGCAACCACAAGAATCTCGGCCCGGAGGTGGGACGTCGGAATCTGGAAGCGCTCGACGGCATCGACCAACCCATTGTCGATCAAGAACCGGGGAGCGGCCGATTGCATTTGGCTCGGCGATTGATCGACTCGAAGTCGAATCCGTTCGTCCCGCGAGTCGCCGTGAATCGCGTCTGGCACCACCTCTTCGGCCGCGGCATCGTCGAGTCGGTCGATAACTTCGGAGTGCTCGGCAAGGAGCCGACGCATCCAGAACTGCTCGATCATCTCGCCGAGACGTTCGTCGCCGACGGCTGGTCGCTGAAGCGTTTGATTCGCCGTATCGTGCTGACGAACGCCTGGCAGATGGCGGGTGAGACCCCAACCGTACCGCGACCGTCAGGGAGCGGCCCGAACACCGAAGTCGTCGATCCGCAGAACCTCTGGCTGCACCGCGCCCCGATCCATCGTCTCGGAGGGGAAGCGATTCGCGACTCGATGCTGCTGATCGCCGGCCGCTTGAATCGTCAAACGCTCGGCCCGTCGGTGCCGGTCCACCTGACTCCCTTCATGCAGGGCCGAGGCCGACCCGGCAACAGCGGGCCGCTCGACGGCGACGGGCGACGCAGCGTTTACATGTCCCTCAATCGCAATTTCCTGTCGCCGATGATGCTGGCCTTCGACACCCCGATCCCGTTCACGACGATCGGCCGCCGCAACGTCTCGAACGTGCCGGCTCAGGCGCTGATCCTGATGAACGACCCGTTCGTCCTCGACATGTCAAAACGCTGGGCCGAACGCTCGCTGAAGGAAGGCCCCGACCTGACGCCGGAGCAACGCATCGAGCGACTGTATCTCGACGCCTTCACCCGCTTGCCGAGCGCTGCCGAACAGGCCGAGAATCTTGCCTTCTTGCGCGAGCAAGCGAAGTCCTACAACCTCCCCGCCGATGGCTGGACCAAGCACGCTCAAGTCTGGACGGACCTCTGCCATGTGCTGTTCAATGTCAAAGAGTTCGTGTTCGTTAAGTGAACTCGCCGCCAATGACAGGAGTATTTTATGAGTGCGAATGATGTTCTTGAACAAGCCCTCGGTTTGTCTGAAGTCGAGAGACTAAACCTAGCCGAGCAGCTCATGGACAGCGTCGATCGTGAAGCATCCGCAGACGATGAGTTTGATTTGGATCCAAGCTACACCCTGGAATTGCAGCGACGCCTGGATGAAATGGATCGCGGTGTTGGTGTGAGTCATGATGCCTGGGAATCTCTCGATCGAATTCGTCGCAAAATCGAAGGGATGCCGGTGGCATGAAGTTGCTCATCCGGGACGAGGCCGACGTGGAAATTGCAGACCTCGCCGGTGTGTTTGGCGAAGCGAGGACGGGCTACGGCGGGCGTTTTTTGGATGCGTTGGCGAAGACGTATGCCTCGATCCAAGAGTTTCCCACGAGTTACGCACGTTGGGAATTTGGTGGCCGCAGCCGTCACTTGCAGCGCTGTTTTGCGGAAGTTCAAAGTTGTTGTTGTTGTTGTGGTTGAGGTTCGCGAATCGAAGGACGAAGTCGAAATCTTTGCGGTGTTTCCAGGTCGACGGAACCCGCGTTACTGGATGAAAAGGTTGAGATCGGATCGGAGCTGACCCCTTCGCTTTATGTCGTAGAAATGATTTCAAAATGCAGACGCATTGCCGACGATTTGTTTCACCGCCGGTCACTCGGCGCGAAATGCTGAAGACTTGTGCCAACGGTTTTGGGGCTGTGGCACTTTCGACATTACTCGGCGATTCGTCGTTTGGTGTCGAGACGACTTCGGCCAGCGACAAGAATCCGTTCGCTGCTCGCAAGCCGCATTTCGATGCGAAGGCGAAGAGCGTGATTTTCCTCTACATGGATGGGGGAGTTTCGCAGGTCGACTCGTTCGATCCAAAACCACGGCTCGATGCGGAGAACGGGAAGCCGTTTGCCATGAAGATCGAGAAGACGCAGTTCAACAACATCGGCAACACGCTGGCCAGTCCGTGGAAGTTCAAGCAATACGGCGAGAGCGGCATCCCGGTCAGCGATCTGTTTCCGTTCGTTGCACAACACGTTGACAAGCTGGCGGTTGTCAGGTCGCTGACGTCGCAGTTCCCCGAGCACACGAACGCGAACTACTTCCTGCACACAGGCCACGGGCAGCAAGGCCGGCCGAGCATGGGGGCGTGGGTCGGATATGGGCTCGGCACCGAATGCCAGGACTTGCCGGGCTTCGTCGTGTTGAACGGTGGTCTGACTCCGCCCGGCGGTGCCGACAATTTCAACAGCGGTTTTCTTCCCGCGAGCTTCCAAGCCAGCGTGCTCAGCGCAAGTGATCCTCCGGTCGCGAACATCCAACGCGGAGAACCGACGGCGGAGGCTCAACAACGGAAGCTCGACCTGATGCGGCGGCTTGATCGCAAGCTGCTGGAACAGACGGGGCCGGTCGATGCGCTTGAATCGGCGATTGCGAACTATGAACTCGCCGCGCGGATGCAGATGGCCGTGCCGAAGTTGATGGACCTGTCGAAAGAGACTGAGGCGACTCAGAAGGCGTATGGCCTGCAAGCGGACTTCGCCAACACGCGGACGTTCGGACGTATCTGCTTGCTCGCGCGGCGGCTGGTCGAACGGGGCGTGCGGTTTATCGAACTGACTTGCCCTGGTGGAAATGGCGACCGTTGGGATCAACATCAGAATCTCAAAGATGGCCATACCAAGAACGCGCTGACGGTCGATCAACCGATTGGGGCGTTGCTGGCAGATCTCGCGCAGCGCGGGTTGCTCGACAGCACGTTGATCGTGTGGGCGGGGGAGTTTGGCCGGACTCCGTTCGCGCAAGGGAGCGACGGACGTGATCACAATCCGTTCGGTTACTCCGTCTGGCTGGCAGGCGGCGGAGCGAGGGGGGGCACGATCTACGGCGCGACCGACGAGTACGGTTACAAAGCGGTCGAGAACAAGCTGGAGATGCATGACCTGCACGCGACGATGCTGCATCTGCTCGGCGTCGATCACACACAGCAGACTTTCCGATTCAGCGGCCGCGACATGCGGCTGACCGACGTGCATGGGCATGTCGTGAAAGAGATTCTGGCGTAATTTGTAGGTCAGCCTTTCGAGGCTGACTCGAACGGCCATCGACGCGGTTTGAACGTGCGGGTCAGGCTAGAAAGCCTGACCTACAGGGGAATCCGCAGGCCGTCGTAGGCGAGTTCCACTCCGGTCGGCAGCCGTGCGTTCGTGGTCTCGTAGTCGAGCTTGTGTGAAACGTGAGTGAAGAATGCTCGGCGCGGTCGCACTCGCTCGACGACTTCCAGGCTTTGAGCGAGGCCGAAGTGTGTGGGGTGCGGCTTGTCCTGCAGCGCGTCGAGGATCAGCACATCCAGTCCTTCGAGCAGCGGCCAACTTTCGTCGGGGATGTGGCTGACGTCGGTGCAAAACGCGATGTCGTTGATTCGGAAGCCGAGGACCGGCAGCTTGCCGTGCAGCAGTCGAATCGGCTGCACGCGCTGGCCGAGCACTTCAAATGGATCAAGCCCGATGCGCACGAACTCCAACTTGGGGATCGCGCCGGGATGCTGGTCATGGGACAGCGTTTCAAAGGCGTAACCGAACGAGGCACGCAGTTGCCGTTCAACCGGTTCTTCACAATGCAGCGGGATTGGGTGCGACAACTTCCAACCGCTGGTGCGCAGGTCGTCGAGTCCGAAAATGTGATCGGCATGTGAGTGCGTGAAGAGGGCGGCTTCGACCAGGCGAACTCGTTCGCGAATGAGTTGCAGACGCAATTCCGGCGGCGTGTCGATGACGAACGTCCCGCGTGGAGTGTTGACCGCGACGCCGGTACGGGTGTGGTGATTCCTCGGATTCGTCGAGGTGCAGACCGGGCAATCGCACCCGATCATTGGGACACCGACGCTCGTGCCGGTTCCCAACAGGATGAATTCGCCGCGTGAAGTCTCGGATGTCGGCATGGCTCGCGGAGTCTAGCCGGAATGATTCATGGCCAGCAATTAGCACGACGCGCAAGCGAGTGGTCGAGTAGTTCGCACCCAGATCACTCGCTTGCGCGTCGTGCTTGCGACGACGATTCCCCGGCCCGTGACTTGTCATGGTTTGTTCGCGTCTGCTGCCGGAGCGGGCGGCACATCGGTGGATCGTTTCGGAGCTGGCGGCCAGTTGTCTTCGATCGTCAGACCAGAGATCGTGGCAGCGGCTTTCCAAGCATCGCCCAAGGACTTGAGCCGTTCCAGGCGAGCTTGTCTCAGGGAGCGTTGCAGTTCCAAGACCTGCAACGGCGACAGGTTTCGGCGCTGGTCTGCGGTGGCAATGTTCTGAGCCTGTTCGGCTGGGCTCAACACGGCCTGATACATTTCCGCACGCTTACGAGCGGCGGCGTATTCGCGCAACGCGATGGCGACTCGATCGGTCAAGTCGTTCTCGACGCGACCGACTTCTTGCAGGGCGGCGCACAATTCCGCTTCGGTCGCGCGAATGTTGCCTTGATTCTTGTTCCACAGCGGAATCGACGCGCTCACACCCAGCGTGTAGTCATCAGAGCGGTTTTGGTTTTGACGGACGTAGCCGCCGTTGACGCTGAGGTTCGGAATCGGCTCGGCTTTGGCGCGTTGGACGACGAGCTTGGCTTTCTCGACGGCCCACTGAGCCTGCTGGATTTCCGGATGCACGCTGAGCACATACTGCGGCGTGCTCTCGGCGTCGTAGTTGGGGAAGGAATAATCCTCGAAAAGGCCCGCGACTTTCGTGATCGACAAGCGATGGATGCCGAGCAGCGCGGCCAGTCGTTTGTACGCTGCCGCTTTCTCCGCTTGAGCTGATTCCACGTCCGCTTCGTAACGAGCGAGTTCCGCTTCGACCGGCAAAACGTCGATGTCCGCGAGCTGCGCGTTTTCGCGCAGGTTGCGAAAAGTCTTGGTGACGTCGCGGGCGTTGCCGCGAATCTCGCACAGAAAACGCACTCGTTCTTGCAGCGCTAGGACATCGAAATACGCCGCGCGAATTCCAGACAGCATCGCGTATCGCTCGGCCATCACGCCCCAATTGGCTTGTTCGATTTCGCGCTCGGCCGCCGCGCGGCTGAGCTTCAGCTTACCGCCCAGGACGATCTCCTGACTGACCAGCGGCAACGTGTTGACTCCGGAACGGCCAGTCTTGTCGTTCAGTTCATCCCACGTCAGCGCGACCAACGGATTGGGATACAGACCCGCTTGATATGCTCGCCCGCGCGCGGCTTCCACGGCGAACGATACTTTCGCGATTCGCGGATTCTGCTCCAGCCCGAGAGCCACCAAAGCCTCAAGTGTTAGACCGGCAGTCGCATTCACAGGGTCGTCGCTGGGAACGACCACTTTGATCCGTCTCGGATCGGTGGACAGCTCAAGGACTTCTTCGTAAGGAACTGCGGACTTCTGAATCGTGACCGACGCCGGCGTGACCAACTGTTTCGACGTGTTCTGTTCGTGGGTGGCGCGATTGACTGTTGCAGGTTGAGCGGCCACCGTCTTGGGCTTGGAAGTCCGCCACAGCTTTGGCCATTCGGCGCGCAAGCTGTGCGGATCGGCAAGAATCGCCAGTCCAATGGCTAGTCCTGCCGTGGCGAGTCGGTTCGCGAGACAAACAGATCTCATCATCGCCCCTCCTTGGGCGGCCGCGCAAAGCGGCTTTATCGGATAGGTCGGATGGCGGGCGGGTGAGCTTGCGAAATACTCGCGCACGCTTCACTGACACGCATAGCCGCTCCATTTTGACTCGTGGCCGACGCTACCAGCGTCGGTAGCGGACGCAAGCTGCGTCCGCCACGTTGGACTACGTCCCTTTCTTCTTTGATTCCGTTTCAGGAGCTTCCTCCTTGATGGCCGGCGGATCTTTGCCTTCCTTGGCGCGATAGAGGGCTGCGAATTTCTCTTTCAGCTTTGGCTCGCAAATAAAACATTGCGACTTGGCTCGGAGATGCTCGTCGCACCAATCCCCTTTAGCCTTGAATGCGGCTTCAGCCTTTGCGCTGCACCTGCTGCATTCGGCTTCGGGGAGACCGTGCTCGCCACACCACCAGCCGGAGTGGTCGTGATCCTTCTTGCCGTCCTTGCTGTGATCGTGGCCGCCGCCGTGTTTGTGGTCGTCGTGTTTGTCGGCCTGAGCGACTGGTTTCGGCGCGGGGGCCGATTCGCCGCAGCCGTTGGCCACGAACATCAATGCCGCGAGCAAGCCGCAAGCCGTCCAAAGATTTCGTGTGGTCATCTCAAAGTCTCCTTCGTGAAACAGAGGGGGAATCTTCATGTCTTTGGCCCAAAGAACTATGACTCGAAAGCTCAGGGCGCTAGCCCTGGGGCGGCAGCGCGAAACATTTTTGGAAGGCCCAACGGGCCGTCAGTCGTCATGTTCTGTCGTCGGGTTACGGCCCGTTGGGCCTTGTCGATTTCATGCGTGACCATTTTCTCAGGGCTAGCGCCCTGGGCTTTCGAGTCACGCCTCGTTGAGGCTAAGCCCATCAGTTTTCGTGCTCGACGAGCAGCCCCAACATCGGGGCCGTGACCGATTCGGACATGTGGAACCAGTGGATCAGCACCCATTGAATCGCGTGAGCGATCGCATCAAAGAATAGGTACAGCACGCGGAGCACCAGCAGCGACATCACCATCGCGCCGATGACTCCGCCGATGACGACCGTCGCCAGCGGCCGTTGCACTTCGGCTCCTTGGCCGGTTGAGAGTGCCATCGGCAGGAAGCCGAAACTGGCTACGAGCGTCGTCATCAATACGGGGCGCAAGCGCGTGACCGCTGCTTGGCGCACCGCGTCGTGAATCTTCATGCCTGTTCGACGGAGTTGCCGCACATAGCTGACAAGGATCATGTCATCCAACACGGCCACGCCGGACAGTGCGCTGAAACCGATCGCGGCCGAAATCGAGAACGGCATGTCGCGCAG
>SXKJ01000127.1 GCA_005778115.1 Planctomyces sp. | reverse complement strand
CGCAACCGTATCAACCCGCGCGTCATCAAACGCAAGATGAGCAACTGGCTGAAAAAACGGGACAAACACCGCAATTATCCGCAGCCAACCAAGACTTTCCGGAAGTCAATCGTCATGCTCGATTGAACGGTATTGGGGTTAGCCGCGGGTTCTGAATGCGCCCAGAACCGGCGGCTATGGTTTCAGTGCGGCCTGGTCGAACGCTCGTCGGGCGGCGTGCCAGTGTTTGTTCGGAAGACGTTTCGTACTGGCTTAGCGTCAGCGTTCGACTGCCATTGTTGCGGACCAGAATGGTCTTCACCTCGCCGCTGAACTGACCTTGGCTGACCCCATGGAAATCGAGCAGCCCGTCACCGCCGGGTGCGACCACTCGGCCATCGATGCTCACTTCGATTTCCGGTTGAATGCTGCGAACAATTGCGCTGATCGGGAAATTGAACGTGGCCTCGTCCGTGTCATTGGTCGCGAACGAAAGAGTGGTCGTAAACTCGCCCGCGGTCACCGTGCTGCGCAACCTGACCGTGAACGTCGTTGTGGAATTCGGAGCCACCGACGCGCTCGGCTGCCGAGTCACTTCAAACGCCGAGTCGCTCAGTGTGATTTGCCCCAGCGTCAGCGTTCCCACGCCCGTGTTGCGGATCGTGAAAGTCCGGGAAGGAACGCCGGCGTCTTGGTTCACGGTTCCCAGATGGACGGCTGCGGATTGTCCGTCGGTGACGCCATCAACGCTGATCTCCGGCAAGCGTGCGCGCACCGTGGCGGTAATCGGGAAATCGAACGTCCCTTCATCGGCATCGTTCGTCCTGAACGAGAGCGTGGCGTTGAACGTCCCCGCCGTCGCCGTGTTTCGCAGCGCGACGGTGGATGTCGTCGAACCGTTCGCGGCGACGATCGAGCTGGGCGCGCGAGTCACGACAAACGCCGGATCGCTCAATGTGATTTCGCGGACAGTCCGCGGTCCCCGGCCGGAATTGCGAATCTTGAACGTGTTCGAGGGGGCGTTGCTCAGTACGTCGACGGTTCCAGCACATCGCATTTGTCGGAAACACAGCATCGCTTCGAATTGATGAGCCCAACATTCTTCTTCCTAGAAGTGAACCGCAGCCCCAGCCGCATGGAGTTGGGAATGCTGGCCGACTTGGTTGGACGATCGGATCGGGATTGGGCGAATCCAGCAGTCGCGATCAGTCTGCCACCGCAAGATTCGTCCCTGGCACAGCGGGAGCCTCCTTCGCGGCGACGGCAACGCCCAGCCTCCGAACCGCGAGCGTTTCAGCAACAGGGGAAACGGTCATTGCCGCGACAGTTCCACAGTCGTTGCTGCTCGGATCGAACGTCAACAGGTCGGAGGAGGGACGTGACAGCACGATCGACCAATCGCAACGCCCGAACGCTCGAATCGCCAGCCAGCAGATTTCGTCACTGCATGTCCTGGACTCTGTGTTCGCAACGCTTAGCCGTTCAGGACTCGACAGCCTCTAGCCCACCATCGGCTTCCCCAACGGCACGAGGCCGTTGGGGTTGAAAGTCAGACAGTCGAACTAAGCTTGTTGCCAGACGAAATCAATCGGCGAGTCGATGTCGGGGTGCAAACTCTGATGGACCGGGCAGTGCCTCGCGGCCGTTTCGAGTTTCGTGCGATCCGCGGCAGACACCTTCGAGGCTTTATCGGCCGGAATGGTCACCGTGACGGGCAGCCGGCCGATGCGGCGGATCGGCTGCTGGACCATCTCTTTCGTGACGTGGATGTGAGTGCCGGTCAGGTCGATTTGATTCCGATCGGCGACGATCCCCATGATCGTCATGACGCACGCACCGAGTGCTGTCGCCACGAGATCTGTGGGGGAAAAGCTTTCACCCTTGCCGTGATTGTCCACCGGCGCATCGGTCGCCAGTTTGGCTCCGGAGGGACCGTGCGTCGCCGCACAGCGGAGTTGTCCTTCGTAGACGAGGTTGATTTCGACTGCCATGAGTTGGTTCCTTACGGTGATCGAGAGTTTGCCGGTCGCGACTGGGACACACACTAACCCGACGCGCCAGCGACGGCGATCGCTTCACCGCCAGCCGATGACGGAGTGGTTTGAAGCGTTTGCCCTAGCTGTCGCGTCTGGTTAGTACTGTGAAACCGGTCTTCGCCGAGAGCGGGTTGGTGGGTATGTTACTGTCCGCTCGACTGACCGCCGATGGAGTGGCGTGATCGGAACACGATGGCGGATCGAAACGTTCGTCATCACGCATCGGTTGCGGGCTTGCCTCGCTTGGCATAGTTCGACGGTCACGGAAGGCACGTCTCGTGGAAGGAACCAAGGGGACCGAACATGCCGATCAGCATTGAACGTGAACTTCCTCAAGAACTCGCCGACGTCCAGAAGGTGCTGGCCGCCAAGGCTCGAGACTACGGGCTGGACTTCTTCGAGACGAACTTCGAAGTCGTCGATTACGACGAGATGTCGATGCTCGCCGCGTTCGGCGGGTTCCCTGTGCGCTATCCGCATTGGCGGTTCGGCGCCCAATACGACGAGCTCTCGAAGGGCTACGAGTACGGTCTGCAAAAGATCTACGAAATGGTGATCAACACGAATCCGTGTTACGCCTACCTGCTGAAGTCGAACTCGCTGATGGACCAGAAGCTGGTCATTGCTCACGTCTACGGCCACTGCGACTTCTTCAAGAACAACGCCTGGTTCCAGCCGACGAATCGCAAGATGCTCGACGAAATGGCGAACCACGCCGCGCGCGTGCATCGCTACATCGACAAATACGGGCACGAGGAGGTTGAAGGGTTCCTCGACGCCTGCCTTTCGCTGGAGGACTTGGTCGATCCGCATGCTCCGCACATTCGCCGTCGCGATGAACATGTCGCCTCGTCCGGAGCCAGCCCGATCGGCAAGGGCAATGACGAAGACGACTCGAACGACACGCCCGGCAAGCTGCCGTCCAAGGATTACATGGACGATTTCATTAACCCGCGAGCCGCCCTCGAAAAGGCCGATCAGGAGCAGAAGGCCAAGCAGAAGAAGAAAGAGGAGCCTCGCACGTTCCCGCCGGAGCCGGAACGCGATGTCTTGCTGTTCCTGTTGGAACACGCGCCGCTCAAGCCGTGGCAGCACGATGTGCTGGAGATCATCCGCGACGAGGCGTACTACTTCGCTCCGCAGGCTCAGACGAAGATCATGAACGAGGGCTGGGCCAGCTATTGGCACTCAACCATCATGACGACGTTCGGTTTAAGTGACGGCGAAGTGATCGACTACGCCGACCATCACTCCGGCACGATGGCGATGAGTCCCAACCGGCTCAACCCCTACAAGGTCGGGATCGAGTTGTACCGCGACATCGAAGAGCGTTGGGACAAAGGCCAGTTCGGCCACGATTGGGAAACGTGCGACGACTACGATGAAAAACGGCGTTGGGACAAAGATCTGAAACTCGGCCGCAAGAAGATCTTCGAGGTGCGCCGCATTCATAACGACGTGACCTTCATCGACGCCTATCTGACCCCAGAGTTCTGTCAGAAGCACAAGCTCTTCAGCTTTGCTTACAACGACGGCAACGAAAATTACGAGATCGCCTCGCGGCAGTTCCAGGAGATCAAGCAGCAGATGCTGACGAGCCTCGCCAATCACGGGCGGCCGTTCATCTACGTCACCGACGGCAACTACAAGAATCGCGGTGAGCTGTACCTCAGACACAAGTTCCAAGGGGCGGAGTTGAAGCACGACTACGCTCGCGACACGCTGGCGAACCTGCAACGAATCTGGGGTCGCCCCGTCCACATCGAGACCATCGTGGACGAGAAGCCGGCCGTGATTTCGTTCGATGGGACGAGCCACGACATGCGGCAGAAGTCGTAAAACCCGTGCGACTCTTTCGCACGGTTCTCGGCGAAAAATGCCGGCTTGGCGAATTTTGGCTCGTCAAATCCGGATCGAACGCCGAACCGATAGGAAGAGACCGAGAATTCCCTGTTGACGCACGGTCGCCACTTCTGACCAAATAGCACGAGCATCCATGACGTAAGCTTCTCTGACCTTCCCGCCAACCGCGGTACGCACGACGCAAGCCGCAGAGATCTTTCTGAACTGAACATCGAAGGGCGAGGTGCTCATCGTCGGCCGCGCAGCCGCGATTAGCCTCTCGCCCTTCGACCGTTTCGGTCCACACCGGGAGGTGTGCCATGAGCCTGAGCCAAACACTTTCGCAAGAACTTCCGCGACTCATCGGATTGAATTCGACGCAGCCGACCACACTCACGCTGCCGACGACCGATGGCGTCGACATGTCGGTCGATTTCACGATCGTCGATACGCTGAGCTGTGCGTTTCGCGAACTGCGAATGAATGTGCCGCGTCTCGCTGGAGCCTCGTTCGCGATGCTCGAACACTGGGCCGAAGATTTGTCGAAGCGGATCACCTATCTGCTCGAAAATATTGGACCGTTGGAGTTCGATCCGACAACGCAGCAAGTCCTCATCCGATCGAAGTCGCCCGACCTGCGCACCGGGGGAGCGAAATACTACGAGGTACTGTTGCAGTGCCAATCGGGCGGCCATTTCGTTCTGCGGCGATTCCATTCCGACCCGGCGCAATGTGGCCGCGACCAAGTCGATCTGACGATGACACACGAGACGCTGCTGAAGCTCGTGGAAGACTTGCTGGCCACGGTCCCGTGACAACGTAGCCGCCTCGCTCCCGCGATGCGGAGCAAAGTCGAGAAGACTTTCTACGATTACTGGTCAACTCTCACAGCTCTGCCTCGCAGAAGCGAGGCAGCTACGTTCATGCGATCACCGTTTTCAGTAGCGGTTGCGGTTTCGATTGCACCGATTGCACTGGTCGTGACCTCTGCGAAAATCACTTGCTTTCGGCCGCACGCGAGCCGGACGTGACCTAAGTTTTCCCGCCCAATTGTCTGTGTGGATCGTGTTCCTGATTCGGTGAACCTGCGACATGTCTAATCACCAGCGACTCATCGCACCGCAGGCGGTGCTACGTTCCGAAGGGTTCTCGGCGGCGGAACTGGACGAGAGCTTTCGTCTGCATCTCTCTCAAGACTACTGGCGATGGCTGAGTCATTTTCAGTCAGATCCAGCGGCCACGATTCAACATCATCCCGACCTCGTGTTTCACGATCGACGAGCCGTGCGCGAATTGCAGAACCGACCAGGGTTCCTGCTTCAGCGTTCGTTCTCCAACGGGTCGTCTTGGGCCGCAGGAATTCTTCCGAAGACGGTGACGCTGCCGCGATCAGCGGGCTTGGGGTGGCAGCGGCAAGTGCAGGGTTATCGCTTGGCTGGCAGCCGCTTCTTCGGCAGCGGCGACACCGAGTCCCATCCCCTCTTTCAACAGGAGATGGAGGAGTTCCTGCGACGACAAAACGCGGACTTTTTATTGTTCGAGGATGTTCTTCAGCCCTCAGAAACTTGGAACCTGTTGACGTCTCGCTCGGAACCGGCCTTGAGAATGGAGTTCTTGCTCGGATTGGCCACGCGATTCCGAATCCGGTTGCCGCAGAACCCGGACGACTATTGGCGTGGGTTTTCCAAGAACGCCCGCAAACAGAATCGCCGACTCTTGGATGACAACCAACGATTCACGTTGTGGCGAGCAACCGATGTGACTCACGTTCCCGATTTCCTGGAAGCCGCGAAGCACGTCGCCGAACACTCGTGGCAATCGGATCGACTGCGAGTTCGCCTGTGTCAGGACGAATCACGTCTCGACTTGCTGACCTTCCTCGCGCTGCACGGAGCGTTGCGGTCGTATGTCCTGTTCGACGGTCAGACTCCGATCGCGTTTGAGTTCGATCACCAGCTCAAGGGTTATCTGGTCAGCGAGGAAGCCGCCTACGATCAGCGGTACGCCGAGCATGGGCCTGGCCGAACATTGTTGCTTCGAGTGCTGCACGACTTGTTCGAGCACGATCCCCCCGCTTGGTACGACTTCGCCGCCGGCGATTGGGATTACAAACGCCGATTCGCGAACGACGAATCGCAATCGGCAAAGCTCTGGCTGGTGAAACGCGACCTGCGCTTCGGCGTGATTTCCACACTCATGCGGGCCGAGCGAGCGTTGCGACCCAGCGGCCGCCGAATCCGCGACTTTCTGCGATCGCGAGCAGCGTTCGCGAATTCGTGAGCCGCAAGGCGCTAGCCGCGGGTCGGTGAACGATGCCCGCGGCTAGCGCCTTGCGGCTCACTGGTTGCCTGCGGATCGTGTATCGGTGGCGGCACTGCGAATTGCGCGGATCGTGTCGGATGTGCCGGCTCTGCCACGCGTCGTCTTGGCGGAGTTGCATGGCTTGGTCCAGCCGATCGACGAGATGTGACCTACGTTTTCTCGCCTTGTTGTCTGCGCGGATTGTGTTCCAAGTCGGTGAGTTTGCGACATGTCCAAACCGTTGGAAGTTCTTGAGTCCATCAACCCTCTCTGCCCACCTGCTGGCAGCGGCCTGGTCGAGTCGCACGCGCCGAGTTCGCGGCTTCGCGTGTGTCATGTCAGCATGTGCCTGCAAACGGGGGGCCTCGAACGGCTGCTGGTGGACTTCGCACGGTTTCACGCGAGGAAGAACTTTGAGTTGCAATTCGTGGCGCTGACCGGCGACGGACCACCGGCGCAAGACATCCGCGACACGGGCTGCCCGGTGCGAGTTCTCAACGAGAGCTTGAAGATTCGCAAGCTGTGGTCGCTGACTCAATTAGTGCGTCAGTTGAAGTCGCAGTCGCCACACATTGTTCACACGCACAACACTTACGCTCACTTTTACGGAGCGATCGCGGCCAAGCTGGCCGGAGTGCCGGTGGTCGTCAACACGCAACACGGCCGAGGCTGCGGCGGGAATTGGAAAGCTCACTGGCAATTCCATCTCGCGAACCGCTGGACTCAGCGAGTCGTCGGTGTCTCGCACGACGCGGCTCGATTGTGCCAGCAACAAGACCGAGCCGCGCACGAGAAGATCACCACGATTTGGAACGGCATCAATTTGGATCGCTTTGCGTTTCATGGTCCGAAGCCGGTTCCGACCGCGATCAGTGTGGCTCGGCTGTCGGCCGTGAAGGACTTTCCCACACTCCTGCGAGCTGTCCCGCACGTGCTGCCGCATGTTCCTGATTTTCGGTTGCGAATCGTCGGCGATGGACCCGAACGAGCGAAACTCGAATTGCTGATCGATGAACTCCACCTGCGATCGCACGTCGAGTTGCTCGGAGAGCGGCATGACGTCCCGGCCCTGTTGGCGGAATCGGGTTTCTTCGTTTCGTCCTCGCTGAGCGAAGGCATCTCATTAACGTTGCTGGAAGCGATGGCGGTCGGGCTTCCCGTGGTCACAACCGCTGTCGGTGGCAATCCCGAAATTGTGCTCGACGGCCAAACCGGACGGCTAGCACCGGCCGGTGATCCGGCCGCGCTGTCTCGTGCGATTGTCGATCTGTGTTCTGAGCGTGACCTCTGGCCCGCGATGGGAACGCTCGGCCGACAGCGTGTCGAGCAGCACTTTGAAATTCGGCAGATGATCCGTTGTTACGAAGCGTTGTACGAGGAACTTTTGAAGAGGGCGTAACCCACTGCACAAGCGGCGAGCCGGAGGGCGTCTGCCCCCGGACAACATCTGAATGTGCGGGGGCTGACGCCGCCCGGCTCGCCAGATAGCCAATGACTGAACCATGCGAATTCTCTTCCTCAGTTCGATCTTTCCGCACGGCACCGCTCGCGTGACCGGCACGTTCAACTTGCAGCGTTGCCGAGCACTCGCCGCCGAACACGAATTCTGCGTCGTCGCGCCACGCTCGTTTCTGGATGTCTGGCGCACGCGACATCAGAACGCTGTCGAGGATCGTTGGGTTCCAGAGACTTACGGTCTCGATGTGTCGTACCCAACGTATTTTTATACCCCCGGATTCGCGCGGGCGGAGTACGGCGAAATGATGTGGTGGTCGCTGCGTGGCCACCTGCGGCGCGTCGTGGATCGCTTTCGACCGGACGTCGTGGTCAGCTACTGGGCGCATCCCGACGGAGAGGTGGCGTTGCGAGTGGCTCAGCCGCTGGGCATTCCCAGTGTTGTCATCGTGGGAGGATCGGACGTCTTGCTCTTGCCCAAAGATCGCCGGCGTCGGCCAAAAATCGAGCGAGTGCTTCGCGAGACCAGTGCCGTCGTGACCGTCAGCGAGGGGCTTCGCCAAACGGTCATTCAGTTGGGAGCCGACCCGCAGCGAGTCGTCGTGAACTACCAAGGTGTGGACGACCAACTGTTCTCCGATGGTGACGCCCTGGCCGCCCGACAACGGTTGTCGCTGCCGAACGATCGGCGATTGTTGCTGTGGATCGGTCGCATGGTGGACGTGAAGGGACTGGACCTGTTGATCGCCGCGTTCCAGGTGGCTCATCAACGTGATCCACGTTTGATGCTGATGCTGGTGGGGAACGGCCCGCTGAAAAAGTCGCTGCAAGCCGACGTACACCGGCGCGGGCTGACCGAGCACGTTCTGTTCGCCGGTCCCAAGACGCAGGAACAATTGCCCGACTGGTATCGCGCGTCGGACCTGTTCGTGCTGTCGAGTTGGTCGGAGGGGCTGCCGAATGTTTTGCGTGAGTCCCTCGCGTGTGGCCGACCGTTTGTCTCGACCGACGTGGGAAGCGTCCGTGAGATCGCCGATTCGAAAGGACAACCTCCCTTCGCGGAATTGGTGACCACTCGTGACGCGACGGACTTCGCCAACGCCATCGCTCACGCGATAAAGCCTGAATATCTCGCCGCCGCGCGGATCGCTCCCGCTCGCAGTTGGCGAGAAACCGCTCGTGGAAAAATCGCCTTGCTGGAGCGGCTGCTTCAGGGAGTTCCCGCTCACGGCATCGACGATCCGTTTTGTCGGACCAACGACCTCGTCAAACCCCCCAACGCTTTCGTTTCCGATCAGTTGGTCGGAGCGGTGGAATCCACCGTCTGACCAACTGGCGATGGCACCTCGATTCCTCAGCGACCGGCTTCTCGACTTCTTCACGACCCCTTGTTTCTTCACGACCCCTTGTTTCTTCACGACCCCTTGTGCGACAGGACGGATTCATGCCCTCTCAGCGTGTTCTGATCGTGACCTACAACTTTCCGCCCGTCGGCGGGGCCGGCGTTCAGCGCGTCACTAAGTTCGTGAAGTACCTGCCGCAGTTCGGATGGGACGCAACGGTCCTGACCACCGAGAATCCGTCGGTGCCGGTCTACGACGAATCGCTGCTGGCGGACATTCCACCGCAAACAATGGTCGTGAAAGCCCGCACGCTCGAACCCGGCTACGCGTTGAAGCGAATCGTCTCTGCGAGTAGCTCGCGAATCCGCAGCGTCAGCGAAGGGAGCCTAGTAACCCGAAGCGTCAGCGAGGGCGAACGGCCAACGATGCCTGCAGGTGATTCGCCCTCGCTGACGCGTCGGGGTAGTACCGCCGCGAAACGAGTGTTGCGCGGGATCGCGAATCTGCTGCTGCAACCTGATCCGCAGGTGTTGTGGAACTCTCAGGCGATCGAGGCCGGCCTCAAAGTTCTCGGACAGCGAAAGCATGATGCGATCTTCGTCACCGCTCCGCCGTTTTCGTCATTCTTGGTGGGAGCGGAACTGGCTCGCCGCACGGGCCTGCCGCTGGTGCTCGACTATCGCGATGAGTGGAGCATCAGCAACTCGTATCTGGAAAACAAACGCCTGGGCTGGTTGTCGCGAACGTGGCAGCAGCACCAGCAATGCCTCTGCGTGCGAGCCGCTTCAGCGCTGGTCGCCACGACGCGGCATAGTGCCGAGTCGCTGCAAGAGGTCGCGAGCGCCTCTGAAAGCCGGCCGTTAGT
>SXKJ01000126.1 GCA_005778115.1 Planctomyces sp. | reverse complement strand
GCTCTCGACAACCCCTTCGTAGTTCCGCGTCGAGACGCCACGCACCATCTTGGCCAACGCCGATCGTGGCATCGCCTCGGACGATTGCATCAAGGCGTAACTCTGCAACTCGACCTCTTCGCCGCAAGGCGGTGCCGGTCGCACACGAGGTCGCTGAATCGGCAGCTTCTGTCCCGCCATCACGACGAAGCCCGCTTGATGTCCGTGACGACTCAGCGTTCGTTCCAGCGGTCGTGAATGCTTCGGACCGCACAGACGCTCGACTTCCTCTTCCAGCAATCGCGTCGCGACCTGCTGACCCAGCTCGACCGCGAACGAATGCACCGCGTCCTGCATCGCCGCCACGGTCTCGTTCCAGGTCCGCGGTAGTTGAACCAGCAACCCGCTGGGCCCGTGAGTCCGCCGCAGCGATGGACCACCTCTCACCGCGTCACGCCGCCGAGCCGCTCGACGAGCAACCTTCCGAGTACGCCGAACTCCCGATGTCTTGCCCCGTCCATTTCCTGTCCCGTACTGTCGTCCCATGGTGGTTCCTCCGTTCTTGATTTGAACATCCATCGGAGAACGTAATCCCCGACGGAGGAACCGCCTACTTCTTCAACTATCTCATGGACATCATCCCGATCCCGGCGTGACCGCATCGCCCGACGCAGACAGCTCATGACAAGCGGACTCGAAGTCGAGATCCGACAGCAATCCGGTCCGCCGCAGCGAATCCGCCAGTTGTTCGAGGGCCAGGTCCATAACGTGTACTTCACCGTTCAGGTCGCAGAGGAAACCTCTCGCAGTCTCAGTGGTGACCAGACGCGGGATAGCTGTTCTTCAATAGACTCATGCGTATTTCTACGAGCAAACCGGACAAGGATTCCGGACTTTTTCTAATTTTCGGCTCTCCGCCATTCGTGTTGAAGACGAATTCGTGAGCCGCAAGGCGCTAGCCGCGGGGCGAGGAAAAGAACCCGCGGCTAGCGCCTTGCGGCTCACATGGCACCGAAATCAACACAAATGGCGGAGAGCCTAATTTTCAACCAGCCGTCTCGAAGTCGAACGCCGCATTCCGCCCCGTCCAACGCCATTACTCTGTCAGTGGTTCGACGGCCAAGTCGGACAACGAAGCCTCACCGTTCGGTCCGTTCTTCAGGGTCAGAATCGGGCATAGCGATTTGAACTCAAACAGCGATGGCCGCTCAAACGATTTCAAAATTTTCCCGTAGGGAACGCAAGCAACTCGCCGGAAACAACGACGATCCAGCCGTTTCAATTACTGTCTCAATGGCTAAATTCCCGCAGCGTTTTACGGGTGATCGGAAATCGGAAAGGACTATCTGTTGGCCATGTTTGAAAAAGTCGGTGACGCGAGTTTCATTAAGGGTGAGCATGAGGTGCTGAAGTTCTGGGAGCAGAATGGCATCTTTGACAAATTACGGCAGCAGAATGCGGGGAAGCCCAAGTGGAATTTCCTCGACGGACCGATCACGGCCAACAACCCGATGGGGGTCCATCACGCCTGGGGGCGAACCTACAAGGACGCCTATCAACGCTACTACGCGATGACGGGACACGAACTGCGATATCAGAACGGGTTCGATTGCCAGGGACTGTGGGTCGAGGTCGAAGTCGAGAAGCAATTGAACCTCGGGTCGAAGACCGCCATCGAGCAATACGGCATCGACAAGTTCGTCAACGAGTGCAAACGCCGCGTGCTGAAGTTCGCCGCGCGGCAGACCGAGCAGTCGATTCGGCTCGGCTATTGGACTGACTGGGACGATCCCGACACGCTGCGGTTACTGTCCAACAAGATCGGCACCGATGAAGTGATCTCCATCAAAACCCCGCGCGGCCAGACGGTCTCAGGAACCGCCAGCGAGATCGTCGCGAAGCTCGGCAATGCAGAGTGGGGTGGCAGCTACTTCACGTTCTCGACCGAAAACAACGAGACGATTTGGACGTTTTTGAAGAAGTGTTTTGCTCGCGGCAAGATTTATCGCGGCTACGACGTGATGCCCTGGTCCGGCCGAGGCGGTAGCGCGTACTCGCAGATGGAAGTGGCCGACGGCCGCAAACTGACGGTTCACAAGTCGATCTTCGTGCGGTTTCCACTCGTAGAGCGGATTTCCAATCCGCTCGTGTCCGCCAGTGCGGATGGCGAGCACGGTTTGGAAAACCGTGCTACGGGAAGCGAATACCTCCTCGTCTGGACCACCACCCCGTGGACACTGACCAGCAACGTCGCCGCAGCGGTCAACCCGGACCTGGACTACGTCAAGCTGCGCAGCAAGCGTGATGGCAGTGTCTATTACTTCGCGAAGGACAACCTCGAATTCCAACGGCTCGCGAAGGAGTTCAAAGAAGGCTTCGGTCGCCCAGAATGGTCGTGGCCAAGCGGTGTGCCGAAGCTCAAGAGCATCGGGCAGATCTTCAAGGAGCAAGGTGGCTACGAGATTGAGGCAACGCTCAAAGGCTCGGAGATGATCGGCTGGGAGTACACCGGGCCGTTCGATGATCTGCCGGCTCAGAGTACTTTTGGTGGCGTGCCGTTTGATCCGCGAGTGAAGGACAGGTGCGGCAAGACGTGCCATCGCGTTGTTGATGGTGGTCGCGACTTCAAAGGGAACCCGATGGTTGTGGCCGGTGAGGGAACCGGCATCGTTCATATCGCTCCGGGCTGCGGTGACGTGGACCATACGCTGGGGCAGCAGTTGGGGATCGTCGGCATTGCTCCGTTGGGTGAGGACGGAAGTTTTCTCGACGGCTTCGGGCCGTTCACCGGCAGAAACTCGACCGATCCCGCGACCGCTGAATTTGTCTTCGAGCAACTCAAAGCGAAGCACCTGCTGGTCAACATCGAGCAGTACCCGCACATTTACCCGCACTGTTGGCGGACGGGAGACGAGCTGGTCTTTCGGCTGGTCGATGAGTGGTTCATCAACATGGACTGGCGGGACGAGATCAAAGAAGTCACCGAGGCGATTCGCTGGCTCCCCGACAGCATCAACGGCAAGGAACGGGAGCTGGAATGGCTCACGTCG
>SXKJ01000125.1 GCA_005778115.1 Planctomyces sp. | reverse complement strand
TTCACGCTCAAAGTGGTCGAGCAGACGCCGATAGAACTCATGATTCGCGAGTGTGCTGCTGTCGCCGATGACGATCAGTTTGCGGCGTGCTCGCGTGAGAGCGACATTCGTGCGGCGCGTGTCGGCCAGGAAGCCGACCTCACCGGTTGTGTTTGAACGCACCAGAGAGATCACGACCGCTTCTTTCTCGCGGCCTTGGAAGCCGTCCACGGTGTCGATCTCGATCGCCAGGTTCTCAATAAGCGTTCGCAGTAGCCGAGCTTGTGCGGCATACGGCGTGATGATCGCGATCTCCGACGGCGCGACCCCCGCGGTAAGCAACTCCTGTACTTGTCGGGCAACGACGTCCGCTTCGCCGGGATTATTGCGGCTGGAGCCGTCGGACTCCGCCTCTTCGATGCAGTCCGAGCCGGCCGTGTCGATGAATTGCATCGCCGTATCAGTGAGAGGGCAGGGGAGGACATTCGGCAAATCTGCCAGGAGATGTTCGCGCACGCATTCGGCGGCGATCAGTGACGACTCATAAAACTCATCGGACGAGAAACGCATGATTTGCTCGTGCATCCGGTACTGCGTCGTGAGCTGCCGCGAGATCACGTCCCCCCAGCTCGCGACGAGCCGCTCCATCAGGCTGACATCAAAGCCGAGTTGCTTCGCTTCGTGCGACAAAATTGTGGGAGGCAACTGGCAATGATCACCCGCGAGTACCAATCTCTTGGCTCGCAGCAGCGGAATCCAACAGGCAGGTTCGGTCGTCTGAGCCGCTTCGTCGATCACTGCCAAGTCGAACTGCAAGTTGCCAAGCAACTCGTCATCGAGTCCCGTCAGCGTAGCACACACGACCGTCGCGGATTCGAGCAAGTGAGCGACGAGCCGTTCTTCCATCTTCCGCGCATCGGCCAGCAATCGATTGGCTTCGTCCCGTTGTTCGCGGCGTGCCCCTTTTTCCGGAGCGGTCCGCATGAATTTGCTCGCCTGACGCCGCAGTGCCCACGCCTGCTTCTTCCAGTCGCGAGCCAACTTCAAATCGGGATGCGCCGCCACTTGCAGGTCGAGCGTGTGCTCTCGCAACTCCGGCAACACGCGAGCCGGATGCCCGACCCGAATCGCTCGCTCGCCCGCCGCGAGCAAGCGTTCCAACAGATTGTCGACCGCCAGATTGCTGGGAGCACACGCCAACACACGCTCGCCGCGTTGCACCGCCAGCCGAATGAGTTCGACAACCGCCGTCGTCTTCCCCGTCCCCGGTGGACCATGAATGACCGCGACCTCTTTTGCTGCCATCGCATGAGCGACGGCCGTGCGTTGTGACTCGTCAAGTCGCCCCGTATCCGTACCGCGACCGTCAGGGAGCGGCCCGTCCGCCACGAACTCCGGCGATTCCTCTCCGAGCAGCTTTCGCTTCAGCGCCGCGAGCCAGCCGTGATCGGCAGCCGCGACTTGCTTGATTGCCGATCGCTGTCGATCGCGCGAGATTTCATCTGACGACCAGTCCAACCGAAACGTTGGCCGGTCATTACTCGGTTCCGGTCCTTGAGTCAGTGCAACCGTGATCGTCTCGCGATCGCGACCGGTGACGACGCCACGACAGGGGACGCTATCGGTCGTGTGCTCTTCCGAGAGAACGACCGGACTGCTGGAGTTCAGCTTCGTCCAGGGCAACTCGACACGCCGATCTCGCTTGCCCAGCGTCAGCAGCACTCGCCCACCGAACCCGGCCGCTTCGTCACGAATCGCTAAGCCGAGCAGGCATCGGCCGGATCGCTCGGCGGACTCGCCGCTCGCCTGCCGAGTCAGCTTTACGACGTCGTGTGCTTCCGCTTCGGCTTCCAGGTCGAGACACCGCAATAGGTTTTGAAAATGGTCGGTGGAGTTCATGAGTGACGGGAAACCTGTTCGGAAGAGCTGGCGGAAAATGGAAGACAAACAACAGACGCATACCGCCTGCGGTTCTGCTTTCGCCTTTAATCTTATGCCAGTTCCGTCCGGAGCGAACCCAATCGACGTAACTCGCACAAGCCCGAGTCCATCGCATTCCTAGCGACCGCCGGCAAACGAAGAACGCTTGAAGCGATTGGGAAAACTGGACCGGCCGGCTCTGGCCCGCACGATCGTTCGGATCGAACCCGGTTTTCCAGATTCGCCAGGCGCTTTGACCAGACAGGTTTAGCTGACCGTGCAAGTCTTCCGATCACGAACGGGAGGGGACGTTGCTGTTCGCAGCGTGCTCGTGGCAACAACGCCAGCGAAAAGAGTCCTTCATGCGGTACGACTTGATTGTCCTGGGGCATGATCGCCATGGCCGGCTCGCCGCGCTGGAGGCCGCCCAGCGCGGCAAACAGGTGGCGTTGATCGAATTCCGCAATAGCGAAACGCCGCCGACTCAGTCCCTCCGTGTTGCGGCCTTGCAGATGACTGGAATTCGGCCGCGTGAGTGTTCGTCTCGACCATGCGTCCGTGATCGCCGAGCGGCGATGCAGCAATTGGGGCAACTCTCGAACGCTGCCGCTCAACAGGAAGCCGCTGCGATTGAAATGGAATTGGTCCGGCAGGGGGCAGACTTCCTCGACGGACAGCCCCGTTTTGTCGGACCGAATGAGTTGGAAGTCAGTACTTTCTCGAACGGTGTCCAACGGCTGACCGGGGACAACATCTTGTTGGCCGTTGGAACGCAGCCGATCCGGCCAAGCTGGGTGCCGTTTGACGGTCAGACGATTCTCGACAGCGACGAGTTGTTGGCGCTCCCGCGCCTGCCGAAGTCGATGATCGTGATCGGTGCCGACCTCGCCGCGCTGGAGTCGGCGATGTTCTTCGCTGAGTTGGGAGCGCGAGTCGTCTTCGTCGATCCAAATCCGAAACTGCTGGCGGCCTGGGACCGCAAGGTCATTCATCGGTTCCGCCGACAGGCCGAGCGAAGCGGCGTTCAATTCCGGTTGGGCCAGGAAGTTCTGGACATTGAGAAGACGTTCGGCGAGCGCGCCGCCGTCCGATTGGCGGGTGGCAGGAGCATGTTGGCGGAGTGCGTGCTGTACGCCGCCGGTCGCCGCGGCAACACTAGCTCGTTGAATCTCAGTGCTGCCGGACTGACACCGGACGAGCAAGGTCGCTTGTGGTGCAACGAGCAGGGCCAGACTTGGGTCAAACACATTTATGCGGTCGGAGACGTTGTCGGTTTTCCCGATCTGGCCCGCGCGTCGTTGGATCAATGCCGCCGAGTCGTCGAGCATCTCTTTGGAAAGAGTTCGAGCGTCACCTCGCCAGTTTCGCACGGGCTGCGGACGATTCCCGAACTGGCGATGGTCGGAGCGACGGAAGAACAACTCCGCCACGATCTCGTCGCCTACGACGTCGGCGTCGCGCGATTTGCGGACACGTCGCGCGGTCAAATCGGCGATTCGCACTCAGCGATGCTGAAACTGCTGTTTCATCGCGAGTCGTTCGAACTTCTGGGAGTTCACTGCCTGAGCGAATCGGCGACGGAATTGATTCGCCTAGGCGAGACGGTGATGTCGCTCGGTGGAACGATCGAGTCGTTCCTCGACAAGAGCTTGGATGATTCGCCATTGACCCAGTGTTATCGCCAAGCCGCCGAGAACGGGTTCACGCGAATCGCGGACGAGTCGCTCGTCACTCCGCGGAGTCCCAAATTCTATTCGCGACGAAGAAGATCGTCGGCGAAGCGTCGCCGGCTGGTGTCCAGTCCTCGCTGAGTTTTCCGATGGTGACCGGGGGCCGAGTCATCCGTGAAACATTCAGGCGAGCGGGGCGGCGTCAGCCCCCCGGTACATTCGCCGCAGAGACCGGGGGCTGACGCC
>SXKJ01000124.1 GCA_005778115.1 Planctomyces sp. | reverse complement strand
GGCAACCCCATCGCTCGATAAAACACTTCTGCGGACATGCTGCTCTCTCCTTTCGGGATTCGGAAGAAACACACAACCCGATTGGAAATCAGCATGTCCGCTTATTCAAACAACAGCCCCCAAGAGTCCCGTTGAACCAGTTTTCCGACCTCTGCCGAGATCGCGGTGTTGCTCCGAAGTTCGGCCCGCCCCGATCGGAAAAGCAACACTCCAAAGACTGCCAAGAACACGATCCCACCAAAGCCGGCAGCATTTCGGGAGTTTGCATCAAAGATCGCGACAACGGCCGCAATCAAAAGAAGCACGCCGAAGACAATCGAAGTCCACGGAAACCACCATCCAGCTACGAATGCAATTCCGTAACCGATCCCGAAGAGGAAGATTGCCGAAAGCAATTTCTCAACCATGTTGATTGTCCCCCCCATCAATTTTGATCGACGTGGCGCGATTACCCGCAGCGAGAACAGCGTACATCACTCCTGAACTGTCCGCCAACACGTTGGCGAGGATGCGGTTGAATGTGTCTCAGTTTGCGACTGTTCCCGAATCAGTGCTCTAGGAAAAAGTCGCAGGAAGTACCTTCGATGTCCGGGGCACCGTGCCGTGACCATCCGCGGGACTACCTACTCCGGTTCCACTTCGGCTCCCACTTGGCCACTCCGTTCGTCATGCGGCGTCCCTTTCCTTCGGTCGTGATTTCAAGATCGACTCCAACGCTTCCAATCGTGCCACCGTGTCACCCGCTTCGATGGCTCGCAACGCGATGCCGGCCAGATAGCCAACCCCCTTCGCCCGCTCGACCGAGCCAAGCGAAGCGTCTTGCCTCAACGTCTCCAGTTGCTCGTTGAGCAACGCCAGCACGTCCGCCGCCGTCTTCGCTCGAAACTCCGCAGGCAGGGCTAGACGGGTCGGACACGGCTCCGCCACCCGCGCCTTCCGCTTGTAGTCGGCGTCATACGCCCGACGTTTTTCGGGATCGGAAAACGGCACGGCTCAGCCCTCCCCCCGCTTTGGAAATTGCTCGGCCATCAACTGCCGCACCGCGTCCGCCTTCTCAGCATCCGACAACGGCAGCGAAGCAATCATCGCCAGCACGGCAGAGAACGAATCCCCCTTGATCGGCAGCGACTCCGCCCGACTCGAAACCGCCCCGCCGACCCCTTCGCCGCGTTCGTTTTCCGGTGAACTACTGCCACCAGAACTGCCACGTCGCGAACGCCGCTCCGCAACTCGTTTGACGTTCGTTGGTTGGAAACCTGATGCGCCGGATTGTGGATCCGGAGGTCGGCGGTTCAAGTCCGCTTGGCCACCCTTTGAAATTCCCCGCGAAAACCTCATGTTTTGGCGGGGAATTCTGTGTTTCTGGCGACTTGGTGGTCGGCATGGTTGAGGCGGCTGAAAACGGTGATTACGGCAGGAGTGTTGCAACTTTTTGTGCAACTGAAATCGGCATTATCATCCGTCGTGTCGGTGGCTCGCATTGTTTGCGATTCGGGAGCGGCGATGGTCGGCAGCGAACCTCGAAGACGGCGTTCTCTTGCAAGCGGATCAGGAACCGTACGCCCTTTTCATCGAACTCGCGGAACAGCGAGTAGTCCGCATAGCCCCGATCGGCGACATAAAAGCCGCCGGGCTGCACGAGCTTCCGCAATTCGTCACGCTCCGAAGCGTTGCCGTGAGTGACCGTCGCTTGCACCGGCACGCCGGGGAATACCGCGAACGCTACATGCATCTTCGCCGCGCGGTGAGTCGCATCCTGCCACAAGGCCCACACCATTCGCGGCAACGCGGGGAGCAAACTCCTGTCCACAGCGATCAAGCCAGCCAGCGCCGCTTCCTTCGCAGACGGAAACGCCACGCGACTTCGCGACGCCTGCGACGCGAGTTCCCCTGATGATCGGCTCCAGAGCCTGCGGATCGAACACCCTCGCCGCTCCACTGAGCGATCCCAGCGATGTCGGCTTCCCCCCACACAGCCGCGGCAACTTCTCCAGCGTGGTGAACTGCCGCAGCCCGCGCAGCGTCGTGGCCGTCGGATTGAAGAAATGCAAAATCATCAAAGTCGCGTATTGGTCAAAATACAACTCGCGATTGCCCGCCCGATCGCGCCTAGTCCCCACCGTCCGCAACCGTTCCAGCATCCCGTCGAGCTGTTCGAAATACTTGAACCCCTGCAATTTGTTGAGATCGAGGCTTCCATCCTTGATTGACATCGCGAATCCTCCCGAAAGACGATTCGCTCAAATACCACATCCACTCCCTTGCGCAAAAAAACGTGCCGAACAGAATTGGGCACGACGCCGGGTGAGTTGATTGGCGACTACGGCCGCTCGATTGATGTGGCCAACTTGCGACCTTGACCGAAGTATTCGTGGATGAAGGCCATGCGGTTCCCGTCGTGGCGAATCAATCTGACGAGTGCCAGCAGTTTTTCTTGATCGTGGCGCAGCTTGATGGCCAGACGATTTCGATCCAGCAGTTCGTCGGGCAGCTCGGACAGAACTTCGATTTGCAGGGACTCGTCCTCCCAAGTCCCTTCGATGACCCCATAACGTTCGAGCATTCCGAGCACGGTTTCCAAGCGGTGATCGTGTTTCTGCTTGGCGTGCAATTGTTCGCGCAGCCAGTCGAGGCCGAAGGCGGTGGCTCGTTCGTGATCGTGAGCCACTAAGTCATAGACACGGTGATAGAAATCGGTGTCGGGGTTGCTCCAGCGGATGAATTCCATTTGGGTCGTCAGGTCCGCTTCGTCGTACAGCAGAAGGCAGTCGGAGGGGAGACCGTCGCGGCCGGCGCGGCCGATCTCTTGATACCACGCCTCCATCGAGCCGGGGATCTCAGCGTGCAGGACGAACCGGATATCTTCCTTGTCGATCCCCATGCCGAACGCCGGCGTTGCGAGAACCAGCGGACAATGTCCTTGCATGAATTCGTTTTGAATTCGACGGCGGTCGTTGCGTTCGAGATCCCCGTGATAGCAGACATGCGGCACTCGTCGCTGACGCAACAGTTCGCTAAATCGCTCCAGCGTGCGGATCAGTGTGAAATAGACAATTCCGCTGCCGGTGGAAGCGGAGTGTCGGCCATGCACTGCGACGATGTGTTCCAACTTTTCGTCGTCCCCCCAAACTTCTTGCACGTCGAGCCGCAAGTTCGGCCGTTCGATCCCTTCGTGAAAGAGTTCGATCTCATCGGGCCGCAATCCAAGCTGCCGTACGATGTCCGTCTGGACGTCGGGAGTGGCGGTCGCCGTCAGCGCGATCGTCGTCGGCTGGCCGAGCAGTTCGCGAATCTCGATCAGACGTGAGTAGTCTGGACGAAAGTCATGGCCCCACTCGCTGATGCAGTGAGCCTCATCAACAGCCAGCAACCTCACGTGACGCCGACCGATGACCTCACGGAATTCCGGCTTTCGAAACCGTTCCGGCGTGACGTACAGCAACCGATAGCGGCCTTCGGCGACTTCGGAGTACCGTCGCACGCGCTCCTCACGCGAGAGGGACGAGTTGATGTATGTTGCCTCGATGCCTCTGGCTCGCAGCGCGTCCACTTGGTCCTTCATCAGAGCGATCAACGGCGACAGCACCAACGTCACTGCTGGCCGCTGTGATTGCTCATCGTCGCAAGGAATCAGCGCGGGGATTTGATAGCACAGCGACTTTCCCGCGCCTGTCGGCATGATGACGAGTGCGTGACCGCCGCCAAGCACTCGGTCGATGATCGCGGCTTGCGAACCACGAAAGGAATCAAAGCCAAAGAATTGATGAAGTGCGTCTTTCGGGTTCATATCCTCAGCCCAAAACCATCCGCGCCACACTGTAATAAATCACGCCTCCGGTGATATCGACCAACGCCGCGATCAGTGGGTTGGACATCATGGCCGGGTCCATCCCCAACTTTTTGAAGGCCAGCGGCAGCAATGTTCCGGCGATGGAACCCATCCAGACCAGCATGAAGACCGTCATCGCAACGACCATCGCCTTCGACGGATGCTCGAGGAACATCGCCAGCAAAAATGCTTCCAACATCAGCACGCATCCGAGGATCGAGGCCATCAGCAATTCGCGGCAGAGTAGCCGGATGCAATCGGCTCGTGAGAGCGATTCGAGAGTCAGAGCGCGGATCACCAGCGTCGCCGATTGCGAACCGCTGTTGCCTCCGCTGGCCAGCACCAGCGGCAGGAATGCGACCGCCCATTCGGCTTCGGTGGCATTGGGACGGAAGTGCTTCAGCGCGGTCGCCGACAAGAATCCGGTCGCCAACAGACCGACTAGCCACACGCCGCGTTTCCAGACAATCTGTTTCAACGGCGTGGCGAGATAACTGTCTTCTAGGGGAGACATGGCACCCGCGCGGTACACGTCTTCGGTCGCCTCTTCTTGCAGCACGTCGATCACGTCGTCGTGCGTAATGATTCCGACCAAACGGTTTTGATTGTCGGTCACCGGGATCGCCAGGAAGTCGTACTTCGCCATGACCTGGGCGACCTCTTCCTGATCGTCATCGACGCGCACGGCGAAGACATCACGCTCCATGATGTTATCAAGTTTCGCGTTCGGTCGCGCGAGGATCAACGTGCGCAGTGTCACGAAGCCGTCGAGCTTGCGGTCGTCGTCCACAATGTAGATGTAGTAAATCGTCTCGCGGTCAGGAGCTTGCCGGCGAAGCTGATCGAGGGCCTCGGCCACCGTGATATGTTCCGGCAGCGAGGCGTAGTCGGTCGTCATGATTGAACCGGCGCTGCCGTCCGGGAACGACAGCAGCCGACGAATGTCGTTGCGTTCCGCCTGAGCCATCAGCGGTAACAGAGCATCGACATGCTCCGGGTCCATCTCCCTAAGCAGGTCCACGCGGTCGTCGGGAGCCATCGTCTCGATCAGCTTGGAGAGATGCGCACGTTCGATGCTCTCGACCAAGAGCATCTGCCGTTTGGGTTCAAAGTACCCGAAGATTTCCGCCTGCTTCTCGAACGGCGCGCTGGCGAGCACCGACCAGATCTCGGCCGGCGTCACCGCGTCCAACACCTCGGCACAGGTCGCAGGGTGAAGCGCATCGAGGAATTCGCGCAACCCGGCCGTGTCGTTGAGTTGCAGCAACTCGCGCAGTTCGGGCAGCAACAATTGTCCGAGCATGGCGGACTCCGTTCGTAGCCTGACTCTCCGAGTCGGTTGGCTTCACAAAACTGTCCGACTCGAAGAGTCAGGCGACGAGAACTTGAACGACCAACAAAATCGCCCCGTGGGAAGACCCGACGGGGCGAGAGGCGAATTGATTGGCAACTGACTCGCGAAGTCGATCAACGCTTCGAGAATTGGAAGCTGCGGCGAGATTTTTTGTGACCGTACATTTTGCGTTCGACCATGCGGCTGTCACGAGTCAGATAACCGCCGTCCGCGAGTGCTCCGTGCAGGAGCGGATTCTTAGCCTGCAGGGCACGAGCGATACCGAGCATCATGGCTTCCGCCTGTCCCGTCGGACCGCCACCATGAGCGAGAACGGAGATATCAACTTTGCCAACCAGATCGGTTGCCTTCAGCGGCGCGAGGACCGAATTGCGGTCCCGTTCGCCGACACAGTATTCCGCCAGGGGCCGACCATTGACCGTAACCACTCCCGTGCCGTCCTTGAGTCGCACGCGAGCGACGGCGGTCTTGCGACGACCGGTGCCCATCGCCACGCCGTTCTTGTCGATCTTGCCACGTACCAACTGCGGCAAGCGTGGCTTCACTTCCTCCGCGGCAACGGGAGTGCCGGCTTGTCCCAGAGTCAGGTCGGCCGCCAAGCTGGCTTCCACGACTTGTCCTTCAACGGCTGAATCTTCGTTTTCCATGAATCTCGATCCGATTAATCCTGCGGGTGAGTTATTTCAGAAATGCCGGCAACTCGGTCGGCTGTTGAGCTTGATGCGTATGGGTGGGGCCGGCGAACAGTCGCAACTTCATAAGCATGTCCCGGCCCAGCTTTGTCTTGGGCAACATGCGCCGCACCGCGTTCATTAACACGTCGTCCGGCTTCTTGATCAGTCGATCGGCGGCCGTCATTTCCTTGCGACCGCTGGGGAATCCGCTGAACCGTTGATAAAGCTTCGTTGCCGTCTTGTTGGTGAAGTACGGAATCGAGGGGTGATTCATCTGCCGTCCCGAAAACCGAACACGCTCAACGTTGACGACTACAACGTAATCGCCGCTATCGACGTTCGCCGTGTAATCGGGTTTGTGCTTGCCCATCAGCACGGTGGCAATTTTGGTGGCCAACCGTCCGACAACCTGCCCGTCGCCATCGACGACGAACCATTTCTTGGTGGAGGGGGCCGCTTGCTCCACAGTCAGAGCAAAGCTCTGGTGGCTTTGGGTTTTAAGACGTTTGATGGCCGGGGTTCTGGGTGTCGCAGTGGTCACGGAAGAATCCTTCAAAAACTCTGCACAACATGTCGCAGCCAGCCAGTTTTGGACGAAACTTCGTCCCCAGCCGGGCGTAAGGACGCGGCAAAGTAGCGACTGACTGCGGCCAGTTCAACCTCGCCGCTTGCCTTTCGCCGAACAGTCCAGAAGCCCGGCGGCTGATTGCCTGGGAGCAATCGTTGCAACCGGCCCGCTTTGTGGACTTGGCCAGCTTCCAAGTCCGTCGCGGGATCCGATCGCGACCTAAACTTAATTCCGTTTGAGGACGATTCCCCTCACGACTCGGTTTGCATGCGAGGTCCACGATGTTGGCTATGTTGAAAGAACTGCTCAACGACGAAGCGGGCTTCGTCGTCACTTCGGAATTAATTCTGATCGCGACCATCGTCTGTCTGGGAATGGTCGTGGGACTTTCGGAAGTTTCGCACGCGGTGAGCGGTGAGCTGGTCGACGTGGCGAATGCTTACAGCCGCCTCAATCACGGCCGCCGTTATCACCACCTTGGCTGGGACGACCGTTCTGGAAACGACGCGATGATCGAACTCAACGGAACTCCAGCGGTCGACGAAGACCGGTAAGTCGGCGACCCAGATCGCTATGCGAGTTCGCCTAAAGTTGGCCGCCACAGTGCGAGCGCGTCATCGGCCACAGGCTGACCACTGGTGTCGACCATCAACTCACATTGCAAGCGATGCGAAATCGTCGCGAGTTGCCCCCATCCGGCCGACACCACACCGGTCTCCAAATCCGCAATCGGAGTGCGACGCTCTTTGACGGCCGCGATGAAATCGGCCAGATGCGGCACGGCCAATTCGCTGGCATCCGATGTGAGCGGCTCTTTCGAGTCGTAGACCTTCCAGCCGCCGCGATCGACCACCAGCGTGCCGCGCTCGCCGAAGAATGCTACGGCCGCAGTACGACCTTCGGGAGCGTGATTGCTCCAAGTGCGATGTTCCCAGAGGACTGTCTTGTCGCCACAGTTGAATTGCACATTCAGTGAATCGGGAGTCTCGGCTTCATCGGTGATGATTCTCTGACCGCTTGTCGCGCAGACGCGCTGAGGCCACGAGACCTCCAAGCCCCAACGGGCGACATCGAGCAACTGCGAACCCCACACGCCGAGTTCTCCAGCACCGTGATCCCAGAACCAGCGCCAGTGATAATGGAAACGATTCGCGAGGAATGCTCGCTGCGGCGCGGGGCCGAGCCAGGAATCAAAATCGACTCCTGTTGGCGGATCGTTTGCAATAGCCGGAGTGAGCGGTTGCCGTCGTTGCACGAACCAAGCCTTCGCGAGCGCCACCTTGCCAAGCTGCCCGCTCTGCACCAGTCGGATCGCCGATTGAAAGTGCGAGCCGCTGCGCTGTGATAAACCGACAGCGACGATGCGTTGATGTTGTTGAGCCGCTGCAATCATCGCCGCCGCTTCGCCACCGCGATGACACACTGGCGTTTCGAGATACACATCCTTGCCGGCTTCACAGGCCAGCGTCGTCATCGCCGCATGCCAATGATCGGGGGTCGCGATCACGACCGCATCGACTCGCGGATCGTCGAGAACCTTGCGGAAGTCCCGTTCGGTTCGCGGTGTCGTCCCTTGAGCGTTCTGCACCGCCTGCACGGCCGCCGGCAACACGTTCTCATCAGCATCACACAGAGTCACGACTTTCGCGTCCTTCAGCGACGCGAGACCGCTGGCCAACGCCTTACCCTGATTTCGCACGCCGATGACCGCGACCTGCAATTGTTCCGCAACCGATCCTTGAGCGAGTGCTGCTGCTCCGGCCAACCCGACCATACCAGCCGCGACCCCGGCTGCGTTCTGAGCGCTCTTGCCCAGAAACTGCCGTCGATTCAAGTCCCGTTTTAGAAAGTCGTCTACGTTCATGGTGCGATGGTGCCGGTCACTGGCACGGTGAGTTTCCAATTTCGCGACGCGGTGCGGGCACGCTGCCGACACGCGGCGACTTGCGGAGCAGTCTATCGGTCGAGCCGGGCAATGTCTTGGAAGAATTGGTTCCAAGTGGCTGGCGGCTTGACGTCACACAGCCGGTGCGGAAGATGTTGCCCAAGTTCGCGATTTCCGGCTCTCTGCGGCGTGTTGCCAGCGGTCGGTCGCAACAACGAACTAGGCGATGATGACCGTTATGAAACACTCACGATTCTGGATTGGCCGCTTGTTTTGGACAGGAGCGGTGCTCACGTTCGTCACGTTGCTGGCGTGCGCAATCTTGTTGGTCTTGCGGGCCGTGGGTGACGTCGGTGGAGCCTCCGGCGTTTTGGGAGTGTTTCTGGTCGCCGCCAGCGCGTGGATCATTAACTTCATCTCGCTGGTCGCGCTATTAGCGTGGCGAGCGATCCAAGATGAGGATGCACCTCGCGAACCGCCACGTTGAATTCGATCTGCTGACGTTTCATATCTGTTCCTGTCTTGTGACTGTCTTCTCCCATGCCCATCAAGTTTCGTTGCGATCACTGTCGGCAGTTCTTGGGGATCTCGCACAACAAGGCGGGAACGCTGGTGGACTGCCCGACGTGCGGCCGGACGATTCGCGTACCCGATCCAGAGGGCAAAGTTCAGCCGTTGCCGGAATTGAAGCTGAACTTCAAAGACTCGAAGCTCGCCACTGCACTGGAGGAACTCGCGTCTCTTGGTCGCGGCGATGCAGCCCTTGCCGAACCAGAAATGGTTGTTGAGCTGAGCGACAAGCAGCCTCCCCCGCAGTCCCCTTCTGAGGCCGCTGCATTGCCGATGGCCCCGCCCCATGCTCCCGTGCCGATTCGCGTTGAGCCTGTCCAGGCTCCGAAACCGATCCCCATTGAAATCCACGATCCGCACAAACCCGCGCCGGTCGCTTCGATGCAGGAACTTTCCGCGCTGGCCAACTTGCCAATCTCGCGAGATCCGGTGGCAGAGCAGCCGGTCGTCGATGTCGAAATGCCGCTTGGCCGTCAGGCGACAGAACACATCCCCTTCAAACGCGCGGGGAGCAGCCGGATTGTGATCGCCGTCTTGATCGGATTCATCGTGGGGTTCGGCGCTGGTCGCTGGGATCGGTCGGCGGTCAAGAATTCCGATGGTCCGGGAGAAAAGTTGCCCGTCGGCAAGAATGCCGTTGTCGATCCAACGATTGCGAACGCCAAGTCCGTCGCCGTGCGCGGTCGCATCACCTATCAAACCGAATCAGGCGAACGACGTCCCGATCGCGGCTCGCGAGTGTTGCTCCTGCCAGAAAAACGCAGCGGCACAACCAAGCTATCGGTCTCGGGCTTTCGCGCCACAGACGCCGACTCTCTGACGGACGCCGACAGCAAACTTGCGGCCGCCAGCTTGCAAGCACTGGGTGGTGATGTCGCGACCGTCGACGACGCCGGAAACTTTGAATCGTCCGCACTGCCGCCCGGCACATATCGCATCTTGGCACTGTCCCACTTCCAGCCGCGCGACGACCGCGCTCCGATTGAATCGGAGGTCAAAGGGCTGCTCGACAGTTACTTCGACAAGCCAGAGCAGTTGCTCGGTAAATGCCGTTACCAGATCGACAAAGTCAAAGTCTCAGGCAACGAACCCGCGCCGTGGGATTTTTCGTTCGACCGAGAGTAGTTGTCTCTGGCATCCGCAGTCGCTCGCCGACGACGCGCAACAAAAACCCCCAGGCTTGTTCGCACAAGCCTGGGGGTTGCGTTCTCTTTGACCGATCAGCTCAAGCCGTTGTCGTCAGCGACAGCAACTCGGTGCCGCACCGCAGCATGTCGGAGCGGGACGACAGCATGAGGCTGCTGGTTGACAGCACGCTGGGGCCGGGGCCGTGCAGCATGTTGGAGCGGGTGCGCACGCAGGAGTCGGACAGCAGGTCGCGACTTGAATCTTCTTCTCGACCATGTGGCAGACGCAGACTTGGACTTCCTTCTCGACCTTGTGTGGCACCATCACGGTGCATTGCACTTCCTTCTCTTCCATCACCGGCTTGCAGCAGACAACCGTGCGTGTGCCGGTCTTCTTCTCTGCGACGTGGACGAAGTATTGGACGTCGCGAGTGCGCGTCTCGCACTTAGGGACACAAACCTTCTGAGTGCAGGTCCGCGTCTCTGGTTTGCAGACCGTCACTTCGTATTCGAACGGCTGATCCTCACAGACGACTTTGTGGACGGTGACTTCGATTTCTTTCTGGATCACTTCCGGCACCCAAACTTTTTGTGTGCAGGTCGTCATTTGCGGGCAGCAGGTCGGACGACCGCAAGCGTCACAGCCGCGAACAAACGTCTGAACTTGGACTTGTTGCTCGGCCCAATGTCCGCCTTGCTCGCAGAGGATTCGCTTTTCCGTCGTCGGGACGCACTTGGCGACTTTGCGGACTCCTTGGCGCTTCTCGATTTGCGGGACCATCACCGTGTATTCGGTGGTCACGTCTTTCCATTCCGGCACAGAGACCTGATACGTCTCTTGGCGAGTGTGCGGTTCCGCCTTCCACTCACAGTATTCGTAGGGAACTTCTTTCCGCTCCTCGACCATTTTGCAGACGGAGATTTTGCGAGTGTGTGTTTCCGGGCGGCACTCGGTGACGCAAATCTTTCGAGTCTCCATCCGCATCTCCGGCACGAGCACTGTCCGCTCGACCATGCAGGGGGCCGGAGCCGGACAGGCCGGCTGACAATAGTTGTCGGCAAAAACCGGACTGTCGGGAGTTCCCAACAATCCAACGACAGCGAGACTGACCCACAAGAGCTTCTTCATTTTGCTTCCTTTTCGATCTGAGGTGTGTGAAACCGATCACTCGGTAGCTGAAGCTGAGAAATGAGTTACGTCACTCAATTCCGCCAGTTCCGGCGACCAAGCGGGCGACGTTGCGAGGGAAAGTACCGCAACAAATCACAATCGAGAAGCGTCATACTAGGAAAGATAGTGAAAGTGGGATGCCGCAAGGATGAGAGAGGTTCAAGGTTGAGAGAGGTTAAAGAAGGGTCAGGCCAGGATCGCCACGACCTCGGTTTGCAGCGCGCCACCCGTGACATGCACTTGGCTCTGCGGATCAACGAAGACGTTGATCTCCGAACGGACACCGAACTCTGGCAAATAGATGCCTGGTTCCACAGAGAAGCAGGTTCGCGGCAGGATCAGTCGTTCCTCGTGAGTTTCGAGGTTGTCCATGTTCGCACCGTTTCCGTGAACCTCTTGGCCGATGCTGTGCCCGGTGCGATGGACGAAGCGATCGCCGTATCCGGCTGCGACGATGACGGCTCGACAGGCGTCATCGACTTCCCAACCTTGCAGCGGTCGCTTCTCCGCGAAGGCCGATCTTACGCACGCGATCGCCGCGTCGCGCGCTGCGGCGACGACCTTGAAAACCTTCGTGAACTGATCCGGCACGATCTGGCCGACGAAGCCGGTCCGAGTCAGATCGCTGTAAACCGCTCGCGGTTGATCGAGCTTGCCCCACAGGTCGATCAACACGAAGTCGTCGCGTCGGATGGTCGTGTTCGCGCCGGTCCCGGTCTCGTAATGCGGATCGCCGGAGTTTGGGCCGACACCAACGATCGGCGGGTGATACGTCGTCACGCCATGCTTCGCGAAGTGGTCCATGATGACGTCCCGCACCGCCACTTCGTCTGTCTCACCGCGCGAACGGATTTCGTCGGCGATGAACTTCCACGCGACACTATACGCACTGTCGGTGACTTTCTCTGCCGCGAAGTGCGAACGAATTTGGTCATCGTCCCAAGCCGCCTCGAAGAGCTGAATCAAATCCCCCGACGAGGCGACTTCGATCCCCAGCGACTTCACCAGTTCCACAGTCCCAGCGTCGGCGCGAGAGACATACGGGTTGCCGTTGCGAGGCGAATACTCCATCGCGACGCGCTTCATGCCGCCAAGCATTTGAGCGAAGCCAGCTTCGAGTTCCTGCCATTTGAGATAGACCGTCTTTGATCCCGGCAGGTGATCGAGGGATCCGGTTTCAATCCGATGCACCAACCGCATCGGCTCGCCGCGCGCCGGAACGCAGTAGAAGAATCGCCGCGACATGACCGGCATCTCACCCATGCCGAGCACTCGCCGAGCGAGCACGTTGCTGCTACGAAAGTCGTAGAGCAACCAACCATCAAAACCGAATTGCTGCAATGCCTGTTGAATCGCGGGAAGGTCGAACATGGGGTCTCCGATTTAGTAGGTCAGCCTTTCTAGGCTGACCCAATTTACGTTGGTCGTGTTTGTAAGCATTCGGGTCAGGCAGGAAAGCCTGACCTACGGTTCTTTGGGCAACGATCGAATCCAGCGTTCGATCAATTCGACGGCCTCGGCGTCGATCAAATTGCTGGCGATGTGCGGCATTCGGCCGAGGCCGGTTTTCTTCATGCGGTGCAAAACCATCGAGCGTGCGGGATCGCCGGGGACGAGCACTTTTGGATCAGGCAGATCAAACAAGCCTTGTCCCGGCCGCACGCCAACCGTGCCGGTTTTGTCGAGTTGTAGCGACGCCAGCAAGATGAACTCGGCGTTGCCACCGCCCCATTTGCGATGACAGTGTGAGCAGTTCGCGTGCAAGTACGATCGCGCGCGGGCGTCAACCGGTTGCTTCGAGTCGTGATAATCGACCAGCACGTTTTGCAAACCCTTGGCATCGGACGGCAGCGGATTCGTGAAGTAACCGAGTTCGGCCAGATGCTTCACTTGGTTCTTAGGCTTGCCGTCACCGTAATCGAAGCCCCGATTCAACTGCTCGGTTGTCGCGCCGAGCACATACTTCGCGGCCATCGTATGACACAGGGCGCATTCGGCGCGACTGGGGAAGTGCCATTTTTGCTCGCGGATACCGTTCGGAGCGGACTTGTCTTTGACCTTGAAGACCCGATCGGCACCCTTTGCGTCGAGCAACTCGGCGTCGGTCTGGTCGTCGTTCCAAACGTAGGTATAGCCATTCCAAACTTGAGCACCGTATTCGTCATCGTTGCCGGGCATTTTGATGTGATGCAGCAACCGAGTCTCCAGCCGCCGCACGCTCTTAGGGTTGCCCGGTTCCAATTCGAGCGAGAAGGTCTTCACGAACACCGTCCCATCGGGAAATCGCCAACCGGGCATGTTGCCAGGAGCTTCAGCAGGGTAGAGCACAGCATCAAACTCGATCTTCGCATCGCCGGGGACGGCCATCAGTCGCTCTTTGATCGCGCCATCGGACCACAGGGGGGCGACCACGTCATACGGAATGACTCCCGCCGTTGGTTTGAGATCTTTGACGCTGGCAAACAAACCGGTTTCGCTGAGCTTCCGCGGAAAATCAGGTCGTGGCTGAGTGCTCGGTGGGACCGGGACGAGTTGATGCAGGCCGCCTCCCGCGAAATCGACAAACAGGATTTCGCCGGCCGTGTCTTGAATGATCTCGACGATGCGGACTTGTGTGTCGCACAACTCACGATGCTCCGTGACTTTTTTCGTCTTGGCATCGTAGCGCAACATCCAGACTTTGCCGGTGTCGTAGTCGCCGTAGATGTAGGCTCCGACCAGTTCGGGCAGTCGCTTGCCGCGATAGATCCAGCCGCCGGTGATGGAGCGGAAATCGGAATGTGAGTGCTCGACGATCGGCTGCTGAAACTCACCCGGCCCTTTCGGTCGCTCTGGCCGGAACGGATGCAAACCTTCGCGCACGCTCCAGCCGTAGTTGCCACCGCGCTGGATCAGATAGACCATCTCCCACAAGTCTTGTCCGACTTCGCCGGCCCACATCTGGCCGGTCGGCGCGTCGAAGCTGAACTTCCAAACCTGGCGATGTCCGAACGACCAAATTTCGCCACGTGCCTTGGAATCACCGACAAACGGATTGTCCTTCGGGATGCCATACGCTTTGCCGTCGTTCGGATCATCGACGTCCAGTCGCAGGATCGCGCCGAGCAAATCGCTCAGGTCTTGGCCGGTCTGCAACCCATCCGCGATCCCGCTGCCATCGCCCGTCACGAGATACAGCATTCCGTCCAATCCGAACCGCACGCACCCGCCGTTGTGTCCGCCGGAAGGCCATTCGAGCAGCGTCATCTCTGACCCCTCATCTGCCTTGAGCGTCTCGCCACGCGCGACCGTCAGTCGAGACAACCGGCTCCCTTTCGGTGACGGGTTCGCGGAGTCCGCGACGCTCGTGACGTAGAGGAACCCGTTCTTCTCAAACTGCGGATGAGCCACGATGCCATACACAGTCCGCTTCAAGTCCACGACCAATTGCGGCTGCGGCTCCTTCACCGAGCCATCGAGCACCCAAATCTTCCCCGGCCGCTCAGCCACCATCAGCCGCTTTGATCCCGGAACAACCGCTGCCGACAACGGCTCGAACAATTTCAGTTTCGGATAGGCCAACTCCAACCGATACGGGTCGGGCGGTTCCGGCGATCCGACGACTTTTGAGGTTGTCCAAGGTGTCCGTTCCGCCGACCACAAAGGACTCACTGGCCCGCTAAGAAACAGAATGTAAATCGACGTGAACCACACGCAACTCTTGAGCATGATCGCCTCCGACAACGATGACACGCGGCACTATCAAGACGCGGCGGGAGTCTATTCACGCAGCGCCGACAACATCCAGCATCGCGCTCATCGAACCTGGTTTGATTGTTTGCCAGCCACGCTCGCCAAGAACGCAGCCTGTCTTCATCATTTTGTGCCCCATGATTTTGCCACACCACCGCATCGGGATTCACAAAATCATGGGGCACAAAATCATGTTCTCGCGAACGGGAGATAGCTCATGGCCGTAGCGCATCGACATAGATTGGGATTCTGTCTGTTTTGGTTGCTCGCGGCGGCGTCTGGCCGCGCCGCGGAGCCGACGCTCATTTCGATCGACGACCTGTATCGCTCGGATGCGCCGCAGGGCTTGGTGATCTCGCCGAGCGGTGACAGTGCCATCTACTCGCGACGCTGGGCCGAGCGGTCATCACGCACATTCCGGTACTCGTTGTGGCGTGTCGATTCAGACGCGGCGAATCGCAGGGCACTCGAAGAGGGTGAACCGGATGCACGGTCGCCGTTGCTGTCGCCCGATGGCAAGTGGATCGTGTTTCTCTCGACGCGACCGCTCCCGGATGGCAGGCCGGCGTTCGAGCCGGTCCCGCCGTACTCCGACCCAGCCACCGACATCTGGCTGATGCCGGCCACCGGCGGCAACGCGATCCCGCTGTTCGGCCGAGATAAGCCCTACGGCCGAGTCTTCAGCGATCCGTTCTACGGGCACATCAGTTTCTGCCCCGATGGCAAGCGATTGGTCTTCGTCGCTGACGACGGAGTCGATCCGCGGACAGCCGAAGAAAAGACCAACAAACTGCAGATCGTGCGAGAAGATCAAGGCGAGGGTTACGAAGGCTATCGCCCCGCTCAGATTTGGATTGCCGAATTGCTCGATCAACCAACGGACGTGGCCTCCACGCGGGTGACTCGCGTGACGAACGACGACGTGTGGTACGGCGATCCGCAGTGGCTACCCAATGGCAAGTCGCTGATCGTCCACGCCAACCGCACTTCTGACCGCGAATCCGTGCGGTACAGCATCAACCACAACTTCGATCTGTGGCAGATCGAATTGTCCGGCGCGGGGTCGTCGCAGATTCGGCAACTCACCTTCGACATTGGCCCGGATGTTTCGCCGCGTCTCTCACCCGACGGCAAACGACTCGTGCATCTGAGCGTCCCGCGACAAGGCTCACACGCAGACGTTTTCAATTTGATGGTCATGGACCTGACAACCGGAGGCGTCACTTCGCGAGTGCTGTTCGATCACCACGGAGCGAAAGCCGATCAGCCCCCACATCTGCCGCCGGCCTTTCCCCTGCCACGCGACTGCTGGCTCTCGGACGAGGTGATTCAATTCACCGCGCCGCATCGCACGGGACTCAGAACGCAGGTGGTCGGAATTCGTAAAGGCTCCGCCACGCCGGAGGACGTAGATTGGGATTTCCTCCCGACTCGTCGAGATGGACCAGTCTACGACCCATCGAAGTTCGCGCCCGCGCGACGCAAGCTCACGCCGCCAGCCGACGAGTATTTGAAAGACCGCATCATTGCGAAGGCTGAGCTGGTCTCATGGAAGAGTTTTGACGGCCGGATCATCGAAGGAATCTTCACTCGGCCGACGACAACCGCCACGAAGCCGCCGTTCAAGATGGTGCTGTATCCGCATGGCGGCCCACACAGCCGTTCGTCGCTGGGTTTTGATTTCACCGTGCAGGTCTTCGTCGCGAACGGCTACTCCGTCTTCCAGCCGAATTACCGAGGGAGCGCCGGCTACGGCCAGCGCTTCATCGACGCCGACCGCTTCGACTTCGGCGGCGGTGACATGCAAGACATCCTCACCGGTATCGAGCACTTGATCCGCGAAGGACTGGTTGATGCGAAACGGCAATTCGTTTACGGCATCAGCTACGGAGGCTACACGACCTGTTCATTGATCGGTCAGACGAACCAATTCCGAGCGGCCGTGCCACAAAACGCCGTCACCGATCTGAATGTGATGTGGGGTCTGACCGACATTCAAACCTGGACGGAGTGGGAATTTGGTGGCCTCCCCTGGGAAGTCCCGCAACTCATGCGCGATCACAGTCCGCTGACGTTCGCGTCGCGAGTGCAGACGCCAACCCTCATCCTCCACGCTGCCAACGACCGCCGCTGTCCGCTCCCGATGGGCCGCATGTTCTATCGAGCCTTGAAGTCCGCCGGTGTCGAAACGCAGATGGTCATCTACCCCGACGAAGGCCACCCGATCAAACAGCTTCCGCATCAAGAAGACGTTCTGCGCCGAGTGCTCGATTGGTTCGCAGCGCACGATGTCAGCAAGCGGTGACTGATCGAACTGGAGAGAATTGTCGCGACTTGTCGGCATCGTGACGCATTCCGTATCGTGCCATTGGTCATCAATCATTTGAGGTCGAACACTGAAGGAGAGACTCATGGCGGCTTCGGCGTCAAACAGCGGTCGATTGGATGCGGCGTATCGCGAACGATTCCCAGCTTCCGCGAAGTTGTTTGAACGGAGTTCGCGGTTGTTTCCCAACGGCGTCACGCACGACGGGCGATACTTGCAGCCGTTCCCGATCTTTGCCAAATCAGCGTTGGGCTCGAAGAAGACCGATGTCGATGGGCATGAGTTGATCGACTACTGGGTCGGACACGGAGCGTTGCTGCTGGGGCATTCGCACCCGGCGATCGTTGCGGCGGTGCAACAGCAAGTGGCGAAGGCCACGCACCCCGGAGCGTGCCACGAATTGGAAATCGAATGGGCCGAGTGGGTCCGTCGGTTAGTTCCGTCCGTGGAGCTGATGCGTTTCACGAACAGCGGCACCGAAGCGACGCTGATGGCGATCCGCATTTGTCGGATCGCCACCGGGCGGACGAAGGTCATCAAGTTCGCCGGACATTTTCACGGCTGGCACGACTCCGTGATCATCTCGTCCGAGCCGCCGCATCCAGCGAACGTCCTGGGAGGAGACGCTCCTGATGTGGAAGACTATCCGACTCCGGGAGTGACGATTGGTGTCTCCGGTGATGTCGTGATTGTGCCCCCCAACGATCTCGCCGCGTTAGCTCGCGCGATTGACGAGCATCAGCCCGCGTGCGTGATGCACGAAGGGAACGGTGCGCGGTGGGGTGTCGTGCCGGCTCGGCCGGACTTCGTGCGCGGTATTCGGCAACTGACGGGAGACAAGAACATCATCTTCATTCTCGATGAAGTTATCACCGGCTTTCGTGTTGCGCCGGGGGGCTTTCAAGAGATCTGCGACATTCAGCCTGACCTGTCTACGTTTGCGAAAGTGCTCGCGGGCGGTTTGCCCGGTGGAGTGCTCGGCGGCCGTGCCGACTTGATGCAGGCTCTGGCGTTCGGGAATTCGTTCGGCAAAAAGATGAAGCATCCGGGGACGTACAACGGCAATCCACTTTCTGCGGCTGCTGGGATTGCCGCGTTGGAGATCGTGGCAACGGGAGAATCCAACCGTCGCGCGAACGAGATCGCCGCACTGCTCCGCCGAGAGTTGAACGCGCTCTTCGCCAAGAAGAGTTTGAATTGGATCGCGTATGGCGATTATTCAGCGATCAAGATTCTGCCGAACTACGACGGACCACGTTCGATGAGCGACGACTTCCTGCCGTACTCCGGCGACTGGCGGAAGCTCGACGCGAAACAAGATGCCGAATTGTCGCAAGCGTTTCGCTGCGCACTGCTGCTGGGAGGGGTCGATTGGATGGGCTGGGCTGGCTCGACTTCGGCCGCTCACGATGAAGACGACGTGGCTCGCACGGTTGCCGGTTTCTCGCAAGCGATCGACTGGCTGCGCGGCGATGGGTTCGTGAGGTAGCGGCGTGCAAGAGGAATCGCAGACCGCTGATGCACACTCTGGTTCGTCGCTGCTGACCGCGCCGTTGCGTTCGACGATGTTGCGGCTGGCGTGGCCGGTGTTCGTCGAACAGTTCTTGTATTTTTTGGTGGGGCTCACCGACATCTATCTGGCGGGGTTTCTCAGCAAAGAGGCGACGACGGCGGTGGGCTTGGCGGCCTATGTCGGCTGGTTGGCGTCGAACATCTTTTCGCTGGTCAGCACGGGAACGGTGGCGGTGGTCGCTCGGCATTGGGGGGCGGGCGAGCTGGAATCGGCCAGCCGCGCGGCGAATCGAGCATTGGCCATCGGGGCGGTGGTTGGGCTTGTGGTCTATGCGCTGATCTGGTTCGCGGCTCCGTTGTACGCGGCGCTGATGCGGCTGGAAGGTCCAACCGCCGAGATCGTCGTGCGGTTTCTGCGAATCGACGGTGCGGGCTATCTCTTCTCGTGTCTGACGGTCGCCGGTGCCGCCGCGTTGCGCGGCAGCGGACAGATGCGCGTGCCGATGATGATTCTGGGATTCGTCAACTTGTTGAATGTGGTCATCACGACCGTCCTGAGCGGCGTTGGCCCGGCGGACTGGTTGTCGATTTCAGATCGATTGGGAATCACTCCCTTGGGGTTAGATGGCATCGCCTATGGCACCTGCGTGGCGCGAGCGATCGGCGGCCTGTTAACCTTAGGCGTGTTGAGCAGCGGCCGGTTCGGGTTGCGGCTCATTCCGCGCGAGGTCTCTCTGCACGGTGATCCGGCGCGGCGCATCTTGCGAATCGGATTGCCGGCCGGTTTGGATGGCTTGTTGCGTTGGTCGGGACAGCTTGGCTTTCTGATGATCGTGGCTCGGTTGAGCGACAACGAATCCGAGCGGACCGCGATCATGGCGGCGCATCTGATCGGCATGCAGGTCGAAGCGATCTCGTACTTGCCAGCGTGTGCTTGGGGGATGGCGGCGGCAACGCTGGTTGGTCAATCGCTCGGCGCAAAGCAACCGGAGCGTGCTCGTGCGGGAGGACACGAAGCGGTCCTGCAATGCGGAATCCTGGCGCTCGTGTTGACAGCAGTGTTCTTCTTCGCGGCGCAGCCAATCTACGAGTTAATGCACAAGGACGCGGACGTCCGGTCGGTGGGCGTGTCGGCGTTTCAATTCAACGCACTGTTTCAAGTGTCGTTGGTCACGGCGATCGTCTACACGTTTGCGCTGCAGGGAGCGGGGGAGACTCGACAGCCTATGTTGGTCAGTCTGCTGGGCGTGTTCGGAGTGCGTCTGACGCTGGCCTATCTGTGCGGCATCGTGCTGCACGGCGGGTTGATCGGCGCGTGGATTGGCATGTGTTGTGACAACACCGTGCGAGCCGCACTCGTCGCCCTGCTGTTCCAGCGCGGCCGCTGGATGGCCAATCGCTTGTGAGCGGCGGTGCCTGGCAACTCAGAAGGTCTTTCAGGCGATGGTTATATCGGCTGAAGGGTTTGTGTCGTCGACGGCTTGCGGTGTGGAGTTGAAAAATGGGGCTGAGCAGACGACTTGTCCGCGAGCCTCGCGACACCGGTTTTTCGGGTCACCGATCGCAGGTTGAACCATTCGCATGGCCGCTTCACGCTGCCTTAAGGTACCCTATTTTAAATTTCTGTGAATTTTAGGCCTATTCTTGTTTTTCCAATATCAAGCATCAGGCATTATTCTGGGTGGCAATTCGCGCTGGCGTTCGACCGGGAGTTGAGCGTTCTTTGGGCCAATTCTTTTGTTTTTCTGGAGTATGAAAATGAGTTTTAGTTCTACTGTCCGGTTTAGGTTCTTAGCTGGTTCTTGAGTGGTGGAAGGAGATTACGAGATTCGTAGCGTGAAGCACGGGCGAGTTCGTTTCGTTGGAGCCAACGTTGTGTGGTGGCAGCGGTGTGGTTTGGTGTGTG
>SXKJ01000123.1 GCA_005778115.1 Planctomyces sp. | reverse complement strand
GGCGTCAGCCCCCTGGTTTGGCGGCATTCACCGGGGGGCTGACGCCGCCCCGCTCGCCAAAACACGAGTGACAAAACACAGGTGTATTGGACAAAGACATTACTTCATCAGTTTGCTCGCCGCCGCCACGCCCCCCACGACGCTCACAACCAACAGTACGGTCAGGAAGATCTTCCAGAAGCTATAAGGCCGCTCGCCCTGAACTTCGCCGGTCACGGCGTTGATGAAGATCTGGTACGACTTTTCGTGATAGCGATACGCCAACAGCCACACCGGCAGCAGCAGATGCTTGAAGGTGATCGCGTCGTAACGAGTCTTGATCTCGCTGACGCGCTGCTCGTCGCCGCCGATGAGGCCGCGCACATCGGCCGCGATGCCAGCATCCATGACCTCTTTCGCCAACGGAAAGCCTTCGTCGAGTTCCACCTCATACGTCCGAGCCAGGAACCCGGCGAGCAATTCTTGCGAGAACGGCTGAATGCTTTCGATCGGCCACGGCTTCAGCGCATCCATCATGTCGCGACGCAGCCCCTTCGCACCGAGGATCAGCACGTCATCGAAGAATCGCTGATGACTGCCGCTGACCGGCCACCAGCGCGTGCGCTGTTCTTGCCGCGTCTGGTTGTTGTTGTCTTTCACGGTGACGTAGTAATGCTCGCCACGCTCCCCCGAATAACGGCTGAACGTCATGGAGTCGTAAGTCCAAAACGGGAGGTAGATGCCATTGAAACGTCCCTCGACCCCGCGCAATGCGAATTCGCTGGGAGCGAACCAGCGCGACTTCACCCACTCGGTCAGATTCCGCCGAGCTTTCTCCTTCTCAATTTGAAACGGCAGCACGCCATGCACTGGGATCCGTTTCGGCGAGTCATGCACTTTGTCGAGCTGAATCGGCGAACCGCAGTACGGGCACTCGCTGCTGGTCAGCGAACCGACGAAGACGACGTTCCCTCCGCATCCAACGCAGCGGAGTTCGCTCTGCCCCGATTGATCCGATCCGCTGGACTTCTCACGCCACTCGCGGACCTTCACCAAGATCGCGTGAAAATCCTGCTCGCCGATGTCCGCGTCGGCCGCGAGTTCAATCAGCTTCTCATGTCCGCAGTATGGGCACTTGAGATCTTGCTGTCCGATGTGAAATTCAAGGTCCGCGCCACATTGCTCGCACGGAAAGATGCGCCCCTTGCCGTCATCGACGGCCTCACCAGGCTTGGCGGATTTGGAAGAGCCACCCATGAACGATCGCCGCGTAGGGTGGGTCGAGTCATCGAGACCCACCAAAAATCTTGATGAGGTTGGTGGGTCTCGATGACTCGACCCACCCTACTAAGTCTTGGGTGAGAAAAAACTATCTCGGCAGCGGTGGCGGAGCGGCTCCAAACAGTCCGACCGTTTGAGGCACCTCGCCAGCTGGCAGCCAGTTGCTCATGCCCACGCACCACACGAGCGTCGCACGATCAATCTGACCGGACTGAATCGCCGTCTGAATCTGAGCCAACGTGTACGGCCCGGAGGATTGTCCGCCGATCGCCGCGTGCCACGTTGCCGCGTTGGGAACAGGCGGAGGTACGGCAACCTGTTGCGCCATCGGAGCCGCTCCCATCTGGCCCATCCGATTCGCCATCGCGAAGCCCATTCCCAAGCCCATTCCTTCGGCGGCTCCACCTCCGCCGGGATTGTCGGCGGCGGCCATCATCGCATTACCCATTTGGTATTGCTGGTACTTGTTCATGTCGCCGACGACGCCCATGCTGGTCCGCACGTCGAGAGCCTTCTCGACCGTCTCCGGCAACGACACGTTGACGATGAACAACTGCGGAATTTCGAGCCCATACTCGTCATCGATTCGCTCGGCAACCAACTTGCGAAGTTCGCCCGCCATCTCTTGATAGTGCGCGGCCAAATCCAGTGCGGCGATCTTGGCTGTCCCCAGCATGTCGGTAAACGCCTGGGTGATGATCGACCGCATCAGTTCCGAGAGTTCGTCGCTGCTGAATTCACCGTTGGTACCGACCAACTCTTTGAGCAACGCTTTCGGTTCGACGGCTTTGATCGCGTAGGTGCCGAACGCTCGCAAGCGGATCGGGCCAAACTCCGGATCGCGCAGCATCACGGGATTTGGCGTGCCCCACTTCAAATCGGTGATCTGTCGCGTACTGACAAAATAGACCTCCGAGCGAAACGGGCTATTGAATCCATACTTCCAGCCCATAATCGTGCTGAGGATTGGCAGATTGTCTGCCTTGAGTTCGTAGTTTCCTTCGTCGAACACGTCGGCGATCTGGCCGCGATGCACGAAGATTGCCTTCTGCCCCGGTCGCACGATGAGTTGCGCGCCGTTCTTGATCTCGTTCTGATACCTCGGGAACCGCCACACGAGCGTGTGTTTGGAATCGTCCACCCACTCGATGATGTCGATCAGTTCGCCGCGCAGTTTGTCGAGCAACCCCATGATGTGATCTCCAGAACGGAAAAAGGGACGAGTTAACGGGACGGATTCTAAAGTAAGCCGTACCGCGACCGTGAGGGAGCGGCCATTGTCGCCAGACTGGGACGCTCCCTCACGGTCGCGGTACGGCGCGTATTTCGCCATTCGTCAGCGAATCTTGAATTCACAGAATCCACCACTCGATGTACGCCGTGACGATCGAGTTGACCCAGTCGATCTGACACGCCAGCCGCAGTGGTTCGTAAATCGCGATGACCCAGTAATTCCCCTCGGTTGAGACGTACATGCCGCTATACCAAGCCCACCACATCGGGCCGATTGAGAGGACGTACAACGTCAACGCCACCAGTAAGGCGATCAGCCGCCGCACGGCCCAGCGACGGAATTTCGGCCACGACGTCCCGGCCGGTGTTTCGGTCGGTGCAGGAGCGTCAGTGGCAACAGGTGCGAGCGACATGCTGCCAAGCTATCGAGAGTGGCGATGGATTCGTAGCGGAATCCCATCAGGAAATCGTCAGCGTTTCCTTTTCGTCGAGACAGGTGCCTGCACTTGCAGCGGGGCCGTGCGGGGTTGGGCCGCGTTGGCCGTCGTGGGAGAAGAGGCGAGGAAACTGCGTTTGGTCAGCGTTGCCGAGAGTTCGCCAAAGTTCAGGCCGGTAGCGTTGGCTCCGGCGAGCAGCGTCAGGTTGCCGAATTGATCGTTGCTGATCGTCGCGGCGAGCGTGCTGAGGTTTGTCTCCTGGCCGTCACGGTAATTGATCGGTTGCGATTCGATGACGCGGTAGGTGCCGGGGAGGAGGTCATCGAAACTGTAGGTTCCATTGGCTGCGGTTTGCCGAGTTAGGCTCACGGAGTTGCCGAAGAGGTCGGTGCCGGTGAGCGTCACGGTGACTCCGGCGATGGGAAGCTCGCCGTTGTCGATGCGGCCGTTGTTGTTGGCATCGACGTAGACGCTGCCGCCGATGCGTGCTCGTTGCGGTTCGAGGAACGTCGTCGCGGAGGAGGTGTTGTTGGCGAGCGTCGTTTCGGTTTCGCGTCCGCTGACGGTGGCGGTGTTGGTGATCGAGCCGATCGTGATGTTGTTCGCGCGAACGATCAGCGTGACGTTAGCGGTGGCGGATCGGGGTAGGTTGCCGAGGTTCGCGGTGATCGTGCCGTTGCTGTTCGAGACGGTGCCGCGTGTGGTCGTGGCTGATTCGAGAATCAGGCCGCTCGGCAAGTCATCGACAACGGTGACTCCGGTGGCGTCGGACGGGCCGATGTTCATCACCAGCAGCGTGTAGGTAAAGGACTGACCGAACGCGATCGGACCCGGCGAGCTGACACCCTTCGTGATCGCGAGGTCCACTTCGGCGACGACGAGCGTTGGTTCGCTGTCAGAGTTGTTGGTGAGATTCGTATCGGTTTCGTTGCCGGTAGCGGTCGCGATGTTGTTGATCGTGCCAATGGTGTTCGAGTTCACGCTGACGACAACAGCCAGCGAGGCGGTCGCGGAAGGAGCAAGTCCTCCGAGGTTGCCGGTCAGCACGCCGTTCGTCGCGAAAACCGTCCCTTGAGTGGTCGTGGCCGAGACAAACGTGACTCCGGCCGGAAGCGGATCGCTGACGGTCACTCCGGTCGCGTTCGAGGGACCGCGATTGGTCACGTCGAGCGTGTAGGTCAGCAAGCGACCGGCCGTAACGGGATCGACGTCGTCGCGCTTGTCGATCGACAGATCAATGCGCGGGATGACCTGCGTCGGCTCGGAATCGGAGTTGTTGCCGGGATTCTGATCGGTTTGATTGCCGGTGACAGTCGCAGTGTTGTTGAGCGCGGTGGTGGTCGATGCGGCGACTCGAACAGTGACGGTGATCGTCGCGCTCGCGCCGTTCGCGAGATTGCCGACGTTCCCCGATAGCGAGCCGTTGCTGACGCTCGCGGTCCCTTGCGTCGTCGTGAGCGAGACGAAGCTCGTGCCGCTCGGCAGCGGATCGTTGACCGTGACGCCGGTCGCGTCGGACGGGCCGTGATTCGTGATCCTCAGCGTGTAGGTCAACAGTTCGCCGGCGACGACCGGGTCCACGTCGTCGCTCTTCAGGATTTCGAGGTCGGCGCGCGTGATGACGATGGTCGGTTGCCGCGACGAATTGTTTCCGGGGTTCGGATCGGGCTGGTTGCCGGTGACCGTCGCGGTGTTGTCGAGGTTCGTCGTCGTGGAGGCATTTACGCGGACGATGACGTTGATCGTCGCGCTCGCGCCATTCGCGAGACTGCCGAGGTTGCCGGTCAACGTCCCGTTGTTGACGTTTGCGGCCCCTTGCGTCGTGGTCAGTGAGACGAACGTCACTCCGGCGGGAAGCGGATCGCTGACCATCACGCCAGTTGCGTCGGATGGGCCGCGATTCGTGACCACGATCGTGTACGTCAACAGGTTTCCGGCGATGACCGGGTCCACGTCGTCGGTCTTCACGATGTCGAGATCGGTGCGCGTGATGACGACGGTTGGCTCGGAATCGGAATTGTTGCTGGGGACGGGATCAGGTTCGTTGCCAGTGACGGGATCAGGTTCGTTGCCAGTGACCGTTGCGGTGTTGTCGAGGTTTGTCGTCGTGGACGAGTTGACGCGCACGGTGACGGTGATCGTTGTGCTCGCTCCGTTCGCGAGATTGCCGAGGCTGCCGGTCAGCGTGCCGTTGCTGACATTCGCGGTCCCTTGTGTCGTCGTCAGCGAGACGAATGTCGTGCCGACCGGCAGCGGATCGCTGACCGCGACGCCGGTCGCGTCCGATGGGCCGTTGTTCGTGACGACGAGCGTGTACGTCAGCAGTTCGCCCGCCGTGACGGGATCGACGTTGTCGCTCTTCGCGATTGCCAGATCGGTTCGGCGAATCACGACAGTCGGCTGTCGCGACGAGTTGTTGCCAGGATTCGGATCGGGTTGATTGCCGGTCACGGTCGCGGTGTTATCGAGGTCCGTCGTCGTGGACGCGGCGACTCGGACGGTGACGGTCAGCGTCGCCGCCGCTCCGTTCGCGAGGTTGCCGACATTCGCGCTGAACACACCGTTGCTCGACGAAAACGCCCCTTGGGTCGCGGTCGCCGAAACGAACGTCGTGTTGACCGGCAACGGATCACTGACGGTGACGCCGGTTGCATCCGATGGCCCGCGATTCGTCACGGCCAGCGTGTAGGTCAACAATTCTCCCGCGACAACCGGGTCAGAATCGTCGGTCTTCACGATGTCGAGATCGGTGCGGGTGATGACGACGGTTGGCTCGGAATCGGAGTTGTTGCTTGGGACCGGATCAGGTTCGTTGCCGGTGACGGTCGCCGTGTTATCGAGGTTCGTTGTCGTGGACGAGTTGACGCGCACGGTGACGGTGATCGTCTCGCTTGCTCCGTTCGCGAGATTGCCGAGGCTGCCGGCCAGCGTGCCGTTGCTGACGTTTGCGGTTCCTTGTGTTGTCGTCAGCGAAACAAACGATGTCCCCGCCGGAAGCGGATCGCTGATGCTGACGCCGGTCGCATCCGATGGCCCATGATTCGTGACGACGAGCGTGTAGGTCAGCAGTTCGCCCGCCGTGATCGGATCGACGTCGTCGCTCTTCACGATCGCCAGATCGGTACGGCTAATGACGACGGTCGGCTGCCGCGATGAGTTGTTACCGGGGTTCGGATCGGGTTGATTGCCCATGACAGTCGCGGTGTTGTCGAGGTCCGCTGTTCTGGACGCGGCGACTCGGACCGTGACGGTGATCGTCGCCGCCGCTCCGTTCACGAGATTGCCGACATCGCCTGACAGCGTGCCGTTGCTGACGCTTGCGGTCCCTTGTGTCGTCGTCAGCGAGACGAAGCTCGTGCCACTGGGGAGTGGATCGCTGATCGTGACGCCAGTCGCGTCGGACGGGCCGTGGTTCGTGACCAGCAGCGTGTATGTCAGCAGGTTGCCCGCCGTGACCGGATCGACGTCGTCGGTCTTCACGATCGACAAGTCGGTGCGCGACACGATGACGGTCGGTTCGGCCATCGCGGTCAGCGTGATCGCTCGCGAGACGACACCCTGCCCGGCCAGAGCATCGCCGTTGTCGTCGTTGTTCACGTCGTTGTCAGGATCAGGCGTCGGCGCGTTGCCTGTGCTGCTGAGGAACCCGCGCAGCACGGCTCCCGCAACAAAGTTCGACGGATTGATCCGCACGACATATTTGCTGGGGAACAACGCATCGAACAAATACAGCCCGCTGGCGTCGGTCGTCGTGCTGTCGAGCAACGTGTCGCTGCCGGGCGTGAAGTCGCCACTGCCGTCGGTGTCCTCGAACAAGTCCACCGCGACATTCCCGATCGGTGACTCGCCCGCGTCGAACTGACCATTGTTGTTCGTGTCATTCCAGACGAGGTTTCCAATCGACAACGGCTGCGACGTCACGAAGTTCACCGTCTTCGTCAACGGCGCGAAGGCTCGCAACACCTCAAGCTGCCCATCAACCGCCTGTCCGCCGGTGATTTCCATCTCGATCGCGCCGACGTTCGTGAAGTCCGCGCCGCCGCCCGCTTGAGCCACGAAGCTGGTGAATGGAATCACGATGCTGTCCGTCGCCGCGCCGCCGGTGTCCGGCAACATCAGGCTGCCCAACGACCAGTTCCCGGAATCCGAATAGACGCGCACCGCGAGTTCCCCATCCGAATGATCCGCTCCCGATAGGAACGTGAGGTAACGCGTGTTTCCCCCGTCAGTCAGATCGATGCCCCCCAGCCCCGTGGGATTGAGTGTCGTGCCACTGCCGTCCACGCCGTCCCATGACACAACACGAACGCCGGCCGCCACCGCGCTGGCTGTGAACTCCAACAGATTGGGAGACACGTCGTTCGCACTCAGACTCAGCATCCCCGACGGAGACGTCAGTTGCAGAAGGAAATCCCGTTCGCCCCCGATCGCCTCAACGGCCGCGACCGACGACGACGCGGTCCGGCTTGCGGTCGTGGCCGACGTCGATTGTGGGGTCGTGCTGAAATCGTCGATTAAGAGCCCGGGGATGCCCAGAGCCTCCGTCGCCGAGATGTCCTATGTGGCGAGGTTTGCTCCGGGCCGCTGCAACCGTCCCGGAACCGACGCCTGCTCAACGAAGTACCGGCCCTCGTCCAAGAACTCGAATTCGTAGCGGCCTTGCGCATCCGTCGTGTCCGTGCCGATCAGCATGTCATCGCTGCCGACTGCGGTTCCCTCGAACTGGCCGTTGCCGCCATCGCGAAACAACGACACCGCAATCGCCGTCAACGCCGGATCATCTCCACTCAAGCCATCGCCCGTGAGATCGTCAAACACGGCACCGGCAATCAACGCCAGACCGGTCGGCAAGCTGCGCGACTGCAACGTTTCAACCCCGTTCGCTGGCCGCGCCCGCCGTTGCTGCCGCTGACTAGGTTCGCGCCCGGCTGCGCGCAGCGCAGCCCGCAGCTTCGCTCCGAACCGCCCCCACACATCTACAAATCTCATGATATCCTACTGACGAATATGACTGACAGCGTCAGCCTCCGCCGACCACCAGTGCGATGTTCCTTGCTCGCGAAGACTCCAACCCTCGCGCCTTTTGAGTGCTCCGTCAGGCCGGAGCACTTCAAATCACCAACGATAACTCAACCCGAAATTGATCCCCTGTGCCCAAAAGTGCGTGTCGCGGAACGCGAAGCCCGGACGAGTCGCGTCGGGAGCGGCTGGGATTTCCGGAGGGATCAGTCGCACATCGACCGTCGGATCAATCTGATCCCCCGGCCGCACGACGTTTCGCCACATGATGAGCGAATAACCCAAACTCGCCGACCAACCGTGCGAGATGCGATAGCCCAGCGTCACGCCCAACTCCGGGATCGCCGCGAAGCGATCGCGGCGATACGTCCCGATGTTCGTTCGCTGGGCCAATAGACCTCCCGTCAATGTCTCGGTGACAACCCCGTTGTCTGTCACCGTGTCTCCTGAAATCGCCACCGTCTGCCGCACGTTGCCCAGCGCCAGTTTGCCGAGCAACTCAGCATCCCAGCGACCACGGCGAACACGCAAAACTGAACCCAACTCCGCACCGTGAAATTCGTTCTCCGTCCGAAACCGATCGTGCAAGTCGAACGTCCCATTGCCCGGCAGCAGTGACTCCAGTTGCTCGCGAATCACCAACCGCTCGTCCAACTCGGCGAAGCGATAGCCCGTCAGCAAGTGCCAGCGGAGACCATCGCCACAGCCCCAATCCTCACAACCCATGTTCCAACGCAGCCGCGCGCCAGCCGAGTTGAACTCGGTCTTCGCGCTGACCGTAACCGTCCCGGCCAGCACATTCGGAAACGAAATCAACTCCGCGTCGGGCACGCCGGTCACAGCGTTGATGAACGGCCGCGAGATTATGTCCGTTCCATCCGACCCGGCCTGAAAAATCTGGGAGAGACCACGCAAGCCAAGGTAATCCGCTTCGAGCGCAATCTGTTTGGAGCAATCAATCCAACCACCGCCCTGTACGCGAACACCCCAACGCGAGTCATTGAGCAAGCTGTTGTTCCCACCAAACAGCACAGTCGCACCAGGCGTTCCCAACACTCCGGCATCAATCAACGGAGTTCCCGGAGGACTCGCACTGGCCAGCGGCGGCAATTTCATCCCGCGCGTCCACCACAACAACGCTTCGCCGCGCAACCAGAAATCATCGTCGGTCATACAGCAACAAGGCCGGCAGCACGCGCACTCAGCACAGCCCACTTCATGCTGACAAATCGCCAGTTCGGAATCTTCCACCCATTCTGGGCGTGACGTTCGCTCTTCCGCCACAACGACGGCGCAGAGCCAACTCAACATGGCGATCAGAGCACAGCAGCGGCGCAACCCGTTCGCATCCAGGCCCTCCAGCCTGGAAACTCCGAAGTGGTATCGACCACCTATTCGCCAAACTCAACGAAATCCTTCCGATCCGCAAAGTTTGACAGCCGCGTCGAGTGTCCTCTCACAACCAGCAACTTCCGCCGCGACCTCGCTGACGCTCTAAGAAGTTGCGCAGTTCATAGCCCCGATGGGCAACGCCGTGAAGAATTTTTAAGCGGCGATGTTTTCATTCGTGAAGTTGGTGAGTTGCTTCTTTTCTTGCGGAGAGAGCTGGCTGAGTTTGGGATCTCCGAGAGGTTTTTTATCAGGGTTGGGGGGATGGTAGCGGGC
>SXKJ01000122.1 GCA_005778115.1 Planctomyces sp. | reverse complement strand
TCGGTCAGCGTGGTCGCGTCGCCGATGGCGAACGGCACTTGCAGGAATTTCGCCAGCGTCTTGGCGACCAGAGTTTTTCCTGATCCGGTTGGACCAATCATCAGGACGTTCGACTTTTCGATCTCGACATCGTTGTCGGTATCGGTGTTGAGCATCAGCCGCTTGTAGTGGTTGTGGACCGCGACGGCGAGCATCTTCTTCGTCTGCGACTGCCCGACGACGTACTTGTCGAGATGGTTCACGATCTCGCGCGGCGACGGGACTTTTGTGAAGAGTTTGTGCGGAGTGCCTCGGCGGCGGCGTTCCTGGTCGAGGATTGACTGGCAAAGCTCGACGCATTCGCCGCAGACGTAAACGTCTTCCGGCCCCTCAACGAGCGGGCCAACTTCGCGATAGCTCTTGCGACAGAAGCTACAGCTCGCGTTTTTTTTGCCGGTCGGAGTTCGCTTACCGGACGTAAAATCTTTTCCAGACGAGGCCATGTGGGTTCCTTCAACGCTGTCGGTCAAACCTTAACACCTTGGGACGGCGAAACAATCATTCGCCTGCTGAGGAGACAGCGTCCATGGTCTCCTGGAGTCTCGCCGGGCAAGCGAGTCCCCAACCGTATCGTCACCCTTCAGGAAGGCCCATCACTGTTCAATCGCGGGTGAGGTTCCCGCCGAATCATCGATAGAGGGTCCGCGTGAGGCATCCTCCGCACGACCCGACTCACCGGACCTTTTCGTCAATCGCTCACGAATGCTTTTGTATTCGTCGGCCGACAAATCGCCCTGTTTATGGATGCTCCGGAACTGCATCAACAACTGTTCGGCAGAGTTCTCCGCCAGTCCCTTTGGCCGCATCCACTCCTTGATTTTCAGGATAATCCCGAACAAGACCACGATGACCGCGGCCGCGATCAAGACATACAGCCAGCCGCCGCCTCTTGAGAATTTCTCCCAATCGGCCTGCGGACTCAGGCGTTTCATCTCAGCCAGTATCACGCGACGTTGCCTCGCCCAAAGAACCACGACCTCGAAGTTTGAACTGAGGCGATTATCGGCATCGGCCAAAACTGCGACAAGCCCGTGTTCAGAAGCTCAAAGTCTGCGATTCAAAAATCTGAGCGAATCACAAAGCTCGTTTCGCAAAGGTCGGATTTTTCCGTTGGCATGACTAACATCTCCGCCCCAACCCAGGAGCCACCATGTCAGATCTACAACGAGTCCTCGACGGCGGCATCGTCGCCATCATCCGAGCCACCTCCGGTGACCAATTGGTCAACGTCGCGCGAGCCTTATACGAAGGGGGCATCGACGTCATCGAAGTCACCTTCACTGTCCCGAATGTCCTCGAAATCCTCGCCGCCGTGCGCAAAGACCTCGGCAAAAAAATTCTGCTGGGAGCTGGCACGGTGCTCGACCCGGAAACTTGCCGAGCAGCACTTCTGGCCGGAGCCGAATTCATCGTCTCGCCGGCGTTGAATCTCGACGTCATCAAACTCTGCAAGCGTTACAGCAAGTTGGTGATGCCAGGAGTCTTCACGCCAACGGAGATCGTCACCGCATGGGAAGCGGGCGCGGACATCCTCAAGCTGTTCCCTGCTGATTGCGTGGGGCCGAATTATCTGAAAGCCCTGCGCGGCCCATTGCCGCAAGTCCGCATCCTGCCCACCGGCGGAGTTGACCTGAAGACGCTCCCCGATTTCTTCAAAGCCGGAGCCTGTGCCGTCGGACTTGGCGGCCAATTAGTCGAGAAGGCCGCGGTCGAATCGGGCAACATGACTCGCATCCGTGACCTCGCCGCTCAATACGTCGCCCTCGTGAAACAAACCCGCAGCCAATTGGGAACCTAAACGTCACACAGAAGTCCATGAAATCTTCAGGCGAGTGGGGCGGCGTCAGCCCCCGGTGTATTCGCCACAGGACCGGGGGGCTGACGCCGCCCCGTTCGCCAGAATCAATCATGCCCTCGCTCGAAAGGAAATCATGTTGCGATTCGCTTCCGTCGCCGTCACCGCCCTGGCGGTGCATCTGGTCGCCATTACTTTTGCAGGAGAGCAACCGTTGAAAACTACGGCCAAATCAACCAATGCCGAACTCCTCAAGCGATTCAACGATGAGTTCGTCGAGATCGCTCCCGGTGAGAAATCTCGCGACGGCTCAATCGCCTTTCCGTCAAAGTTCCGCATGGGCAGCGATCAAGCCGCCAGCGAAAAGCCGACGCATGAAGTCACGCTCAAGCACCGCTTCGCGATCGCCAAATACGAAGTCCCACAAAACCTGTACGAAGCGGTCATGGGAGCCAATCCCAGCAAATGGAAAGGACCACGCAATTCGGTCGAGATGTTTTCCTGGCAAGACGCTCGTGACTTCTGCAAGAAGACTACCGACCTGATGCGAGCCGAAAAACTGCTCGGCGATGACGAAGCGATCCGCCTGCCGACGGAAGCCGAATGGGAATACTGCTGCCGAGCCGGGACAACGACGGTCTACAGCTTCGGCGATTCCGCCACCAAAGAAGGGGACGCCGGTAACAAGGCATCAGTCCTCGACGAGTTTGGTTGGCACACAGGCAACGCCGCCGGCAACGATCCCCCGGTCGGAGCCAAGAAGCCCAACGCTTGGGGCTTGTATGACTTCCACGGCTACCTCTGGGAATTCGTGGAGGACAGTTGGCACGACAACTACGACGGCGCACCGGCCGACGGTCGAGCGTGGACCGAAGCCGCTCAGAAAAAGATTGTCGTTCGCAGCGGCTCGTGGAAGGATCACTACTCGAAGCTGACCAGTTCCGCTCGCAGATCGCTGCCCCTCACCGAGGGGGACGACGCCATCGGCTTCCGCTGCGTGAAGGCCAAGAAATAGGACGCTATCATCCCGCCCCGCGCGGCTACGAGCCGCCTCACTCGAACGACATCAATGATTGAAGGAACCACTCATGGCCGATCTCACCGCTGAGGTCCTGCAAGCCAACCGCAAGCTGCTCGACGCGATCAACTCGCAAAACTGGAACGCCTACGCCGAACTCTGCGATCCCAGCCTGACCTGCTTTGAGCCGGAGGCTCTGGGCCACGTCGTGCAAGGCATGGACTTCCATCATTTCTATTTCAAGCTGGAAGCCTCCGGCCGACCGAAGCAGTCGATCATGGCCTCGCCGCACGTTCGCATCATCGGCGACACCGCCATCGTCTCCTACATCCGGTTGACTCAGCGAGTCGAAGCCACCGGCGATCCCAAAACCTTCGCCAGCGAAGAGACGCGGGTCTGGCAGAAGCAAAACGGTGCTTGGAAGCACGTGCATTTCCATCGTTCGATTCCGACTGGGACGTAGCACCGAGATGCCTCACACCAAAATCGGCCTATTGATTTCGCCGGACCTGTTCTTTACCAGCAAAGTCACCGGCACCGCTGGGGCATTGGGCCTGCGAGTGGAAGCGTTCGACGATGTCGCCACCGCCGCGGCGCGATTGGCATCCGGAGAATTGGCCTGCGTGCTGTTCGACCTGGGCGCTCCGCAAGCGTCCATCACGGACCTCTTCGCGGCGATGCCGGCCTCAGCGCCGATTTCGGTCATTGCGTTCGGATCGCATGTGAACGTCGAGTTGCTCGAAACCGCCCAGGCCGCCGGTGCGGAGGTCATGCCGCGCAGCCAATTCGCCAGCACGCTGCCCGACATTCTGAAACGACATTTGGGAGCGAGTTAATCGCGATTCACTTTCTAACTCACTCCGTCACTGCATTGTCGCGATAGTTCAACGCCGGACGTTGCTCCTTCGGAAAGCGAGTCTGATAGCTCTTCCCCGCGCGGCGTTTGTCGAAGCTCTCGCGCGCGGCGGCGACTTGCTGAGGATCGTTGAACAATTCGAGCGTCGCCAAAGTCAGCGTCTTGGTAGCGATGACCATTCCCTTGTGGCCGACGGCGGTGCCGCCGCACGCAACCGCCTGCCACGAGTGCATTGGCACACCGGGGAACACACACGCCGTCGAGAAGCCACCAGTCGGGACCGCCCAACTCACGTCACCCACATCGGTCGAGCCGTAGCGTTGTCCTTCACCGATCGACTTCACTTGAGACGCTTCCGTCAGCGGCGGCAGTTCGGGACGCAGCAAGCTCGGACGCAGCTTATCGGCGAAGTCGGTTTCCGTCGCCGAGTACGTCACCCCACCGATCGTTCGCAGATGTTTGTCGAGCAACTTCGCGAGCGAATCGTTCGGCAACAGATTCGCCGTGTTACCGACCAGTTCCAGCGACCGGGTTGTTTCGGTCGCGATCGCCGCCCCTTCCGCGCACTTCTCGATCCGGTTCCAAATGCCGTCGAGCGTCTTCGGATCGGGATGCCGAGCGTACATGTAGACCTCGGCGAAGTCGGGCACGATGTTGGGCGCGTTGCCGCCGTTGGTGATGACGTAATGCAGCCGAGTCTCCTGCGGCACATGCTCGCGCAGCAGATCAACGGCGTGAGCGAACAGCATCACCGCATCAAGCGCCGACCGAGCCTGATGCGGAGCACCCGCCGCGTGAGCCGCCTTGCCCCGAAATCGAAACTTGCCGCTGATGTTCGCCAGGTTGGTTTCGACTCCCGCCCGATTCTCCGAACCCGGATGCCAATGCAGCACGACATCGCAATCGTTGAATAGCCCTGCCCGCACCATGAAGACCTTACCGCTGCCTCCCTCTTCGGCCGGGCATCCGTAAAGCCGCAGCGTCCCTTTGATCTTCTTCGCAGCCATCTCCTCCTGCACAGTGATCGCGGACCAAGTCGAAGCGGTCCCGAATAGATGATGTCCACAAGCATGTCCCGCCTTATTCGATTTCACCGGTTGCTTGGCCGGCACGGCTTCTTGCTCCATGCCCGGCAGCGCGTCGTATTCGGCGAGGATGCCGATGACCGGCTTGCCCGAACCGAACTCCGCCACGAACGCGGTCGGGATGTCGGCGACTCCCCGTTTGACTTCAAAGCCAGCCGCTTCGAGTTCGTCGGCCAGCAGCGACGAGCTTTCCACTTCCTTGTATCCAACCTCGGCCCAGCGCCAGATCTTCGAGGCGATCTCGACGTACTTCGGACGTTGAGCGTCAATACGGTCGAGCAATTCATCGGCCAGGGACAACGCTGGAGTGGCGACACCGATCAGCATGATGGCCGAAGCAAGGAGGGTCGATCTACGCATGGCGGCTGCACCCTTGGAGAATGGCCGCCCTCGGCCGTCCTGCGGTTTGAGATTTGAGATTTCAAAGAGTCGGCCGAGGGCGGCCTTCCTACGGTGTCAATTGCGAGCCAAGACGGACTCGCACCACCGCGCCACGCGGAACAGTTCGATGTCTTGCCCCGGTCCCGCGACCAACTGCAATCCGAGCGGCAGGCCCACCGGCGACAGCGCCATCGGGATCGTGATGGTTGGGAATCCCAGAAAGCTCCACGGCGAGTTCATGCACGGATCGCCGGTCGTTTCGGGAGTTGGGGCAGCTCCGCGAGCGGCCGGCATCAGCCAAATCGTGTCGCCGATCGCACGCGACATGCGGCGACGCAACGCACGTTGAAACTGAATCGCCGCCGCATATTCGACCGAGCGGACCAGCAACCCTTCCTCGATCATCGCACGCACGGCGGGAGTGAATTCTTCGGGATGCTCCTCCAGCCGCTCCTCTTGAGACATCGCGATCTCGACCGCCATTACGCAGCGATGCTGCGCCCACAGCTTCGGCAGTTCGAGTTCGGCCGGCGGCCCGCAAATGATCATCGCGTCTGATTGACTGAGGCATTCGATGGTCGCATCCAGCGCGGCGGACATGGCCGGTTCCGTCTTGCTCAAGAAGTCTCCTTCCGGAGCCACGAACGTCGGCAGGGCTTCGGGGGCGCTGACGAGCGGCTCATTGGGCAAGGCTTGAAACGATTCGCGCAGGAACGGCGGAGCGAGAGCGGTCATCATCAGGATCATATCCGTGACGGTCCGCGCCATCGGGCCGGGATGATCGAGGCTCGGAGCAAACGGAAACATGCCGCGCCGATTGAGCAATCCAAACGTCGGCTTGTAACCGGCGATGCCGCAGAACGAAGCGGGCCGCAAGATCGAACCGCCCGTCTGAGAACCGAGCGCTCCCAGACACATGCCGCTCGCCACCGCCGCCGCCGAACCACTCGATGAGCCGCCCGGTGTGCGATCCAGATTCCAGGGATTCCGAGTCGGCGGCGGATCGAAGTACGCATACGGAGTTGTCACCGTCTTTCCGACGATGATCGCCCCCGCCTCGCGCAATCGAGCGACCATCGCGGAATCACGTTTCGCCGGATCGGATTGCCGATGTGGAATGCCGGCGACAGTGGCTGCTCCGGCAGCGTCGTAGATGTCCTTCACCCCCAGCGGGATCCCGTGCAACGGTCCGCGCCACTGCCCCTTCTTAAGTTCGAGATCCCGATCCGCCACCGCTTGTTCGACCTCGTCGCTGCTAAAGCGAACCCATGCCTGCACACTCGATTCCCGTTCCATGACGACCGAGCGGCAGCGCTCAAACACCTCGCGGCATGTGGCGCGCCGGTTTTGAATGGCCTGGGATTGGCCAAAGAGCGTCGATTCAAATTCGGGTATTAAAGACAGTGTCATGCGGCAGGCTCCCGGCAACTCATCTGGAAGAGGACTCGTCGGACACGTTCTAAGCCGACTGGTCTATTCGCTCCAGTCTCCTGCCTTCATCTTCCGCCCTTCATTTTCCGCCAGCTTCCACGGCAAGCTGGCGGAAAATGAAGGGCGAAAAATGAAAGCAGTCACAATCGCCACGGATCTTTGACCGGCGTTGAGGCATCGCGCCGCCGTACCTACAATCCCGCCCAACTTTGGCCGGTCGAGGTTCGGAAGCCTTGGAGAATGACCGGCCAGTTCTTTTCAGACAAACGACGGAACCAAAGCGACATGGCGAGTTTCATCTTCACCAGCGAATCGGTCAGCATGGGACATCCCGACAAAGTCGCGGATCAAATCTCGGACGGCGTGCTCGACGCCTTGATCGCCATTGATCCTCGCTCTCGCGTGGCTTGCGAGACTCTTTGCACGTCCGACACGGTGGTGCTCGCCGGTGAGATCACCTCGCAGGCTCAAGTCGATTACGTCAAAGTCGCTCGCGATGTCGTCCGCGACATCGGTTACACGAACGTCGATGTCGGCTTCGATGCCGACACGTTCCGCTGCTTCGTGGCGCTGCACTCTCAAAGCCCGGACATCGCGATGGGAGTCGATCGCGACGGAGCCGGCGATCAGGGCCTGATGTTCGGCTACGCCTGCAACCACACCCCCGAATTCATGCCGGTCCCAATCGCGCTGGCTCACCGCATCATTAACAAGCTGACCGAAGTTCGGCAGAAGCGACTCGTCGATTGGCTCCGCCCGGACAGCAAGAGCCAGGTCAGTGTCGAGTTCCGTGACGGCAAAGCGGTCGGAGTGACCGCCGTCGTCGTCTCGACGCAACACGCGGCGAGCGTCACCCAAGCTCAGATCGCCGACTTCATCAAAGCCGAAGTCATCCGCCCCAGCGTCCCCGCCGAATGGCTGACCGCGGCGACGAAGTATCACATCAACCCGACCGGCAACTTCGTCGTCGGCGAGCTGAT
>SXKJ01000121.1 GCA_005778115.1 Planctomyces sp. | reverse complement strand
TTCCCCGGGTTCTGGCTAAACGCGGCTATAACGCCCGGCAGTCCCGCGCACAGCGTCAACAATTGCTGAGCAAACCGCCCATCGAACAGCGGCACCGCGAACAAACTGACGAGCAGAGTCCCGATGATCGCCCCCAGCGTGTTTGCCGAATACAGCCCGCCGACCAAGTTCGCCGAGTCGCGCCGCTCATCGGCGACCGTTGCAACCGCGAAAGGAAAACTCGCACCCCACAACAACGTCGCCGGCAAGAACGCTGCCAACGCGCGGATCACATCCAGACTCATGCGAGTCATCAAGGACTGGCTCACGTCCCGCGTATGCAACCAATACGGCAGCACGTCGACGATCATGAACGCTCCGAACGGAATCGCGATCATCAACAACAACTGTGACACCGCCAAGGCCATGCTCGGCGAACGAACTCGCCGAGCCAGCCATGCGCCACCCCAACTGCCGGCACCTAGCCCCAGCAAGAAGACCGCAAGTAGAATCGAAAACGTGTACGTCGTCGGTCCAAACAGCAGACCAAGCCAGCGAGTCCAGATGACCTCCGCGCCCAAGGCGGTCATCCCAGACAAGCCGATGACAAAGTATGGCGCGTGTGCAAAACCAGGCGAGCGGCGCGGCATCAGCACCCCAGTTTGTTCGACGTGATAGTCATCGGCCGCTCCGTGTAACCGGGGGGCTGACGCCGCCCCGCTCGGCAGAGAGGATGACGTTGATGCCAGCACCCACGCTCCGATCGCAACGCTCACATTGATCACCGCCGCCACGCCCGTCGCCACGACGACATCGAAGAACGGCAAGAGACACAGACCTGCCAGCAAGCTGCCGAGCACCGCACCAAAGGTATTGGCTCCATAAAAGAATCCAAGTTGAGTCGATCGCACCCAGCGAGCCACCGCCGGTAATGTCGCTCCCATCAAGATCGTCGGCGGCAACAGCAACGTCAACGCGAAGACCGCGCGAGCCAGCAAGTCGCTGCTCCCTGGCAGTCCGAACGAGCAATACACGCGGCTGACAAAAGGCATGGCCCACAGAATTGCCAAACCACAGGCGCCGATCAGCAACTCCAGCACGGCGTAAACTCGCAGCGGATGCCGAGCGGCCGAAACCAACCGCGGCAACGCGAGACTTCCCAAGCACATGCCACCCATGAAGCTGGTCAGCAGAATCGCCAGCGACACCGACGTCGCCCCCAGCACCAAGCCCAACTGCTGCAACCACACGATTTCATAGATCAGCGCCGAGCAACCGCTGCCGACAAACAATCCCAACAACGCCACCGAAGTCCGTTTGCTCTGATCCATGAGCCACCCCCATCCGTGTGAGAAAACCGCAGTGAAACCTACCTCGCGTCGTGCCCTTCACCAACCCCAAACTCCATCCGGCCAGGTCGTCGCGGCCATCTTTCTGTCCGACATCTTTCTGTAAACACTCTGTTGGTTGAACAGAAAACTGTGGGACAGAAAAATCTGCTTCCCGATGTGGGCAGGTGGCTCGGCCTGAGTCAGCACATAACGAAAAAACCCGCCGAGGCTGACCTGCCACGGCGGGTTTTATGTTTTGTAGGACGGCTACTTCGCGTCCCACCACCAGCGGCCTTGCGGCAGGTCGGTGGCTGGTCTGTGTGAGGCCATGTCTTTCTTCAAGGTCTCGGACGATTTCATCACTTGGCGATCACGGACAACCGACATCAGATCGCCACGCACGCCGCCGGCGACTTGGACCACGATGTCTTTGCCGCGATAGACGCGATGATTCGCGACCGATTCTACTTCACGCGGAGCGGCGTAGACTGCCGGCTGGTACATCCCATGCGGAGCGAACGATCCACTGTCCCAGCCGATGCGATTAGCGACCCCTTCGTTCTTTAACAGCGCGGCGACGAGCGCCAGGTCGAACACGTTTTGCAGATCGGCAAACGCGATGTCACGCTGAGCCAGTTCGGCGTAGTGCTTCGTAAAGTTGGCGGCAAAGGCGCGGTTGGTCTCGCTCGCCTGGCCAGTGCCGACTCGCTCGCCCTTCTCCGTCAGGTATTGGTCTTCCGAGAGGCACTGCACCGAGGGGCCTTGGATTTCAAATACGTTGTGATCCGGGCTGTGCAGGATCGAGTCGTACTTCATTGTCAGCCACCAACGGAGAGCATCGAGCTTGCTCGATTTCTGCTCCTCGACGGTCAGTAGTTCAAAGATGCTAGGGACATGCGGGCCACCTTCCAGCTTGCCGATGCCGATCATCTTCAGCCGGTAATCTGCCTCGGTCACAACACGGGCAACGCGCGAGTCACGGGGCACGCCCCACAATTCGATGTCTTGCGGGCCGAGCTTTGATTGCAGTTGATTGACCCAGCCTTTGACCGCCACAGAATCCAACGGGCCACGTGAATTGGACTTCTCGACGAACGCTTGCAGTTGCTTCAAACCTTCCTGGCGCGGATTGAACGAGCAGCCAAAGTTCTGCGGCCCATCGTTCGAGAACGTCCGCAGCACCGTAACGAGATCGTCGAGTTGCAATGTCGGACGGCCACTCTTCACGCCGACCGGATTGCCGTTGCTGTCATACTTCCAGGCTTCCGAAGGTCCGCCGATCAACACGTCGCGCGACTTCTGATCGACGACGACAAATTTCAACTGCGTGATGCCGGCGAGGTTCTTCATCGTCTCGACGATGGGACGTCCCTCGGTCATCCGCTTGGTGGCTTCGCGTTCCAACTGCGTCAGCGACACGAATCGCAGGTCCGATTGCTCAGCGACCGCCGCATTCAATTCCGCCTTGCGAGCAATGACACCCAGCGCCTTCAGTCGGCCCGTGTGTTCTTCTTTTTTCAACGACGCCAACAAGCCGTTCGGATTCACGGCCACGCCGTTTTGGTATTCGGTGATCGTGCCTCCTTCGCCGTCGCGAGTCATCCACGGTCCGCTGGTCTCTTCCTCGATCAGGCGGATCAGCGATTGGAAGTCGGCGATGACACCACCGCTTAGCGCCTGCTGCCGAGCCTGCTGTCCGGCCGCTTGCGGTTGCTCGATGCGTCGCGTCGTGCCGCGTGCGGCAGAAGCGTCGCCGGAATTCAGTTGAGCATTGGCGATCATCCCCAGGAGGTTGGCCTTCTCTGCGGGATCGGCGACGGCGCGAGCGGTTTCAATCGCCGCGGCGAACTCACCAAACGCGAGCTGCTGGGAAACCTTCTTGCGGGCATCGCCCCCTTTCGGCCCATCGGCCGTGGCGATGAACGTCGTGCCGATCGAAGCCGCCGTCACGGCGACCAAGCACACTCCTTGCTGAATATGCCGACCCTGCCGACCGAACCAACTTTGAATGCGCCATGCCATGAGGGAACTCCTTGCCGCCACCTGTGCGGCTGGTCTGCGATGCGGCGTCCTGCCTCGTGCCTGGTCGGAGCTCCTCCGACACGCTTCGGTATTAGATCGTCCCCCCTGCCCGAAGCGTCAAGCGCATTGTGACGAATTCAGCCTGCCGATCACGGTCGCGATCAGCGACTCCAGACAACACAAAAAACCGGCAGATCATGCTGCGGCACGCTTGGTGACTTCCTTCACGTCGCCATGATCGGAGCAACTTCGCCGACCGAAACCGCCGTCATGGACGGTGCGGTGGAACTACTCGCACTCGTCATTTACCCTCCCTCGTCATGTCTACAAACCTCGCCGGTGTTCTGCCCGTCTTTCAAACGCCGTATCACGACGACGAGTCCATCGACTTCGAGACATTGCATCGCGAGATCGACTGGCTGTTCGATCGCGGAGCCAACGGGATCGTCATGGCGATGGTCTCCGAAACGCTGCGGCTGTCTACCGACGAACGGCAAACTCTCGCCGAACACGCTTGCCGATGCGGTCTGCCTCGCGGCTCGGTGGTCATCAGTGTGGGAGCCGAAAGCTCGCATTCAGCGGAACGACTCGCACGACACGCAGCCGATGCGGGGGCATCCGCGCTGATGGCGATTCCGCCCGTCTCGGTGTCCGTCGGCGAGGCCGAACAATTGAAATACTTCGAGCGGCTGCTGCACGCCGTGCCGATTCCGCTGATCGTGCAAGATGCCAGCGGCTACGTCGGCCGGCCGATGTCGATTGCCTTGCAGGCTCGGATGTGGCGCGAGTTTCACCCGCGAGTCCTCTTCAAACCGGAAGCAGTCCCAATCGGACAACGGCTTACCGAGCTGCGCGACGCAACGAACGGCGAAGCTGCCGTCTTCGAGGGAAGTGGCGGGATCGCTCTGGTCGATAGCTATCGCCGCGGAGTCGTCGGCACGATGCCCGGAGCCGATTTGATCGACGCGCTCGTCGCCTTGTGGCGAGCCTTACAAGCGGGCGACGACCAGCGAGCCTACGAGATCTCACTCCCTCTCTCCGCGCTCGTCGCGCTGCAAACCGGACTCGATGGGTTTCTGTCCGTCGAGAAATACCTGCTGCACAAGCAAGGACTCTTCCGCAACACGCTGATCCGTGGCCCGGTCGCGTTTCAGCTCGACGAAGAAACTCGGCGTGAAGTCGATCGGTTGTTCGCTAGACTCTCAGCCGCCGTCGGCTCTGCCTGAACCCATTCATTCGACGTAACTCTCTGGACTCGCGACTCATCATGACTCAAGCCATTGTCGATCCCGGCGAACTGCGGCTCTTCGCGCAGATGCTCAAGCAGTTCAACCAAGACCTGACAGACCGCACGACGGCGTTGTCCGCGCAACTGCACTCACTTAGCAGCACTTGGCGCGATCAGGAGAACCTGAAATTCACCGAGCAATTCGAGCAGCACCTGCGTTACCTGCAACGGTTCATCGACGCCAACAACCAGCACATCCCGTATCTGACCCGCAAAGCCGAGCGGATCGAAGAGTACCTGCAACAAAAGTAGGTCGGCCTTTCCAGGCTGACCTGTTTGAGTGTGGACGGTCTTTTCGCCGTTTGGGTCAGGCTGGAAAGCCTGACCTACGAGGCCACCAATCCCAACTCTTGCAGCTTCGCGAGGCATTCATCGCGCTCACGGCTGCGAGTCAGCTCACGCCACGTCGGGTCTTGCACGGCGAAGAAATCCTCCACCGACAACGGCGGTACTCGTCCGTTCGCAGAAGCGAGCTGCATCAATCTCTGGATGCAACCGATCTCCAGCCGGGACAGTCCGGATGCATTCAGGCGATAGTCCTCGAACGCTTCCCAGGCCATCGGCAGCAGTGGCTGCACGATCTTCCGACCGATCGCGGCCGAGTACTCGCGAATCTCAAGCTGAGCGTGCGAGTCCATCCGCAGCGCGAGGAAGTGCAGCAGGTTGTGCAGATCGACCTTCCAATAAGCTTCCGTGTAGGTCGAGAGCGGCAAGTCTTTGCGAGCCTGCTCGCGCGCGACTCCCAGATCGAGCCGCTCCTGATACATGCGACGTGTCTGCTCTTGAAATTCGCGTTCTGCGGCGCTGAGCCTCTCGCCGACATCCGCCGGCAGCATCTCTTCGCTGCCTTGCCGGTTCGTCTGCGACTGCGTCCGCCATTCGTTGGCCGCTGTCGTCTGCATCGAATCAATCGCGATCGAATACCGCGTGCTGTACTCGTTGACGTTCGCCGTCCGATGCCGAATCCATTGCCGCCAGCAGTCCATCGGAACTCGGACGAGGAACTTCAGCTCGACCATCTCGAACGGGGTCGTGTGCCGATGTCGCAGCAAATAACGAATGAGCGTGCGGTCGTCGGAAGCTTTCTTGGTCCCCTCGCCGTAGCTGACGCGAGCCGCCTGCACGATCGAGCTGTCGTCTCCCATCACGTCCACCAGGCACACGAAACCGTCGTCGAGCACCGGGAATTTCTTCCATTTCAGTTCTTGGAGCAGTGCTTGACGATCCATCGCGGGGGCGGCGTTTTCAGCGGTTTCGGGCATGAGGCAGTCGATCGGCTCGGAGAATCTTTCGGGATCAGACCAATTTCGGGCGGGAATTTAGGGGCTGAGTTAGACAAAATCCACGACCTGCTGGATCTCTCCGTAGCCGCACTCGTCAGAGTGCGGGGCGAGCCTGAAATCCCGCGTTCTGATGAACGCGGCTACAAAACTAACGATGCCCGATCCCTCCGAATCGCTGGCGACGCGAGTCTCGCAGTTGTGCGCACAACTGGCCGAGGGAGATGTCGCCGCGCTCGGGCAGCTCTTCGACCTCACCGCCGCTCGGCTGGTGCGGTACGCCGAAACGATCTCCGGCCGGCGCGAAGATGCCGAAGACGCGCTGCAAGCTGCGATGATCAAGCTGGCTCAACATCCCGAACGACTCGCGCAAGCCGATCAGCCGTGGGCGTACTTCGTGAAGATGGTCCGCAACGAAACGCTCAAGCTGGCCGAGTCGCGCCGCAGCCGCTCGCGAGTCGTTGAGATGTTGCGAACCTGGGTTTCGCGCCCGCGCTTCTGGACGATGCCCGATGACGATTGGCGCGAACAAATTCAAACCGCCGTCAAACGCCTGCCTGCCGAACAAGCTGAAGTGGTCGTTCTGAAAATCTGGGAAGAAATGACCTTCGCCGAGATCGCCGAAGTCCTGGGCGAATCCCCGAACACCGCTGCCAGCCGCTATCGCTATGCCCTTGAGAAACTCGAACGCACATTGCAGCCACTGGCCGAGGAGGTGCGACATGGCTGAGCACTTTCCCCACGATGAGTTCGTAGTTCCGCCTTTAGGTGGTGGCTCCGAACCTGACTGGCTGAAGGCGGAACTACAAACCTTTGCTGCCGAAACCGAGCTGTTGCGAGGCGCGAACACGTTGCCAACTTTGTCGGATCGCCTGCGCGAACGTGTCTTGAATGCCGCAACCATCGCCTATCGACAAGCTCGCCGCTGGGCACAAGCTCGACAAGCTGCGTCGTTCCTGAGCTTCTGCCTGCTTGCATCGTTCGTGCTCTCACCGCTGGCGAACATTTCGTTGCCAATCCCCAGTTGGAATCGCCTGACGCGAGACGCTCAATTGTCGTTTGAGCTGTCTTCGCAGGAGACGCTGTCGTCCCCGCAACAACCCAACTCTGCCTGGACTCTGCGACACGACCGAGCGTTCCTCGACCTGCCTCGCGAGCCGGATCTCAAATCTCAAATCTCAAATTTGAAATCCGAGACGTCACACTCTCGATCCGAGCTCATCGCCCACGTCGAGCCTTCACCAGCACCTCAGGGCGACAAGCTGCTGACCGCGCTGCACACCAGCGACGGCTGGGCCACCGTCCAAGCCTTCCAAGCCGTCCGCTCCCGCAGCCACTCGACCCTGCAACGAGCCTTCGCCGCAAACTGAGGTCAGGGCTGCTCCTGCCGACCATTGTGAAATCGACTGGCACGCGGGAGCCACCCCTACGAATTCGTTCTCCATGAAGTCTGTCACTGAGCTGACTCTAAAAGAAAAGAACATCGAACTTCTGCGATGGCTCTGCGTTCCGGCGGCGGCGGTGCTCGGCGTTCTCGCTCTTCACATTGTCGCTGGCTTCGTGATGCGGCCTGCACTGTCTCAACTCTCCGGGTCTGCGGCGATGCCCGCGTCAGACTTTCGCCGATTCTCTCTTCACAGCTTATCTGGCATCCTGGCGGCGGCGGTTTTTGTCATCGCGGGAGCCAAGACGGCACCGCGCGGGCGGCTCGCAACAGCCATCGTGCTGGCTGTTCTCTGGAGCTTGTCTGCACTGACCAGTCATGTGCTGGTGCATCTCTCCCAAGGCACGCCGCATTACATGCACTTTCTGGTGGAAGCCGTGGGGGCGGCCGGCTCGGTGCTTGCCATTGGCTACTCAGAGAAAACAAAGGGCCGTCGTCAATAACGAGCACCCCTGTCAGCGACGTTTTGATCTTCGTGGCTCCTTGCGTTCCTGCGTTGGTCGTTGTTTCTCGCGCGGCGACTTGGGTGCCCCCTTTTGTTCTCCGCGAGGTCGACGGGCGGGTGAACGGTCGAGGACCAAACGGAAATCGAGTTCGCGGCGGTCGACGTTCACGAAGGCGACTTGCACGCGGACTCGGTCGCCGAGTCGCAGTTGCTTTCCAGTTAGGCGACCAACCAGGCTGACACTGGCTTGATCGAAATCGAAATAGTCTTTCTCCGCCAACGTGCTGATGTGGACGAAGCCGTCGACCGGCATCTCGACTCCTTTGCAGAACATCCCGAAGCGTTCGACTCCCGTGATAATCGCGTCGAACTCGTCACCGACGCGCGTGGACATGAACGCCAGCAGTTTGATCTTGGTCAGTTCGCGTTCGGCTTGAGCCGCTCGGCGTTCGGTGTCCGAACAGTGTTGGCCGAGGATCGCGAGTTCGGCGTCACTCATCCCGTAGCGGACGCTGCCAGCGTCCAACTGTTTCGAACTCCACCGGTCCTTCCGAATGGCACCGAGGCAAGCTGCGTCGGCTACGACGATCTCATCAAACAAACGGTGAATCGTCAGGTCCGGGTAACGGCGAATCGGGCTGGTGAAGTGGCAGTACTCGGTGACGGCCAGCGCGTAGTGGCCGATCGGCACACCGGAGTATTCCGCCTGTCGCAGACTGCGAAGCAAAGCGTAGTTGACGGCGTGCTCGGCCGGTGTGCCGGCAACGTCTTTGAGCAGCTTTTGCAACGTGGCCTTGGAAAGGATCACCGGACTATCGAACGGCGACGGGCGGGACTTGAGGTTTGAACTTTGAGATTTGAATTTCCCTTTCGTTCTTTCTTTTCCTCGTCGCTGTTCGCGATTGGAAGGCTGTGGTTCGCCGACTTCGAACCCCAGCGTCGCGACGAACTTTGCGAAGGCCTGCAGCTTGAGCGAGTCTGGCTCGGCGTGGACTCGGCGGAGGAATCCGACTTCGAGGTCATTCAGCTTCGTCGCGACGGCGATGTTCGCGGCGAGCATGAACTCTTCGATGAGCTGATGACTTTCGTCATGCTCGACTTCGTGAGCCCCGATGACTCGGCCCTCTTTGTCGAAGTCGAGTTTGACCTCCGGCAAGTTCAGGTCGAGCGAGCCTTTCGCGAATCGGCGTCGCCGCAGTGTCATTGCCAGCGTGTGCAGGTCATGAAGCAGTTGGACGATGTTCGGTGCGACGGAGTGCGCTGTTTCCGGCGAGCGGGGCGGCGTCAGCCCCCCGGTGAGTCGTGCCGAGTCGGCAGAAACCGGGGG
>SXKJ01000120.1 GCA_005778115.1 Planctomyces sp. | reverse complement strand
GTCAGCCCTCCGGTGCATTCGACGCAGCACCGGGGGGCTGACGCCGCCCCGCTCGCCAGTTTCATTTTTGGCCGAGCTGGCATTTATCAAGCGGACGTCAGCACCTCGCGGACGACGTTGCCATGCACATCGGTCAAACGGAAATCTCGGCCGCTGAAGCGGAACGTCAGGCGTTCGTGGTCGAGGCCAAGCAGATGCAGAATTGTGGCGTGCAGGTCGTGCATCGTGCAGATGTTTTCAACCGAGTGCATACCGAGGTCGTCGGTCGCGCCGTAAATCGTGCCTCCGCGCACGCCGCCACCGGCAAGCCACACGGAAAAACCTTCGGGGTGATGATCTCGTCCGTCTCGGCCGGAGGAGTGCGGCGTGCGACCAAACTCGCCGGCCCACACGAGCAGCGTTTCCTCGAACAAACCGCGCTGCTTGAGATCGGTAATCAGTCCGGCGATCGCCTGATCGGTGTCGAGCGCGTTCTTTTCGTGGCCGGCTTTGAGATTGCCGTGCTGGTCCCATGTGCCGTTCGACGCGCCGGGCGGGCAGGTGATCTCGACGAAGCGGACGCCCGATTCAATCAGCCGGCGTGCTCGCAGGCATTGGATGCCGTACAGCCGCTGCGAGGGAACTTTCGAGTCGAGGGCGTATAGCTTCTGTGTGGCTTCGGTCTCGCGGCTCAGATCGAGCAGATCGGGGACGAGCGACTGCATTCGGAACGCCATCTCGTAGTTCTTGATCGCCGCATCGACATCGTCGTCTCCACCGAGCGACCGCGAGAACGCTTCGTTCTGTCCGCGCAGTAACGCGAGCTTGGCGAGTTGAATGCGAGAGTCTTTGTCGGCCGGATGAATGTTGTCGATCGGCGTGCCATCGGCCGCGAGCAGCGTGGCCTGATGATTCGCGGGCAGAAAGCCACTCGAATAATTTTCGAGACCGCCGCAGGGGACGACTCCGAAACTGAGCACGACAAAGCCCGGCAAGTTCTGGCTTTCGCAGCCGAGACCGTAGTTGACCCACGAACCAAGACTCGGCCGGCCGGCGTTGTTCGAGCCGGTGTGTAGGAAGAGCACCCCCGTCGAATGGATCGGCAAGTCGGCCTTCATCGAGCGGATCACCGCGAGGTCATCGGCATGCGTCGCGATGTGCGGGAACAGACTGCTGATCGGCATTCCGCATTCGCCATGTTTCCGAAACGTCCACGGACACTTCAGCCACTGGCGATTGCCGTTCGCGGTCGGGTTCTTCGATTCAAGGAACGGCTTGCCGTCGAGTTCATCGAGCTTCGTTTTTGGATCGAACGAATCGACGTGTGAAACTCCTCCGTCCATGAACAGGAAAATCACGTTCTTGACGCGCGGCTGGAAGTGCGGAGTGCGGAGTGCGGAGTGCGGAGTTGTGAGGGCCGATGCCTGACTGCCCATCATTGCCGAGAGCGCAACAATGCCGAAACCGTTGGCAGAAGTACGGAGCAATTCGCGCCGCGACAACTCCGCACTTCGCATTCCGCACTCCGCACTCCAAACACGTTTCATCGCTGGCTCCTCGGACTCGGACGGGCGGTACGGATTGAGGCAACGACCATTTTCAGGATCTCCGTCGCTTCATCATGTAGTTTCTCGACCAACTCTTTCTTCAAGAGGCCTGACACCATCACCAACTCCAGCCAGTAGACGCACTCATCAGCTTCCTCCTCAACGATTCCCAGCTTTGCACAGAATTCCGCACGAGAACGTCCACGGCACGCCGCACGGTAATTCGCACCAACAGACGTCGCCGCGCGCAACAACTGCTTACCAATCACACCACTGGCTCGCTTGCGAGGCAGACTCTCCACCAACCGAATCGTTCGCAGAGCAAACTGCTTTGACCGGTTGAGCAAGGGCGATGGTTCAGTGGTTGGCATTCAGGCCTCACATCGGCCCATGACAGCAGGCCTTAAAACTCCGCATTCCGCACTCCCCGCTCCGCACTTATTTCAGGGAATATAGATGAACTCGTTGACGTTGAAGAGCGCGTGAGCGACGTCCTTCCAGACGACTTGGCTCGTCAGCACATTAGGGCCGGCGACTTGGTGCAAGTCTGCAAGTTGCCGGACAGCTTGCTCAAAACGATCTTGCTCATCGCCGGTTGGCGGACGGGTGAGCGCGATCTGAAACATCGCGTTGATCCTGGCAGGGATCGTTTCATCTGGACGTTTCACCAAGCTCGCGCCCCACACCTCCGCCTGCTGCAACACGAAGGGATCGTTAAGTAGCGCCAGCGCCTGAGCCGGCACGTTGGTCACATCGCGGCGGCCTTGAGCCACTTTGCCGCCGGGAAGATTGAACGCTCCGAGGAACTTCGGAGCCTCCATCAAATTGTTTTTGATGTAGATGCTGCGGCGACCGCTGCCATCCAACGGGCCGGGGAAGAGGCGGCGATCGGCGTATTCTTTCTCGCGATACGGTTGCACGCTGAGCCCGAACATGGTGCGATCCAAACGGCCCGACGCAGCAAGGATCGAATCGCGCACGGCTTCTGCTTCCAATCGCCGAGCGGGGTAATGCCGCAGCAACCGATTGAGCGGATCACTCTCGCGACCGGTTGCGGAAGGCTGGTTCGACATCTGAAACGTGCGCGTCAGCACAAGCTCGCGAATCAATTTCTTGATCGACCAGCCATCCTCCACAAACTTCGTGGCGAGGTGATCGAGCAGCTCTGGATGCGACGGTTGCTCGCCGACGTGTCCGAAATCATCAACCGTGCGAACTAATCCGGTGCCGAAAAGATGATGCCAGACGCGATTGACGATGACTCGCGAGGTCAGCGGGTTGTCCGCGCTGGCAATCCGCTCGGCGAGTTCCAAGCGTCCGCTGCCGGGACTCGTGAATGACTCGCTCGTGCGAGACAACGCTTCGAGATAGCGTCGCGGCACCGCCTCCCCCGGCCGAGTGCAATCGCCGCGTGCGAATATCGGCTGATTGATCCCGGGCCCGCCGTCGCCGATCCCCACAATGACGCGCGGCAATGAGAGTTCGGCTTCGGTCTGTCGGTATTGCTTTGCGAGTTCTTCGACTCGTGGCGATGGAGCGAGCTTGTTGTGGAGTAACTCGCGCCTCAGAAGTGCGTCGATCCAGCGGACGTCGTCGTCGGTGGCTTTGTTGTCTGCCCAGCGTAGCAGCGCTGCGACAATCACCGACGCATAACGACTAGAAACATCGGCTTGCGAGGCAGGATCACGGAACAGCGGGCGCAGGTGAGTCACTTCCGGTTTCGGCGGTTCGCCAACATCGTGCAGGACGACGCGCGTGATGCCAAAGTACGAGCGAGGATTTTCAGCAGCCTTCTCCCAAGGCAGCCGATAGTTGCCGCCGTCGCCGCCGAGCGCGGAGAGTTGGTCGGGAAACTTCGGGTTGTCGAACATTGTCATCAGCTCGGCATACGTCCGGAGTTGGTCCCGCTCGTCGGGGGGCGAAAACGTGATCCATTGCCAGTCGGCGGACGTCAGCGCTTTGTAGTTCTTGTAGTTGAGCTGGCAGTTGTTCGAGACCAATCGGACCGCGCTGCTGCGTTGGCCGATGACCTGAAAGCTGATGTGCTTCTTCCCCAGCGGCAGCACCGGCGATCGCAGCGTGCCGTTGAGCTTGTCCGAGAACGCATATGTGAAACGGCCGGCGGGCAGGATCGCTCGCACGAGTGCGTCCCCTTCGGGATGCAATGCGAAGTCACCGCTGCGCGACGGAGCCTCCTGCAATCCTTGGCCGGCGATTTGCCATTCAGCAGCGACCGGCGACACGACGTCGCCCCGAAAATCGGCGAAGCTGACGAACTGTGTCCGATTGAATTCGGACCGCTCACGGTCTTCGTTCGCGAATTGCTGTGACAGTGTTTGCCAGGCGGCCACGAATTCGGTAGTTCGGACGCCTACGGCCGAACTCAATTGACCGGACGTGGGCGTCCGGTCTACGAGCAATCGCCACGGCTGAAACGGGTCATCGAACGGCTGCTTCTCGGCCGCAAGATTGGCGATCCACTTTTCCAATCGCGGAGGATCAAGCCCCTTGGCCAGTTCTTCGGCGTCAGGACGATTAGCTCGCTTGGCCTGCGCGGCCAGCATGTAACGGGCGAACTGCTGAGCCTCATTGAGCCAAACGGTTGCCAATTCTTTGCGAAGCTCATCCTTGAGATGGCTCAGACGCTTCTTTTGCCGAGCGTTCGATTCCGGCGAGTCGATCCCGTGGCTGACCATTCGCGAGCTGCGCAACACGGCGAGCAGCGCGTAGTAGTCCTCCATCGAAACCGCATCGAGCTTGTGATTGTGACAGCGAGCACACGCGACGGTCGTCGCTTGAAACGCTTTCGTCAGCGTGTCGATCTGATTGTCGGCGATGTCGTAGCCCAGCGAGGTGAGACTGATGCAATCGTCGTGATTCACCTCTCCGAAGCGATAGAAGCCGGTGCCAATGATCGATTCGTTGAAGTGCTCGGTGGGGTGAAGGCGAGCCTTGTAGGGTGGGTCGAGTCCGCGAGACCCACCATTAGGTTGCTCACTCTTTACGTTGGTGGGTCTCGATGACTCGACCCACCCTACGGGGAGCAGATCGCCGGCGATGTGCTCGCGAATGAATTGATCGAACGGCACGTCCGCGTTGAAGGCTCGGATGAGGTAATCGCGATACCGCCAGGCGTGATGGACTTCGTAGTTCCATTCGTTGCCGTGAGTCTCGGTGAAGCGGACGACGTCCATCCAATGCCGCGCCCACCGCTCGCCGAAGTGCGGGGAGTCCAGCAGCGAATCGACCAGTTGCTCGTAGCTTGGTTCCCCAGAACCGAGCGGCTCGGCTTTGGAGAGCCGAGCGACGTTTGGCGGCAGGCCGGTCAGCACAAGGCTCAGTCGCCGAGCCAGCGTTCGGGGGTCAGCTTGGTCTGCCGGAGTCAGTCCTTGTTCTTCCAGCTTGGCGAGAACGAAGCGGTCCACGCGATGAGGCGACCAGGCTCCGTTCTTCGGTTGCGGGACGATCGGCTTCTGGACCGGCTTCAGGCTCCACCAATCGCGCCGACTGCGAAACGTCTCGGCCCAGGAATCCGCAGCAGGGGCGCGAGTCGGTTTGTCTCGCGGGTCGTTTGCGCCGTTCTTGATCCAGATTTCGAGATCCGCGATCGCGGCCGCCGGTAGCTTTCCCTTGGGGGGCATTTTGAGCGAGTCGTCTTCATAACGGATCGCTTTGATGAGCAGGCTCTGGTCCGGCTTGCCGACCACGATGGCCGGCCCGGTTTCGCCTCCCTGGCGGAGTCCCTCACGATGATCGAGCGGCAGGCCGCCTCCGAGCTTTTTCGCATCCGCCGAGTGGCACTTGTAGCAATGCTTGACCAGCACCGGCCGAACCTTCTTCTCGAAGAACTCGAAATCCGAGTCATCCGCGTGAGCGGGCAGGCCATGAGCCGCAGTCAGAATGGCGAGAAACAGGCTCGCGAAAGTAGCTCGCATAGACATTCTCGTTTTGCGTCGGGGGAGCGGAATCTGTCCGTCGATCGAGCGGTCTCCAGAGCGGCTAAGGTCGCAGGTATCGGCCGCTGGATCACGTCAGTTCGCCAAGAGAGACCTTATAGCTTGCTCCGGCATTCGAGAGACACGCTGGCGAGCGTCTCCTTTTCTTACGGATGAAGACCAGCATGTGGAGCCGGTCGCCAGTTGAGAAACCCATCTCCGTCCTTTTTCCCTCTCCAGGCGGATCTGGATCAAGCTGGAGGCTCGGACTGCCGAAATTTTCAAAAACTTGGCAAGACAGTGTTGGACATCGAAAAACAGACTCGTAGAATCCCACACGCTTCCGTCCGTGAAATTACCCACCGCTCCTCCTCACGAGGCACCACGCGACACAATGGTAGAGACCGCTGAGCAGCCCCCATCGTGTTATCGCCGTCGTCCCCCAGGGCCTTTGCAGCGTCTGCATGCTGTGTCGTCTCGCCTGTGTGATGGATTGATCCGTTTGAAAAGTGTGTCGCTCCGGCCCGCGTTGAACAGTTCCGCTGATCGCCGTTTTGAGCGCCTCTCCGTTTCCCCCCTCTGCCTGAGCCTTGCTGGCTCCATCTCGCTCAGCCCCGCCCGCGCGTATCGCGTTTGGTTGGCGGCCACGGTTCGAGCGGGACAACTTCTGCCACTGCAATTTTTGCGGCGGTTTCCTCGCCGTTGAGATCGCTCGCCTGATGGGCGAGGTTTGCTGTCTCTTTCTTTGGCGTGCTTTCTTTCCTTTATCTCTCACAAGCCGTGATCGACCACACGTTCTTTCGATCCGCGTTCATGTCCGCCGAATGACTCGGTGTGCGGAGAGATCTTTCCTTTTGGAGTCGCCCATGTCCACGTTGCTTGATTGTGGAGTGCAATCTGCCACGCGTGTTGCTCAACCGGTGATCCGTTTCGATCAAGCCAAGGCCATCGCCGAAATTCACGGCTCGCCGACGCTCGTGCTCAGCCGTTCGGCGTTGCAACGCAACTATGAAGCGATGCGATCCGAGATGCCGGGTGTCGAGTTGTTCTACGCGGCCAAGGCCAACCCAGAATACCTCGTGCTGAAGAACCTGCGCGAGTTCGGTTCGTCGGTCGATGTCTGCTCGTACCGCGAGATGCAGGCCGCGCTCAACGCCGGCTTCACTCCGGACCAGATGATCCACACGCACCCGTGCAAGACGGTCGCCAACCTCGTCGATTGCTATACCGAGGGACTGCGTTGGTTCACGTTTGATGCGCCGTCCGAGATCGCCAAGTTCGTGAAGTACACGCCCGACGTGAATCTGATTCTGCGATTGGCCGCCAGTTCGCAGTCGAGCCTCATCAACTTGTCCGCCAAGTTCGGCTGTGCTCCGAAGGAAGCCGGCAAGCTGTTGCGGCAAGCTCACCGAGCCGGCATGAACGTCAAAGCGTTGTCGTTCCACGTCGGCTCGCAGTGCCTGAACCCGGCCGACTTCCGAGCCATGCTGCTACAAGCTCGCCAAGTCTGGGACGAGGGTGTGAAGATCGGCTGCCCGTTGGAAGTGCTCGACATCGGTGGCGGCTTCCCGGCTCCGTACAAGAGCGAAGTGATCTCGCTGGAGCTGTTCTGCCGCAGCCTGCAAGAGGCGTTGGACGACACGTTCGGCGACCTGGGGGACAGCGTCCGCTTCATCGCCGAGCCGGGCCGCGGCCTTGTCGCCGAATGCGCAACGCTGATCGTGCGAGTACTCGGCAAGTCGAACCGCAGCGGCACGACGCAGTATGTGATCGACGACGGCCTGTACGGAGCCTTCTCCGGCATCGTCTACGACCACGCCGAATTCCCGCTACTGGTCGAGAACGCCGAGAACCGCCCGCATCGCCCGTGCATCATCGCCGGCCCGACGTGCGACTCCGGCGACATCGTCTGCCGCGACCAACCTCTGCCCGACCTGGAAGTCGGCGAACTGGTCCTGGTCCCCACGATGGGAGCCTACTCCTCCGCCAGCGCCTGCGGCTTCAACGGCCTCGACATTCCGAGGTACGTCGAGGTGGAGTAGCTCCTCGCCATTTTACTCTGAAGAATTCCTGATGGCTGGATGACGTGAACTGCATGTCGATGGTCTCGGTCCTGTGGATCGAGTGTTGGGGAAGTTTCAGATCGGCCCACCACTCTCTGGGCTGCCCTTCGCAAGTTTCAAAGTGAAGGTGTTTGAACGACGGAACGGTTCGTTCTTCGCGAGCCCAAATGTTGCCATTCGCGACAAAGACGGCCTCCAGATTGGATCGGCGGCGTCGGTGATACGGTTGATGACGCAATTGAGGACGCGTTGCGGCATTTCGTCCTTAATCTCGAAGGGCATTCGGAGCTCGCAGAGGCGGATTTCGTTTGGGCTGATCCTTCGGAGTTTTGATTCCGACAGCCTCTTTCATCGTGTCTCAATTCCGCGCCCTCATTTCCTGACGCGGATGTTTCCCAGATGCACGTCGGGAAAGTGGATGCCGTAGAGCCGCAAGCCGTCGAGTCCGCCGAAGGCGGATTGGACATTGGGCCACGCGCTCGGCGCGGGTCTCCCGACCCCGCCGCTTCTCTGGACCGTAGGTCTCCCTTGACGCGTCGCGAAGACATTGGAGACCTTCGGTCAAACCCTCGGCGGGGTCGGGAGACCCTCGCCGAGCGCAGGCTTGAAGACCGTCGACTCAACAATTTCTGGCCGTTGGGCTTTGAGTCGGAAGGTGTTTCATTACAATCCCCACGATCGCGGTCACGCTAGGATGCTGGCCGCTCTTCTTGCACGGTGGCGTTTGGCGAAGTCTTCGTCGGTGACGAAGCAGCGACGCCCCAAATTTTCTCAGGTGCGATCATGCCTCACGGCAAAGACATTACGACACGTTGGAATCTGAGTGCGCCCATGTCGGATGGTATGTTGGGCCGTTGGGGTCTGCTCGGATTGGCTTAGCTTCATCTCCCTTTAACACTGGAAACGTATCGAAACAAAATGCAGCACCAGATTCGATTTGACGGGAAGCTTTTGATTCTGGGTTGTGGAGGCGTGGCTCAATGCACGATCCCGCTCTTGCTCAGGCACATCGAGATGCCGGCGGGACGAGTCACGGTCATAGATATGCGGGACAACCGCGAACTGATCGCCTCGGCAATCGGCAGTGGCGTGAACTTCGTGCAGGAGCGGCTGACGAAGGGGAAGTACCGCGAGCAACTCGGCCGATATTTGGGGCCGGGCGACATCCTGATTGACCTCGCGTGGAACTTGCAGACCACCGATTTGCTCGACTGGTGCCGCCAGCACGGTGTGCGGTACATCAACACGTCGGTCGAAGTCTGGGATCCGTACCAGGGGATGTCTCGCCGGCCGATCACCGAGCAGACACTGTATCACCGGCACATGCAGCTTCGGAAAATGATCGACCGCTGGGGCGACAATCACGGCCCGACGGCGGTGCTCGATCACGGAGCCAACCCCGGACTCGTGTCTCACTTCACAAAGCAGGCGCTGCTGCAAATCTCGCGACGGATCATTGAGGACCGGCCGCGCAATCGCCGAGTTCCCGCCCTGCGCCGCGCGATCGAACGATTGTCATTCAATGAACTTGCGATGCTCAGCGGCGTGAAGGTGATCCACATTTCGGAGCGCGACACTCAGACCTCCAACAAACCCAAGTCAGCCGACGAGTTCGTCAACACCTGGAGTGTTGAGGGACTGTATGAAGAGGGGATCGCTCCCGCTGAATTGGGCTGGGGCACGCACGAGAAGCGATTGCCTCACGACGCTTGCGAGCACACGCATGGGCCGCGAAATCAAATCTGTCTGGAGCGGCGTGGAATCAACACATGGGTCCGCTCGTGGTGCCCGTCCGGCGAGATGCGCGGCATGGTGATCCGCCACGGCGAAGCCTTCAGTATCTCTGAGCGGCTGACCTGCGTGGATGAGGAAGGTGGAGTCATCTATCGGCCCACAGTCCACTACGCCTACTGCCCGTGCGACGATGCGATAGGCTCGTTGGATGAACTCCGCAGCAATGAGTACCAACGTCATCGGCATGAACGAATTCTTCGCAACGAGATCGTCTCCGGCCGAGATGAACTTGGATGCCTGTTGATGGGCCATGATTACAAGTCGTGGTGGATCGGCAGCATGTTGGACATCGAAGAGTCGCGAGCGTTGCTCCCCGGTCAGAACCCCACCACGTTGCAAGTCGCCTCGTCGTTGTTGGGGGCGTTGTTCTGGATGATTCGTAATCCCGAAAAGGGAGTGAAACTACCGGACGACCTACCGCACGAAGAGGTGCTCGACATCGCAATGCCGTACCTCGGCCCGTTTATCTCGCGGCCGGTCGATTGGTCGCCGCGAATCAATGGCCATCAAGACTCGGAGAAAAAGAACGGCCGAGCGAACAAGCCGCGCGACAACGGTGATGATCACGAAGACTGGCAGTTCGAACAATTCCTGATCGCGACGTAAAGTAGACCGGTCACTCCGTGACCGGAAAGTTCGAGTCACGGAGTGACTCGTCTACTTTGCTCGGCAAATCCACTTAGCCCGCCATGCGGAGCATCATCTCTTCCGCCTTCACGGAGACGATCGCGATGCCCAGCTTGTCAGCGAGGTCAATCACCCCTTGCTGATCGAGGAAGATCGTCATGCCAGACTCGATCGCCAGCACCCGGCCCCCCGCTTCGTGCATCGTCTGCAACGTTCCGAGCCCGACCGTCGGCACGTCAAATCTCATGTCTTGCTGCGGCTTCGCAACCTTTACGACGGTGAACCCACCGCGGCCGCACAGTTCCCCCGCACGGCGAATGCAGTTGTCCGTTCCTTCGATCGCTTCCACTGCGATCACAGCCGAGTCGTTGACGACAACCGACTGGCCGATGTCCAACCGGCCCAGTTCCTTGGCCATTTCCCAGCCGAAGCGGATGTCCGTCCATTGCGCCGGCGTCGGCTTGCGACGCGTTAAGAATCCATGTTTCACGAGTAGCTCCGGGCAGTATTTGAGGGCTGATTCAAAATAGATTTGATCCCGCTCGAACTCGCGGATGACAGCCAAGAGCAGCGTGTCATCCTTCTTGTCGGACCAATACCGCAGCGCCATGTGCAGCGTCCGCCAATCCGGCATGAGTTTCACCCAGCGCCATTTCTGAAACAGTGCCACCTTTTCGATCTTCCCCGCCATGACGACCTGACTGATTCGGCGTCGCTTAAAGAGCCGAATGGCGCGGCCAATCTTCGATAGTGGCGTCGTGTCGACGCTGTTGCACAGGTCACGCAGCTCTTCCGAAAAGAGTCCCTCCACACCCACGCAATGCACCGCATATCCCGCTCGTCGAGCTGCCTCGGCGAACGCGATCGGAAAGCGGCCCGATCCCGCCAACAAGCCGATCCGCAGCCCGGACTCGGGACTCGCCAGACGCAGCGTTGAATTGGTGGAGGAATGAGACATGACAATGAGTTCCGTAGCCGAAGTCGTGAGGCTTCGGTCCAAACTCTCACGAGTTCGGCTACATCAACGAGTCATCACGGTCGCGCGACTCACGCCGCCGCCGCTTCGGCCAGCGACTCGGACATTTGGTTGCGAAGCTCCGTCAACTGCTTGGTCAACTCGGTGACTTGCCGGTCGAGTTGCCGAAGCTGAGTGCGCATCTCCGGAGCCTTCTGCATGGCCATCATGATTTTGAATTGCTCGTCGATCGGCCCCGCGGGAGTACCGGCGTAGGTTTGGCCTTCGGGGATGTTCTTGTGGACTCCGGCTTTCGCGGCCAGAGTGCAGCCAGTCCCCAGATGCACGTGATCCGCGATACCGACATGTCCGGCGCACCGGACGTAGTCACCGGTTGTTACGGACCCAGCCAGTCCCACTTGAGAGACAAAGGCGTTGTGTTTTCCCAGCTCGCAGTTGTGGGCGATCATCACGAGGTTATCGAGCTTCGTTCCCTCGCCGACGATCGTGGGGCCGACCATGCCGCGGTCGATCGTCGTGCAGGCTCCGATCTCGACGTCGTCGTCGATGCGCACCGTGCCAAGCTGTGGGATCTTCACGAAGCGGCCTTGCTCGAAGCGATAACCGAACCCGTCCGCTCCGAGAACCGCGTTGGCATGAATCAGAACGCGATTGCCGACCGTGATCTCCGGATAAAGGACCACGTGTGGATGGATCGTCGTCTGATCGCCGACACGGCAACCAGCACCGATCACCACGCCGGGATGAATGTCGCAGCCACTGCCGATGACAACATCGGCACCGATCACCACGCCGGGATGGATGTTCGTGTCCGCGCCGATCTTCGCGGTCGGATCGATATGGGCATTTGGCGAGAGCCCCATCTGCGGTCGCTCACGCTGTGGTCGGAACTGTCGCATGGTTTCGACAAAGGCCGTCAGCGGATCTTCGACCACGATGAAGGTCGTGTCCTGCAGCGCCATCAGTTGTTGAGCGGTTGCCAATCGTTCGGCATTAACCAGCACAACGCCAGCTCGGCACTTATTGAGCGACCGCAGGTTCTGCTCATCGGCGACGAAGGTCACATCCTCGGGGGTCGCCTTCAGCAGTCCTTTCGAGTCGAAGATTTCTCGTTCGCGATTTCCGAGCACATCGCCCTGGAGTTTCCGAGCCAATTGATCCACGGTGATCGTCATGCGGCATCCTTTCCGCTGAGAGTCTTCGGTCTGTTCCAATCGCGCACCGGCTCCGCCGATTCGCTGGGACAATGGGGGTTCTAGTTCAATTTTTTTTGATGTGGCAAGCCCGGCTTTTGGAGTAGTTTCAGGCCAACAGTTGATCATTCGAGCTCAACTGAATTCGCGTTACCGAAACAACCCGAGCGGCGTTAGCCCCGATTCAAGCCATGTAACCGGGGTTAGCCAGATTTGTTCATGGATCAACACGAACCCAAGTTACGGAGTTGTTCCCATCGACTAAAGACTTAGGTGCGATTTCGACGGGAAGTCTTCAGTGGATTACGAAGCGGCCAGTCTTTCGCAAGAACGGCGGGTATTTTCGTTTTCTGGTTCGTTGCAGATAGATCCTGATTGGACGTTAACTCTGACAAGGGCCGTCGGCGATCGCTGCTGGCCCCTTTTCATTTAGTAAGCACTGCTGTCGCCCCACGAGCATCAACTTTTTTGCGTGCGATCGTGCGTGGTCGTCGTCGCAACCGGTCGTATCCATATGGAGAACTCACAAAATCGGTATGCGAATGGTATCTTGGCAACCGTTAGAATCGCGTTGAAAACGAGCCTGGAAACAAATCGAATGGCCAGTCAATAAGGGATTTGGAAATGGTTGCTTTGACTGTTCAAGTCGATGAGAAACTGGCCGAGCGTGAAAAACGGACAGCCGAGCGGCGACACATCACGATCGATGCGATGGTCGGGCGATATTTTGCTCAATTGCCGAGTGATGACCGTGCCGCAACGACGACTGCGACCGATCAATTGATCGAGACTCTCCGTGAACTGAGCCGACCAATGGGAGGCAAACTCTGGACTTGCCGGGATGAACTCTATGATCGGTAAGCTGATTCTCGACACAACCGTCCTGATCTATTCCTGCGATTCGTCGGACGCCATCAAGCAGCATAAGGCGTTGGACTTGATCGCCGTGAGTTCGTTTCATCACGAATGCGGCGAGGTCATCAGCGAGGATCTCAACGACGGCCAGACCTATAACGGTGTGCTAGTTTCCAATCCGTTTTGCAGATAGCTTGACTTCGAGAGCCAATTTCCATGCTCGACTCTTTTTTCCATGATGCTTGCTGCCGCTGCGGGTTCGGTGTCGTGGCGGTGGTCTGTTTGGTGATGTCGAGTACGTCGGCGCACGCGGATGACGCGGACGGCCTGCGGTTCTTTCGGGAGAAGATTGAGCCGGTGTTGAAGGCTCAGTGTTATTCGTGTCACTCGCGGCAGGCGGAGGAATTGAAGGGTAGTTTGCGGTTGGATTTCAAAGCGGGGGTGCTGCGCGGTGGGGACAGCGGGCCTGCGGTTGTGGCGGGGAAGAGCGACGAGAGTTTGTTGATTCAGGCGATTCGGCATGAGGGGGGCATGGCGATGCCTCCGAAGAAGGAGCGAAAACTCTCGGACAAGACGATTGCAGACTTCGTGAAGTGGGTGGAGATGGGTGCTCCCGATCCGCGAGATCGGGAACCGACCGAGGCGGAGGATTCCAAGTTTGATGAGGCGCGGCGACATTGGGCGTTTCAGCCTCTGCGTAGGCGAGCCGATGGGCGTCAGCCCTCGGACGATTTGCGAGGCTCGAAAGATGTCAGGGGGCTGACGCCCGCCGGCTCGCCAGAAATTATTCGTGAAGCCGACAAACGCACTCTGATTCGGCGAGTGACGTTTGACTTGATTGGCTTGCCGCCGACTCCGGAAGAGGTTGAGGCGTTTGTCGGGGATGAATCGCCGGAGGCTTACGAGAAGGTAGTGGATCGGTTGCTCGGCAGTCGGCATTTTGGTGAGAAGGCGGCTCAGCAGTGGCTTGATGTCGTGCGATTCGCCGAGACCGAAGGGTACGAATACGACCGGCACATTCCCGATGCGTGGCGGTATCGCGATTACGTCATCGACTCGTTCAACAAGGACAAGCCGTTTGATCGGTTCCTCACCGAGCAACTTGCCGGAGACGAGATCGAACCGGAGAACCGCGAGTGTTTGACCGCGTCGATCTTTCATCGGCTCGGCCCGGTGCGGCGCAATGCGGGGAATACCGACATCGCGCTGAGTCGTAACGAAGTGCTCACCGAGCGAACCGACATCCTGGGTGCGGCAATTCTGGGGCTGACGGTCGGCTGTGCTCGGTGCCACAACCACAAGCTGGAGCCAATCACTCAGAAGGATTACTACCGCTTGCAGGCGTACCTCGCGGCGACCGAGGAACACAATCTTGTTTTGGCCTCAGCCGACGAGCGGCAGATGTGGGAGGCCGAGACGAAGAAGGTCAAAGACGAGATTGCTCGCGTTCAGAAGCTGATCAAAGACGCGACGACCGCCGCCGAGAAAGATCGGCTGGCGCAACAGATCGAAGACTTGGAAGACAAACTCCCCGCGCCGCTGCCGACCATTCCGAGCACGCACAATGACTTCGCGAAACGGACGGCGATCCATGTTCTCAAACGCGGCGTGTGGGAGAACAAAGGGGAGCCCGTCCAACCGCGGCCTCTGAGCGTGTTGGTCGCCGACGATCTCCCCGAACTCTCGCCGGGAGAGACGCAACCGCGCATGCAGTTGGCGAAGTGGCTGACGTCGCCCAATCACCCGTTGACCGCGCGGGTCATCGTGAATCGAGTCTGGCAACAACATTTCGGAACGGGCCTTGTGAAGACCGCCAACGATTTCGGCCTCAAGGGGGAGAAACCGAGCGATCCTGAACTGCTCGATTGGCTGGCGGCATCGTTGATTGAGAATGGCTGGCGATTGAAGCCGTTGCATCGGCTGATGGTGTTGAGTGCGAACTACCGAAGTGGGGAGGGGAGAGTGGGGAGTGGGGAGAAGAACACAGCAGATGGTCGATTGTCTTCCGACTCCCCACTCCCCACTCCTCACTCCCAACTTCAACGTCGTCTTTCGGCCGAGGAAATCCGCGACTCAATGCTCGCCGTCTCCGGTCGACTCAATCCCAAGGCCGGCGGGCCGAGCGTCATTGTGCCGGTCGATCCCGACTTGGTGGGGTTGCTTTACAAGCCTTCGCAGTGGGCGATCACGTCCGACGTGAGCGAACACGACCGTCGTTCGATTTATCTGATTGCGAAGCGCAACTTGCGGTTGCCGTTCTTCGAGAACTTGGATGCTCCCGCGTTGCAGACCAGTTGTGCTCGGCGGGAATCGAGCACGCATCCGCCGCAAGCGTTGGAATTGCTCAACGGCACGTTGGCGAATGATTTGGCCCAGGCGTTCGCTAAGCGACTGGAACGTGACTGCGGCAGCGATCGCGAAAAGATCATCGACCGAGCCTTCCGATTGGCACTCGGCCGAGCACCCACGGCCAATGAACTTCAACGATCTTCCGAGTTTCTCCGCGAGCAGCCGCTCGGCGAGTTCGCGCTGGCCCTCTTCAATCTCAATGAGTTTTTGTATGTTCGATGACACTCGCCGTAGGTTGGGCACTCTTGCCCGACCCGATGATCGACTGACAATTGAGGACGGGCACGAGTGCCCATCCTATGTTCACGCTCGTGCCACACGCACGCGCCGCGAGTTTGTGCGTGAAGCGTGTTGCGGGTTCGGTGGATTGGCGTTGGCGTCGTTGCTGCACGAGGAGCAACTTCGCGCGGCGATTACGAATCCGCTGGCGGCAAAGCATCCGCACGTTGAGGCGAAGGCGAAGTCCATTGTGTTCCTGTTTATGGCCGGTGGTCCTAGTCACGTCGAAACGTATGATCCAAAACCGCTGCTCAACAAACTCAATGGGCAGCGGCGGCCGAAGGAATTTGGTGAGGCGAAGTACCAGTTCGTGCATACCGACGCTCGGCTGTTGGGAACCAAGCGGACGTTTCGCAAGTACGGCGAGAGCGGCATTGAGGTCTCCGATTTATTCCCGCACACGGCGACCTGCATCGACGACATTGCGGTACTGCGATCGTGCTACGGCGACAGTGTGGTTCACTCGGCCGCGCAATATGAATTGTTCTCTGGCCGCGTGGTGCCGGGTTTCCCCAGCATGGGTTCGTGGCTGCTGTATGGATTGGGTGCCGAGAGCCGATCATTGCCCTCCTACGTCGTGATGCCCGATCCGAAGGGAGCGCTCGAAGCGGGTCAGCCGATGTACGCGCATGGGTTCCTGCCGGCGGTGTATCAGCCGACGATGTTTCGTCCGGGGGATCACCCGGTACTCAATTTGGATTTGCCCAAACATGTCACGCCCCAGCAACGCCGCCGCACGTTGGAGTTCTTGCGGAGCCTGAATGAGTCATCGCTCGATCCCGCTGATGAGGAGTTCCACGCGCGCATCAACGCCTACGACGTGGCGTTCCGCATGCAGACCGAGGCACCGGAAGTGTTCGACCTGTCGCGCGAGCCGCAAGAAACACTGGACCTCTACGGAATCGGTTCGGAGCCAACCAACGATTACGGCCGGCGCTGTTTGTTCGCTCGGAAGCTGGTTGAGAACGGCGTTCGTTTTGTTTGCGTCGTCTCTGGTGGCGGGCCGGGCAACATGCAGTGGGATGCTCACGGTGACATTGAGGAGAATCACCTTCGCAAAGCGGCTGAGACGGACAAACCTGTGGCCGCTTTGCTGAAGGATCTCAAGCGACGCGGCTTGCTCGACACAACGCTGGTACTGTGGGGTGGCGAGTTCGGGCGCTCCCCGGATGCGCAATCGCCGACCGGAGGCCGCGATCATCACAATCTCGGCTTCTCGATGTGGATGGCCGGCGGAGGCATTCGGGGAGGACAAGCGGTTGGAGCGACTGATGCGATCGGGCTCAAGGCAGTCGAGAAGCCGTATCACTTCCGCGACATTCACACGACGATACTGCATCAACTCGGACTCGATCAGCATCAACTGACTTATCCACACCTCGGCCGCGATGAACGACTGACGTTCCTCGAAGGGCAGGTCATTCGCGAGATCGTGTAGAGCGCATCGCGGGCGGTGGCGATTGATCGCTCATGGAATCGGGTGGTTGAAATCCAATACGACCTTTCTTGGCCGGTTCCGGAGGTGGTTCCATCATCCTGGTGAGCACATCGGTGATCGTTTTGATTTGCCGGTCATGCAGTTGCACGGTCTCGGCCAACTGCTGAAGCTGCGTGACCAACTCGCCGGGTGTGGCGAGCAGACGACGCAACCGGACGAACGTGCGAATGATCTGAATGTTGACTCGCACGGCGGTCAACGAATTCAAGACGCTGGAGAGCATGGCGATGCCGTGTTCCGTGAAAACGCGAGTTGGCTTTCGGCGGCCTCCGCGGCCCGGCTTTGATATCACAATTTGTGATATCAAAGCTGCAACCTCTGGCTCCGTCAGGTGAAACGAAAAGTCATCGGGGAACCTGTCGAGATTTCGCTTCACCGCTTGGTTGAGTGCCATCGTGGTCGTCCCGTAGAGGTCCGCGAGGTCTGAATCCAGCATCACACGCTGTCCGCGAACAATGTGAATTCGCCGTTCAATGAGGTCGGGAGAAGCGATCTCGGCGGTCGATTTGCGGGGCATGAATTGGTCTCTGAGATACTGAGATGGATTACTTCGTCAGCACTTCGTCGAGGTTCAGCAGTTCGTTGGCCAGCATCGTCCAGGCGGCCAGATCGGCGGGATGAACGTGCTCGTCCGGCTTCGATTCGCCGAACGAGATCAATTGCTTGGCTTCCTCTGCATGGGCCTCGTAGTGGGCGTGTAACTCCGCCAACGATTTCTTGACGACGATAAGTTCCTCGGCGCGGAACGGACGGGCCAGCAGTCGTTTGGCGAGGTCATTCAATCGCAGAGTCGTATCGTCGATTTTCGGATCGGGTTTGTATTCCGGCAGTAAAAGGGATTGAGCCAATTGCCGCGCGGCTTCGACGTGTTGCACGTCGTTGAGTGTCACGAGCGCTTGCAGCGGCGTGTTGGTGCGGTCGCGGCGGACGATGCAGGTTTCGCGAGCGGTCGCGTTGAAGATCTCCATCGAAGCGGGCGGAGCCGCGCGTTTGATGAATGTGTAGAGGCTGCGGCGATAGAGGTTCTCGCCGGTGTCTCGTTTGTAGTCGCGGGTGTTGCTGCCGATCATTGCGACCGCTTCCCACACGCCATCGGGTTGATAGGGCTTCACACTGGGTCCACCGATCTTGGGGACTAGCAGGCCGCTGGTGGCCAGTGAGTAGTCGCGGATCATTTCGGCATCCATGCGGAAGCGCGGGCCGCGGGAGAGCAGTCGGTTCTGTGGGTCTTTCTCCAACTTGTCTCGCGTGACGACCGCCGATTGGCGGTAGGTGTTCGACATCAGGACCGCCTTGAAGAAGCGTTTGATGTCCCAGCCGGACTCGCGGAAGTCGACGGCCAGCCAGTCGAGCAACTCTGGATGGGACGGCAGTTCGCCGGTGATGCCGAAGTCTCCGGAGGTCTTCACGAGACCGGTACCGAAGACTTCTTGCCAGAAACGATTCACATTGACGCGCGCGGTCAGCGGGTGCTCCGGTTGCAGCAGCCATTTCGCGAAGCCGATGCGGTTCTTCGGAGCTTCATTGGGGAACGCCGGCAGCGCGGCGGGAGTGCTCGGCTTCACCGGGTCTTTGCGTTTGTCGTATTCGCCGCGAAAGAGGATGTAGGCCATCGCCTCTTCCGATTTCTCGTTCATGACGTAGGCGATCGAACCGCGCGACTTGATCGCGACTTCATCCTGTTGAGCAGCGGCGATCTGGCCATTGAGTTCTCGGTACGGAGCGTCGAGCGTGACCAGCCACCCGTCGACGAGTTCGCTGACCTCTAGCGGCGTCCGCTTATCGGCGGGCTTTGCGAGCAACTCGACCGCTTGCGGCGTGCGAGTCAGTTGTTCGATCTCGCTGTTCGCGAGCGCTCGGCCATAAACGCGAGCGTCTTGCAGGACGGCGTTTTGCAGGCGTTCTCCTTTGCTGCGCTGGCCGATCGTCAGCGGGATATCGCCGCGGATCGTCGATTTGAGCAGATCGACTTCGACATCGACCGCCTGTTGCACGCCGTTGACGAAGACTCGCACGCCGGCCGCTTTGCCGGAGCCGTCGTAGGTCACACAGACGTGATTCCATTGATTCGGTTGCAGCGGCGTCTTGCCGACGACTTTCAGAGCATCGGTCTGCCACGCATTGATGATGTGCATGCCCGGCTTATCGGCCTGCAACCACAGATCCCAGCCGCGATGAGTCGGGGGACCATCCATGCGTGCGAGGATGGCTCCGGTTTGGTTGCGCTTCGTGATTTTGACCCACGCGGACGCCGAGAAGCCTTGATCCTTCTCGAAGTCCCCGGCATCGGCGACCTGCAATGGGTGATCGCCGATCTTGATGGCCATCGCCTTGGCTCCGACCTTGCCGTTGGCGACCCAATCGAAACCGGATTTGATTTCGGTGGTCCGCTCCTGACCGTCGACGATCAGCTTCAGCGAGTTGCCGCTCCCTTCGTTGAGCGGCGCGTGGAGTTTCAATCCCTCGGTCGGCACGAGCGCGGCGAGTTGCTCGACCTTCGCTTCGGCCAGCCACTTGTCGTACTCGGCACGAGCCTCCTGCTTGCGAGCTTCCAGCTTGGCACGCATCGCCTTCAGCGCGGCGGAGACGGCATCCCACTTCTCGCGATCTTCGGATTTGGGGACGGTGATGATCGGCGGCGTGTTGGGGATGTTGCCGTCCATCGCCCCTTGCGTCGTGTTATTGAAGAACGCCGCCAGCGAATAGAACTCGCGCTGCGAGATCGGATCGAACTTGTGGTCATGACAGACCGCACACCCTGCCGTCAGCCCCAGCCACACTTGCGAGACAGTCTCTGTCCGATCGCGCGTGTACGAGACGAGGACTTCCTCTGCGATCGAGCCACCTTCGTTGGTCGTGATGTTGCAGCGATTGAAGCCCGATGCGACTTCTTGATCGAGTGTCTTGCTCGGCAGCAGGTCGCCAGCAATTTGCTCGACCGTGAATTGATCGAAGGGCATGTTGCGGTTGAAGGCGTTGATGACCCAGTCGCGATAGACCCAAATCTCGCGGTAGTTGTCGAAGTGAATCCCGTGCGTGTCGGCGTACCGAGCGGCGTCGAGCCAGTACCGCCCGCGATGCTCACCCCACTGCTTCGAGGTCATCAGCTTGTCGATCAGTTTCTCATAGGCATTGTCAGACCTGTCGTTGACGAACTCGTCGACCAACGAAATGCTGGGGGGCAGGCCGGTGATGTCGAGACTGACTCGCCGTGCCAGCGTCCGCCGATCGGCTTCAGCGGCGGGAGTCAGCCCAGCGGCTTCCAACTTCGCGAGCACAAACCGGTCGATGGGATTCTTTGCCCAAGCTTCGTTCTTGACCTTCGGCAACGCGGGTCGAGTCGGCGCGATGAAGGACCAATGAGCCTGGTACTCGGCTCCTCCGGCGATCCACTTCTTCAACAGATCTTTCTGCTTCGCGGAAAGCGTTTTCTTGATGGCTGGCGGCGGCATCACTTCGTCGGCATCGGCGAAAAGAATGCGGCGCATCATTTCGCTTTCGTCCGGCTTGCCGGGCACGATGACTTTCTTGCCGATCGCATCCTCTCGGCGATCGAGCCGATAGTCCCCCTTCCGAGCGGCACTGTCCGGCCCGTGACACGGGAAGCACATGTCGGTCAGGATCGGCCGAATGTCGCGGTTGTAGAGAATCGCGTCGTCCGCTTGAGCGGTCTGAACGGCGAGCAAGCACGACAACAACAAGAGAAAACGCGTGAATCGCATGAGCACAGCTCCTCAATGGGCAGGAGGGAATTTGATGACGGGAGAGTGTAGCGGTGGCTCAACCGACTGTCCGGCGATGACGAACGGCGGGACTCTAATAACCCGACGCGTGAGTTTTGAAGCTGCGCTGTTCAGGAGTCGCGAAGCGACGTTAGCAGATAGCCTTGGGCGTAAGCGCAAGGAATCGTTGGAAGTAGTTCTTCTAGCCGCGAAGCGGCGACAGCATTCTGCGTGACAGCAATCTGCTGTCGCCGCTTCGCGGCTCAAAGTCGAATTCCAACGCTTATCTGCGGGCTGACGCCCGCAGCTATATGCTGACGTCGCTTCGCGACTGAAAGGCGCAACTTCAAAACTTACGCTTCGCGTTGCATGTTCGCAGTTACCGAATCTTCAAACTCGCCACGGCGAGCAAGGCCAGCAGGGCCGAGATGATCCAGAAGCGGACCACGATTTTCATTTCATGGTGCCCGGCGAACAGATAGTGATTGTGTAACGGACTGCACAGCAGCAGCTTTTCGCGAGTCCGTTTGAAGTGAAACACTTGAGCGATAACGCTCAGCGTCTCGACGACGAAGACGCCGCCGACGATCGCCAGCAAGAACTCTTGCTTCGTGACCAACGCGGCCAGACCGAGCAACGCTCCGACCGGCAGCGAACCGGTGTCTCCCATGAAGACTTGGGCCGGATGGCAGTTGAACCACAGGAAGCCCAGCATCGCGCCGACCAGCGCGCCGATCACGACGGCCAGTTCTCCCGCACCGACGACATGCGGAATGCTGAGGTACTCGGAGAACGTCCGATGTCCCGCGAGGTAGACCAGTACGACAAACGCCGAGCCGGCGAAGATCGTGCATCCGCTGGCGAGTCCATCCAAGCCGTCGGTCAGGTTCACGCCGTTGGAACTGCCGACCATCACCAGAATGGCCCACAGCACCCAGGAGGCTCCCAGACACAGAGCGGCATTACCTATGGGCCAGATGACTTCCCATTGATGCGGCTGGCCCCACTGCTGGAAGTACAACGTCGTGGCGATGCCGATCGACAACACAATCTGCACGGCCATTTTTGTGCCGGCCTTCAAGCCGTTTCGTGATGTACTGAGCTTGATCCAGTCATCGACCGCACCCAACGTCGCGAAGCCGATCGTCGTCACGAGACCGAGGATGACGTAGACGTTTGAGAGATTGCCCCACATCAATGTGGCCAGCGTGACGGCTCCCATGACGAACAGTCCGCCCATGGTCGGTGTGCGATTTTTGGACGCATGCAATTGGTTGAGCTGTTCCGAATCGCTGCCGATCCGTTCGAGAAAGCGGCGTTGCAACCAGCGAATCGCCAGTGGGCCGAAGACGATGCACAGCAGAAAGGACGTCATTCCCGCGATTGCCGTGCGCGCGGTCAGGAACACACGCGAGTCGCCGGAGAACGTCTGCTCGAAGCGTTCAAAGAACGAGCTGAAATGGTGCAGAAGCCAGACGAGCATATTGGGAGGGGCTAGGGGTTAGGGGCTAGGGGGCGGGGACTTGAGAACATGTTCGAGGATTTGTTTGGGACTAAACCCTGATCTCTGACCTCCGCTCCCTCCGCTTTCTCGCGCAGCCATGCGATGACACGTTCCATGCGCATTCCGCGTGAGCCTTTCACGAGCAAGACATCGCCCGGTTCGAGCACACAATCGAGAGCGGTCAACAGGATCTCCAGGTCATCGCATTGAGCCAATCGGCTGGGTCGCAGGCCACCGGCGAGTGCTCCGCGTACTACAAGATCGGCGTGCTCGCCGATGACGAACAAGCCATCGACCGCGATCTCGGCGGCGGAGCGGCCCAGTTCGATGTGGGACTGCTCGGCGTGCGTTCCCAGTTCCAGCATGTCGCCCGTGATGAGCAGCCGTTTGTTGGCTCCTTGCCAGTCACGCAGCGTGATGCAGGCGGCGCGCATCGACGCGGGATTCGCGTTGTAGGTGTCGTCGATCACGATCCACGGGCCGATGTGATGCACCTGGCATCGTCCCGGAGCGGCTTGAAAACTCGCGAATCCTTTGGCGATGTTCGTCGGTGAGATTCCGATTTCATTCGCAATCGTCAACGCGGACAACGCGGCCGTCAGGAAGTGCCGGCCGCTGACGGGAACCGTGTATTCGATCTGTTCGACCTCGAAGGTCAGACGTTGATTGGCCAGTCGCACGTTCGTCGCACGCACATGATTGATCTCCGACTCGCCGACGAACAGCACGGGACACCGAGCACGGCTGGCCATCGCGCGCGTTACGGGATCGTCACCGGGGACAATCGCGAATCCGCTCAGAGGCAATGCCTCCAGCAATTCACCTTTGCCGCGAATGATTCCTTCCGGAGAGCCGAACCCTTCCACATGCGCCAGACCGATGCCGGTGATGACGCCAATGTCCGGCCGAGCGATCTCCGCCAGCAAGGCGATCTCGTCGAGCGCCGACGCGCCCATCTCGAACACGGCAAAGTCGTGGCTTCGATTCAGCTCGAGCACGCTCAGCGGCAAGCCGATGTGATTGTTGAAGTTTTTCACACTGCGAATGCCCGAATGCGACGCCGAGAGTACCGCGTGAATCATCTCGCGAGTCGTGGTCTTGCCGAAGCTGCCTGTGACGCCGATGACCAACGCTTCGTGGTTCGGCCGATGCCAGTGAGCATACTCGGCAAGCGCGGTCAGCGTGTTCTCGACCACAATCAACGGTGACTCAGGACTGTGCTGCGCTCCGTTCTGCCAGAGTTGTTGAGCTTGGGGCAGTCGATCAAATTGCACGACGGCCGCGCTGGCTCCGCGTTGCTGAGCCTCCGCCAGGAAGTCGTGCCCGTCGTGATGTTCGCCGGGCAACGCCCAGAACAAATCGCCCGGCAGGATCAGCCGCGAGTCGATCATCACGCGACCACAGCGGGCGTCTTCGGACGGTCCTCCGATCAACGCACCGCGCGTCGCGTTCGCTAATGAAGTGAGTGATGTGTGTGTCACCGCCAGGCTCCGTCTTCCACGAGCGTTCGACCCACGCCTGTCAGCGCCGCTCCGGCGACCTCGCGGTCATCAAACGGGAAACGCTTCGTGCCGATGATCTGTTCGGTCTCGTGTCCTTTGCCGGCGATGAGCACGCAGTCGCCAGGGCGAGCTTGATCGAGAGCCCACGAGATGGCGGTGCGACGATCGAGTTCGACGTGCAGCGGCGGAAAGCTCGGCGCGAAGCCGGCGAGGATGTCATCGACGATGAGCTGAGGATCTTCGGTGCGCGGGTTGTCGCTGGTGATGACGATCAAGTCCGCTGCCGACGCCGCTCGCGCCATCTTCGGCCGCTTGTTGCGATCGCGATCTCCCCCGGCCCCGAATACGATGATGATTCGCTGCGAACAGACTCGTCGCAAATTGGCGAGACTGCGTGCCAGCGCGTCTTCCGTATGCGCGAAGTCCACAAACACGTCGAACGCCTGGCCGGCGATCACACGCTCCATGCGTCCCGGAACGGCACCGAGCAATCCGATGCCCAGCGCAATCGTCTTGAGTGGCACTCCAAAATGATGAGCGACCGCGGCGGCAGCCAAAGCGTTCGCGACGTTGTATCGGCCGATCAATGGCGTGAAGACCTCTTCCGCCTCGGAACCGCAGCCCAGGACAAATCGAGTTCCCGCTGCGGATTCGTCCAAGATCGGCGCGGTCACGTCCGCTTCGCGATCAATGCCAAACGTCAACAATCGCCGATTCGCCGGCAGCAACCGTGCGATTGACGAGCTGCGTTCATCGTCCGCGTTCAGCACGAGCACTCCGCCCGGCTTGAGGTGCTCGACAATCCGCGACTTCGCCGCGAGGTAAGCTCCGAAGTCCTTGTGATAATCGAAATGGTCCTGGGTGATATTGGTCACGACGGCCGCGTCGAACTGCGTGCCGCAGGCACGACCCTGGTCGAGGGCATGGCTCGAAAGTTCCATCGCCGCGTGAGTCGTCCCCGCCGCGACCATTGAGGCCAGCCAATTCGACAAGACTTGCGAATCGGGAGTCGTCAGGCCGGCTCGTTCGCGTCGTGAGCCGTCGTTGTATTCGATCGTCCCCAAGATTCCCGTCTGATTGCCGGCCGCGCGCAGGGTCGAACGAATCATCCAAGTGGTCGTCGTCTTGCCGTTCGTCCCGGTGACTCCGGCCAGCTTCAAAGATCGCGAAGGGTGCCCGGCCAGAGCATCACACAACAGCGCGAACGCTCGGCGGACATCGGGGACGACGCATTGCAGTACGGGCAAGTCAGGCAGTTCGCGGCTGAGCAGCAATGCCTCCGCGCCGCGCAGTACAGCATCGTGAGCGAACTCTTCACCGTTGCGTCGTGTACCGGGAATCGCGGCGAATAAACTGCCATGGCTGACTAAGTCACTGCGTTCGGTCGCGTGTGTGACGACGATGTCGTCATCACCAACGAACTGAGCGTCCGGGAGAAGCGTTTTTAGACTGACGGGCGGAAATGGATTGCGGGCGGGCACGTCGGGGCCTCCTTGCCGTAGGACGTGAAGGGTCTCAGACAAGCCAGACGCGCGAGCGAGAGAAGACTCCGTCCCTCGCTGGCGCGTGGGGCTAGTGATGAAGTGAGTCCGGCAAGAACGCCGAACCGATCGAGGGGGCGGGATTCTCGACAAATGACCGAATGGGTCAAGCCGAGTTTCGGTAGCGCTATCGCCCGCGAATTCGAGCACGTCACGTTCGCGAATTCGCGCTCCCCGGAATCGGTCTGGACACGTTTGCCGAAAAGCCCCTACCACTCCGCCCGACTACTTCCCAGGGAGGGGGAACATTATGCACAAGGATTGCTGGTTGGGTCTGTCGGGGTTGCTGTGCTTGTTCGTCACGGGCTGTTTCAGTCCTGGCCCGTATGGTTATCAGGGAGCGTACGCGCCACCGCACACGGCGATGGTTTCGCAGCCCTACACGATGGTCCAAACTCCGTCGGGAGCGACTTGGGTACCCGCGGCTCCTTCTGGTTCGAGCACGTTGTCTGCTCCCGAACCTGCTCGCAAAGCGGCTCCGACTTCGTTTGGCGACGAAGACGATTCAGACTCGGTCAAGAGCGTTCCCACACCGACCGATCTCAAGAAGACTCCGCTGCCTGTCGTCGATCCAGGTAGTTTCGATGAAGACGCCTCGATCGAACGACGTGGCGTCCGCACGAGCCAACGCACTCGGCCGCGACCGCTCAACGAAGAAGAGTTCGACAACGAGCTGGATCAAACAGAACCGGAGATGTTCCTGGCTGAGGACGAATCCGAACCAGCCACATCCAACGTGCGATCGGCCAACTTCAATACGCAAGTCCGCGCGAACACCGTTTTGCCGGCCAGCGCGGTCAAAGACCAATTTGGTTACGACGCCGAAGGTTACTCGTGGCTCAAAGGGGTCATTGAGTTCAATCCCAAGCTGCAAGTCTGGCATCTGACCTACAGCCAGACTCCCGACGACAACGATCAATACGGCGGCGAAGTGACGCTGAAGAACACCGCGCACTTCAAGTATCTCCGCAGCGGCGAGATCGTCCGGATCGAGGGCCAATTCGATCCGCAGCAAGCCGACCGACTGGGCAAGCCGGTCTACGAAGTCGCGCGGATAGTTCGCGACGTGAAACGCTGATCGCGAGCACTGCGGCACGCCGCTTGAAATGACCGACCGAACGCGACAGGCTACTGCGTGGGGCAGGTTTGTTACTTGCCATTGAGCCACAGGCAGGTTGAAAACCTGCCCCACGTCAGGAGTCATCATGGATTTGCGAGTCGTCAGTGCGTCAGCGCGTGAAGTGGAAGCGGATTGGCTGGTCGTCGGTGTTCCCGAATCGGGCGACTGGTCCGATGAGCTTGTCGCATTGGACAATGCACTGCTGGAACAACTCAGCCGCCTGCGCGAGGCGGGGGATCTCACCGGCAAGTTGGCCGAGCTGCTGATCGTTCCCGACACGCCGTCGCTCAAATCACGGAGACTGTTGTTAGTGGGTCTCGGCTCACCAGCGGACCTGTCGGTCGCGCGCTGGGACAAAGTGGCGATGACCGCCGCTCGGCAGGTGTCGTCGAAAGCCGATGTCCGCATCGCCTTGTGCGTGCCAGAACAACTCGGCCCATTGCCGCGCGACCGAGCGGTTGAGATCGCCGCCAGTGCGTTGATCGTCGGCTCGCACGGACAAGACTTGTATAAGGCCGAGCGATCACGGTTTCCATTCGCCGCCGCGCAGATCGTGTTGCCTCCTGGCGGTGATGTCACTGCGGCCTCGACGGCTTGTGAGCGCGGCCGCATTCTCGGCGAGGCGATCAATCTCACGCGCGAACTGGTGAATCGAACTCCCGACGACATCTACCCCGAAACCTTCGCCGCTCGTGCTCAAGCCGAAGCCGCAAAGTGCGGATTAACTTGTCAGGTCTTCGACGAGAAACAACTCGCCACCGAACACTTCGACTCGTTGCTGGCGGTCGCGAAAGGAAGCGATCGTCCGGCTCGCATGGTGGTACTAGAACATCGTGGCGGCGCACCGAATTCGCCGACGCTGGCTTTTGTCGGCAAGGGAGTCACCTTCGACAGCGGCGGCCTGTCGATCAAGCCGACCGACGGCATGTTGACCATGAAGTGCGACATGGCCGGAGCCGCCACGGTGCTCGGCGCGATGACCGCCATCGCGCGGCTCAAGCTGCCGGTCAACGTCATCGGCTACGCAGGGCTGGTCGAGAACATGCTCGGTGCCCAAGCCTACAAGCTGGGAGACGTGCTGACCGCTCGCAACGGCGTGACCATCGAGGTTCACAACACCGACGCCGAAGGACGATTGGTCATCAACGATGTCCTCAGCTACGCCGCCGATCATGGAGCCGACCGTCTCATCGACCTCGCCACACTGACCGGCGCGTGCGTCGTCGCACTGGGTGAAGATGTCGCCGGAGCATTCTCCAACAATCAGCCGTGGTGCGACGCGGTCCTCGCCGGAGCGAAAGCGGCAGGCGAGGACTTGTGGCAACTGCCGATGTTCGATTCCTACAACGAACTGCTGAAGAGTGATGTCGCCGACTGCAAAAACGTCGGTGGCCGCTGGGGCGGAGCCATCTCCGCTGCGAAGTTCCTGGAGAAATTCGTCGCTGGCAAACCGTGGGTCCACCTCGACATCGCGGGCCCCGCCTTCGCCTCCGCCAACAAAGGCCACCGCGAAGGAGGTGCCACCGGCTGCTTCGTCCGCACCCTCGTCGAAGTCGCAGCCACACCTTTGCCTTAAACATTCCTCTGGCCAAAGCATTTGGCAGAGGAATGGGGCCAGAGGAATGAACAACTTGGGACAATTGAATTGGGAGGTGTTTCCGTGCCGATTTCCTGTCCGATCAAAGTCCGGCACCTGAATCCGGAAGAGTTCAATGAGCGAGACTTTCGGGTGATGGGGCACGCCTTCAAGAGCCAGAACGAACTGGGCCGGATGTGCGAGGAAGGGGTGTATCAGCTTGATTTGCAAGCTCGGTTGTTGGCAGATGGATTTCGGGATGTGCAGGTTGAGGTGCCAGTGGTTTTGTCGCATCAGGATTTCATCAAAGAGCTGTCGATCGACTTGATCGCCGACGACCTGGTCTACGAATTGAAAACCGTGTTGACGCTGACCGGGGACCATGAGGCACAGCTCTTCACCTACCTGTTTCTGTTGGAAGCAACTCGCGGCAAGCTGCTCAACTTTCGGCCGCCGAAGGTGGAAGGGCTGCTGCGAGCAACTGGAATCACCCATGCCGACCGCCATCGACTGCACATTGACTCGAGCGCATGGCACGACCTCACATCCGGCTGCGCGAGACTGCGGTCGCTGATGTTGGAACTGCTGGGCGATTGGGGCGGATACCTCGAATTCGAGCATTACGAGGATGCTCTGATCTATTTCTTCGGCGGCGACAAGGTGGTTGAGCAGCGATTGCCGCTCCGCCGACGTGCGCTTTCACTGGGGACTCAGCGGTTTCTCTGCCACGCACCGAAGGTCGCTTTCCGACTTTCTGCCTTCACGTCAGGGCTCGACAACGTCGAAGCTCAGCTCCGCCGTCTGTTGGCTCTGTCCGACTTACACGCCATTCATTGGATCAATCTCAATCGCTCCGAAATACGGATGGCGACACACCTGCATCAATAATTCCTCTGGCCCCATTCCTCTGCCGAAGTGTTTGGCAGAGGAATGGGGCCAGAGGAATGAAGGCAATGAAAACGAGGATGTCTGGATGCCTGAATTGGAAATCTTCTCTGCGAGTCATCTGCACGAGTTTGCGTCGCGTGTGTTTCAGCATTTCGGTGTTCCTGCCCCGGACGCGAACCAAGCGGCAGATATTCTGGTATTGAGCGATCTGCGTGGGATCGACTCGCATGGGATCGCGCGGTTGCGGTCGTATGTCAGCATGTTGTCGATTGGGCGGATCAATCCGCGGCCGAACATTCGCGTGGTACGCGAGTCGCTCAGCACGGCGTCGGTGGATGGTGACAACGGGCTGGGGCTGGTGGTCGGGCCGAAGGCGAATGCGATCGCGATGGACAAGGCCGATCATGCGGGGACTGGCTGGGTCGCGGTGCGGCATACCAATCATTACGGCATCGCCGGCTGGTATGTGCTCGAAGCGTTGAAGCGCGAAATGATCGGTTGGGCGATGACCAACACGACGAAGATCGTCGCGCCGTTGTGGGGAGCCGAGAAGATGCTCGGCACAAATCCGCTGGCGATCGCGTTTCCGGGTTTAGAAGAACCGCCGATCGTGATCGACATGGCGACGCCAGCCGCCGCGTTCGGCAAGATTGAGATGGCGATCCGCACGGACAAACCGCTCCCCGACGGTTGGGCCATCGACCGCGACGGCAATGCCACGACCGATCCACACGCGATGGTCAACGGCGGCGCGATGCTGCCGCTGGGGGCTGATCGCGAGCACGGCGGACACAAAGGCTATTGCCTGGGCGCACTGGTCGATTTGTTATGCGGCCCACTGAGCGGCGCGAATTGGGGACCATTCACCCCTCCGTTCACTCTGGATCATGCCGAACCGCCGCGCCGAGTCGGCCAGGGGATCGGTCACTTCTTCGGAGCGATGCGTATCGACGCCTTCATCGACCCAACCGAATTCAAACAACAGATCGACGATTGGATTCGCACCTTCCGAGCGACCAAGCCCGCCCCTGGAACGACAGGCCCGCTGATTCCCGGAGATCCCGAGCGACTCGCCGAAGCCGACCGCCGCATCACTGGCATCCCGCTGGTTCCGGCGGTCGTCGAAGACCTGCGCTTCGTCGCGCAGCAAACGGGTGTCGCGTGGGAGTAAGCCGTCTACGGCACCGCTTCGCGTCAAATTGGCGAGCGGGGCGGCGTCAGCCCCCCGGTGGTTCCGGTGTCTGCGGAATACCGGGGGGCTGACGCCACCCCGCTCGCCGTCGCGTCATTTGTTTTTTGCGCTCACACGAGGAATGCCAAACTGGCGAGCATCAGCGCCGCGGCGGTGCCAACGATGACGGCTCGGCGGCGGCCGTTCCACGCGGTGTCGAGTCGCAATGCGAACGCGATCAGCGCAGCGGCGGCAGTGCCCCAAATGCTCCAGACGGTCAGCGCGTGCAGTCGAGTGGCCACGGTGGCTTGCCGCCACGGCTCGGCAAATCGCTGGCCAAGCTGAGGGCTCAGTTCCACGCGCAGCCAGACTTGGTGCATCGGATAATCCTTCATCGCACCGAAGTCATGCCGGCTGATTTCCTCGAAGCGATCACGGATCGCCGAGTCACGAACCATCTGCCGCTGCGACGGAGCACACCGACCGACTCCGCTGGGATCGAGGTGCCGATAATGTCGAGCGGCCGCATGTCCCGCTTCATCGAAGGCGTGCAGTTCCGCCTCATCGAGCGTCGCGAACCGGCCGCTCTTCACAACCACGAACGTATTCGCTCCATCAACGTACGACGTCTTTCGAGTCCATTCGGGTAGCTCGGCATTCGGCGTGACAGGCAGCGCCTCCGCGACCGATGGCCTCTCCATCACAGGTAACGCCGGTTCTAACCGTAGAGGTGCCACTTGGGTTTCGTTGCCATGTTTCGTCCACTGCCAATTGATGGTCTCGGTGCTGACATGGCCGCGACTCCAGAAGAATCCCGCGAAGACGGCTATCGCAACGACGATCACGGCCAGTGACGCCCACAGCTTCGGTAGCGCTTGTTCGGTCCGCGGAGAATGCCGTTGAATCACAACAATGATCAATCCGGCGATGATCAATAATTCCCAAACACCAAACCCAAACATCGCAAACGCCTTTCACATGACTAGCGATGCTCCCTCGGCACCCACACCGCCGAGAGTTGCACGACGCTCGACAAACTGGCGGCCCAGACGGTGCCCCATAAAACAGGGAAGCCCCATGCGAAGGCAGCTCCTGATCCGATCAGCGCCGTCAGGCAGACGGAGAGGACTCGAAACCGATACGGACGGAACGAGTCGGTCTGCCACCACCAACGACGCAGGCCGAACAGCGTCCCGAAGAACGCGATGTAGCTCTCGGCCAACAGCCGATGAGAATTGCTTGGCGTTGTTGAGCTGGTCATCGCCAGGAGGCTTTGATGCGCGGGCGAGCCGTCAGCCAACAAGTCGATCAGCAGCCAGTCATTGAGTTGAAACAGCGCGACGCCGACCACCATGCCGACACCGGTCAACAACATCCGATCGATGTAACGCTCGCGCGGCATCCCTTCACGCAGCTTGCCGAGGATCAGCAAGCTCCACGAACCGATCAGCGTGCCGGTCGCGAAGTGACCAATCAACGCGCTCGATCCGAAGAACTGCTCGACATTCGCCAGCACGGCCGTCACCACCGCCGTCGCCAAACCGGCGGTGGCCAGCGAGCCGCTGAGTTCGGTCAGTCGCCTTCGCCACGAAATCTCGCGCACGCTATTGGGATTCACGACTCGATAAGCCGCTCGGAATGGAGCCGCGTTGGACGCTCGACCGGCACGCTCGTTGGAATTTGGTGGAGGCGGGCCAAACAGCCGATCGAATCCGAGCGAGATCATTCGGAAGATCTCGAAGATCGCAACGCTGCCAATCAAGAACCAGACAAGCTGCGTCTCGTGGCCGATCCGCGCGAAATTCATTCCCGGCCAGTACTTCATCGAGAAGAGGAAAAACGTGGCCACGGCCAACCAAGCCATCAGCGGATGCGTCTGCGCCGACTTCTTCAATCCGCCGACATGCGCTCCGCACGCATAGCAGAAAGTGTCCCATGCCGATTTCGGAGATGCGGACTTCGGAAACGGACTCGGTCGCGGAGCCGGCTGTTTGTACGCCGCTGGTTGTTCAAACGCTTGTGTGTCGGCGTACTCGAGCGTCGGCAGTCGCGGCGTCGCCAGGTTGCGGAACTTGGCGGCGATCGACGTCAGTGACGCGAGCGTTCCCTCGGCCGAATAGTCCCAGCAACGTTCGTCATGGACGAAAGCGTTGGACCGAATCGCTTGAGCCTGCCGCAACAGCTCTTCGAGTTCCAACTGCTTCCGGCCCCAAACGCGGTCGCGATCGGCGGCCGTCTCCAGCTTACGAGCTTTGTCGAGCAGTCCCCGCAGTTGCGAACAGATCCTGAGTCGCTCGGCATGAATCTCCTGATAGTCGGCACCGTTTTGCTCGATGACAGGTGACGACGCACTCGCTTCGCAACGAGCGGCATTGCGGAAATGTCGAGCGAGTTCCAGCACATCGCTCGTGCGTCGCTGCGGATCTTTCTCCAACGCGGCCTCGAACACTCCACGCAGGTTGGGTGGGATCGCGGAGAGGTTCGGTCGCTCGGTCAAATGCTTCATCAAGATCTCAGCGGTCGTCTCGCCATCAAACGGCACTTTGCCGGTCAATAGCTCGACCAGAATCACCGCGAGCGAATAGACATCGACCTCCTTGCCGTATCGCCCCTTCGCAACTTCAGGAGCCATGTAATAGACAGTCCCAACGCTCTGCGTGTGTGCCGAGCGACGACTGGGAGCGATGAACTTCGAGAGACCGACGTCGCCAACTTTCACGACACCGTTCTCGCGAAAGATGTTTGCCGGCTTCAGATCGCGATGCACAATGCCTCGATCATGCAGGTAGCCGATGCCGCCAGCGATGCCACCCAGCCATGCCAGCACATCCTCCAACGGCAACCCGTTCGGCGCTTCGTGAATGACTTTGTCGAGCGTCTTGCCGCCGACGTATTCCATCACGATCCAGTGGTCGTTGTCGCGGTCCTGCTTGATATCGAACAGCGTCACCAGATTCGAATGCTTGAGGTTCAAGCATTGAGTCACGCCGCGCAGCTCGATCTCCAGATTCTCTTGCAGCAGCTTGATCGCGACTTCTTTCCCGGAATCGCTCAGCGCGTAGTACACCTCACCGAAGCCACCGCGTGCGATGGCTCGCTTGATCGTGTACCCGTCGAGCGGTCGTGATTCCGGACCGAACGTGAACTTCATGGCGTCGCTGCCTTCGAGGAGTCTGTCCCTCGCCGTATCTCGTGCGGCGTCATTCGCCGCACGGACGGAAATCTTAACCGCGCTCGGCTCTGCATGAGACAATCCGGCGAGCGGGGCGGCGTCAGCCCCCCCCGGTTTGTCCGCGAATTCACCGGGGGGCT
>SXKJ01000119.1 GCA_005778115.1 Planctomyces sp. | reverse complement strand
TGCCGTCGCTGCTCGACACGCTGACCACCAACACGGACGAGTTCACCGACGGTCGCATCAACGCGGCTCAAGCTCGTTATGAAACACTGCTGACGATTCCCGGAATGAACGAAGGATTGGCCGAAACGATCCTCGGCAAGCGTCAAGGTGCCGACGGCGCACCGCTGGTTGACACGAGCGGCTCTCGCGCGACCGCCGGATGGTTGGTCATCGAAGGTGTGATCGATCTGCCGACCATGCAGCAGTTGGATCCGTATGTGACCGGTCGCGGCGGAATCTATCGCGTCAACTCGATCGGCTATTTCGACGAAGCCGGACCGTTCACGCGGCTGGAAGCGGTCATCGACACCACGCAAGCTCGGAAGCCGCCGGTCGTCCTGTTCCTAAAAGACCTGACCGAACTCGGCCGAGGCTACCCGCAGTCGCAATTGCTGGGAGCCCAGTGACGAAAATCGCCTCGCTCGCGCAACCATTCAGGCGGCAGGAACGACATGAACCGCTGCCGCGGGAGTCGGCACGATCTCGCCGTGCTGGCGCAGTGATTCGAGATGGATACTCACCGCCTCTTCAATGAGCTGCTGTGTTTCTTCCAGAGTCTCACCGCTCGTGACGCATCCTGGCAGATCGGGGACATACGCCGAAAAAGTTCCGTCGGTGGCTCGTTCAATGACCGCGATGTATTCCATATCCGCCTCACTTCAGCCCTGCTTGCTTGAGAATACTGTTGAGCGTTCCCGGCGGGACTTCATTTCCAAGTTTACCGCCTGACGGAACCGTGACCGTTCCAGCTTTCTTCGGATGTCGAAATTGCAGGTGGCTACCGACGGTGCGGTCCAACCCCAACCGTCTCGTTCCAGCAACCGGATCACGTCTCGATATTTCATCGGCATGTTACCGGACAGTATATCTCAACCATCGCTTGCCGCGACGACGGACGTTCGCAATTCTTCGCAGGCTCAAACGGCGAGCAAGTCTATCCCAGCGACGGATCGAGGCGATTCATGGCGGAGCAGAAGGCGACTTACACCAGCGACGACATCGAGATTCTCGAAGGCTTGGAAGCGGTGCGGCGGCGGCCGGCCATGTACATCGGCGGCGTCGATGCACGCGGGTTGCACCATCTGATTTGGGAGATCGTCGATAACTCGGTCGATGAGCATCTTGCCGGAGAATGCGACCGGATCGACGTGACTCTGCACAAGGACGGCCTCTCGATGTCGGTGCAGGACAACGGACGCGGTATCCCGGTTGAGAAGCATTCGAAAACGAAAACCTCCACGCTGGAAGTCGTGCTGACGGTCCTGCACGCCGGCGGAAAGTTCTCGAACAAGAACTACGCCCGGTCAGGCGGTCTGCACGGCGTCGGCTCTTCGGTCGTCAACGCGCTGTCCAAAGAGATGATCGCGACCGTGCATCGCGACGGACACGAGTACCAGCAGACATATCGGCGTGGGAAGCCTCAAGGGCCGGTCGAGAAGATCCGGCCATTTCGCGGGCGCGGGACCACGATTTTCTTTCGCCCCGACGACCAGATCTTTCGCAGCACGCACTTCAACGCGGAAATCATCAAGCAGCATCTCGAAGACATCTCGTTCGTGCATGGTGGACTGCGGATTGTCTTTCACGACGAGGCCAAGAAAGAGCAGCACGAGTTCTTTCACCCGGAAGGGATTAATGCCTATCTGCAAAAGGTCGTGAAGGACGACCAACGCAAACAGATTCACGAGCAGCTCTTCACGATCGACAAGGAGCTCGGCAACCACAAATTGCAATTGGCGCTGGCGTGGACCGAATCGACCGACGAGCGGGTGATGAGCTATGTCAACGGCATCCGCACACACGCCGGCGGCACGCACGAAGCGGGCTTTCGTTCCGGCATCGTCAAGGCGGTCAAGAACTACATCGAGATGCACGACATCAAGTTGAAAGGGATCACGCTGACCGCCGAAGACATCCGCGAGGGACTCGTCGCAATCGTCTCCGTCTTCTTGTCCGAGCCGATGTTCCAAGGCCAAACGAAAGACAAGCTCAACAACCCAGAGATGACCAGCGCGGTCGAAGGGCTTGTCCGCCCCGGCATCGAGAATTGGTTGAGTAACAATCCGTCGATCGCCGATGCCGTCGTCGGCCGCATCGTGCTCGCCGCGCGTGCTCGACAAGCCAGCCGCGAGGCCGCGACGGAAGTCCGTCGCAAAACGCCCGGTGGCCGGAAGACGAATCTCCCCGGAAAGCTGCTCGACTGCCGCAGCAACAAGCCGGAAGACTCCGAGCTCTTCATCGTCGAAGGTCTCTCCGCCGGCGGCACCGCCGCGATGGGCCGAGACAGCAAGACGCAAGCAGTACTGCCGCTCAAAGGCAAAGTGCTCAACACGGAGTCGCTCGCCACCAGCAAGATCCTGGGTAACCAGGAAATCCACGACCTCGTCGAAACACTGGGAACCGGCATCGGCCCCGGCTTCGACATGCATAAGCTGCGGTATCACCGCATCATCCTGCTGATGGACGCCGACAGCGACGGCTATCACATCAGCACGCTGCTGCTCGCGTTCTTCTTCCGCCATCTGCCGCAGCTCATTCGGGGCGAGAAGCTGTACCTTGCGCTGCCGCCGCTGTATCGCATCGCCGTCGGCCAGGAATCGCACTATGCCCGCGACGACGCGCACCGCGAAGAGATCCTCGCCACGCTGCCGAAGAATCGAAACTTCGAGATCAGCCGCTTCAAAGGCTTGGGCGAGATGACCGCATCGCAATTGAAAGTCACCACACTCGACCCCAAGACTCGCATCCTGTTGCGCGTGGACATCGAAAGCCAACTCGACGCCGATAAAACCTTTACCGAACTCCTCGGCAAAGACGCCAGCGAGCGCTACCGCATCATCATGGATGAGGCCAGCCAAGTGGATGACTTGGATATCTGATCTCGCACCCGATCCAGACTGAGCTGATATGACTCAAGGACTTCCCAAGGATCCACTGCATGGTATCACGCTCGCGATGATCCTTGAGCGACTCGTCGCGCACATGGGTTGGGAGGAGATGGGGCGGATCATTCCGGTGCGGTGTTTTACTCACGATCCGAGCATCAAGTCGAGCCTCACGTTTCTTCGCAAGACGCCGTGGGCGCGGGCGAAGGTGGAGTCGCTTTACCTCGACTGCTTGGACGAGTTCGACCCCGCGACAGCGTCCTGACGCGAGTGCTCGCGAGCCGCCGCCGAGCCGTATTTCGCAGCCATCTGCCAGTGCAACTTGGCGACTCCGGGGCGATTCTCCGCCTCGGCCTTGCGAGCGAGCCGTTCGTACTTCGCGGCTCGATCGGATGGCGACTCTTCTGCCGCTGGTGCCGCCTCGCGCGGGCGAGTGACTGCTGCGGCGGAAATCGCGGAGGAGTAACGGGACACCGAGGGCGATGGCCGATCCGGGACCGAGTTCAAGATCGCCTCGTCCATTTCGCGGAGGTCGATGATCGTCACGCCAACCGACAAAAAGTTCGACGACCGCGACATTCCCTGGGACGAACCGAATGGAACGAATCCATATCGAGAGCGTCCCGATTGCGCCGACGAGACGCCTCCCAACAAGAGGCGGCCGCGACCGGGCACAGCGACCGAGGTGCTCACCGAGGTCGTGCCGACCACCGGCTGTTGAACGGTTAATTCTTGGCTGTTTGCCGATCCAGCCAGAACGAACAGCATCATTCCTGCGAGCGTTGTTCTTTGCATGACACCTTCCTCGGAGACTCGCAGTTTTTCATTAGAACGCATTCGGTGGGAGCGATTCCCCCCCTTTTCGCGTGAAAAGCGCACTCAAGACATCCGCGGCAATCGTCACCTTGAACTCGCGTGCCGCGCCGTCTGCAAAGGCACCTGGGAAGGTGTCTGTCTGCGGTCCCGCCAAGTTTTGGAGCGGCATCTTAGGATCGACGACCAAATCATCCGGTTTGGTCCAGATCACCGCTGCGCTCGGCGCGACTGTGACTGCCATCAGCGTGTTGCTCGTCCCGTCGAGAAAATCACGAAAATGCAGAGGATCTTTCCCCTCGAAGGCCATTCCCGGACCTGTTGGCACGACAATCCGTGTTCGGCCTTGCTTCACCAGTTCTGGTTCGTTGAAACCGGAGTAGGTCTTGGGAATCAAGGGAATCAGAGTCTTGTTGTGCTCGCTGTCCCAAGGCTCGTTGAGGTGGAATTGGTCGTAAAGTGGCTTCTCCGCAATCAGCGGTAGGATATGGACTCGCCAACTCAGCAACGGTCGACCGTTGGCATCCACGCTGTATGCGGCGGGAAAACTCTTATGAAGATCGTGATGGTTGTGGAATGCCAAGAGAACAGCCTTAAGTAGGTTCCTCGAATGGCTTCGTTCGACAGCCTGTTCGACTTCCGCTGGATTCTCCGGACGAAGGTTTGTGGCAGATGGATTCACGGAGATCGTTGGCGGAGCTGTGCCTGGGGGAACTGCGAGATTTGTCGATAGCGATGCGTTGGGCGAGACTCCACCGGTCTGCGGTCCCGCCTGTTGCTTCAGACGGTCGATCAACGCACTCGGAACCGAGGCCGAGACACTCATCGTCGGCCCCGTCAGACTTACTTGTACGGAATTCATGACCGAGTCGATTTCCGGCATGCCACCTTTCAAGAAGGCCGCCATCTGTTTGAGTTGCCCAAATTGTTTGGTGGTCTCGGCGTGAACCTGCTGTGCGGTGGCGTCGGACTTGCAGGTGACGGCGACTTTCAAGTCGATGCCACCTGGCATATTGACGTCCAGCCGAATGGTCGAAATTTCCTGAGCCATCTTTTGGATGTTCGCGTTCTGCATGAGCTCCAAAATCAGTCCGGGAGGAGCAAAGGGACTTTGTGCCGCTATCGATCCTTTGGGACTGGCGGTCATCGTGAAGTGCTGCTCCTTCGCGAAGAAACTAAGCAGCTTGTTGTCTTCAGGTTGATCTTTGCGGTCGATGATTCTTTCGATGTCAGACACGGGCCCAGCGATGGCGTGCCGTTCGTCGCCAAAGAAATAACTACCGCCGTTCGGTCCCGGCGAAACGTAGTAGTTCACGCCATTGTGCGACTTGGGAGGCGACTGCTGCGAAATCTGTTCGAGCGTCTTGCCGCCATACGGATTCTTCAAACGCAACAAGATCACCCCATCTCGAGCTCCGGATTGACCGGCTCCACCAGCCGCCACGCCTTGCATCGCTGGCGGCATCCCACCCTGTGGTCCCCCTGGCATCCCTCCGGGCATCGCCATCATGGGATTCCCCGCCGCAGGACCACCCGGTGCGACACCTCCGGCGGGATCGGCATTCACTTTCATCAAGAACAACGCATGGTCGATTTCCGCGAGCGGAAATCCCATCTCTTTTTCAAACTTGTCCATGCCTTGTTTGGCTTGAGGGTTCTGATTCAACGACGCCATCAACGGCAATGCCAGGATGTCCGCAGGGCGAGCGGCGACGTATACGTCCGCGTCTGCCGGAGCGAAAGCGAGGAACTCACCCGACGCGCTTTGAATTCCTCTCGGACCACCGCCGCCCGGCAGGTTCATCAGAAAGTAAACCAAGCCGCCGATCAGCGTGAGCGCCGCCACACTGCCGCCGATAATCGCCAGCAATGGCCCGGCAGAGCTTTTCTTGGAGCGGCCCTTCTTGCCTTTCACCGCTCCCTTTTTCGAGCCACCACCACTCGATCGCTTCGCGCTGCGGACGGGAGCCTCTTCTTCTTGCTCCTCCGAGTTCTCGTCTTCCGGAGCGTCGTAGTCGTCCTCACTCAGATCGTCGAGCGCGTCGAGGAAGTCCTCTTCCTGCGTTTTCTTCTTCGGAGGAGCTTTCACCGGAAACGGCTTCTTGCACTTGGGGCAGCCAATCTTCTTGCCCTCTGGCGGGGCTGCTTTCAGCTTCAGTTTCACTTTGCAGTGCGGACATTGAACGCTGATTGGATCAGCCATGATGGCTTCCTTAGAGAGATGAGTCCGAGCGAGATGGCTCGGATGCTACGCCGCGCGCGAGCCACTCTCAAGCTGCGACCGCCACCGCGCAATGTGCGTCGTGTGCCCGCCCCTGAATCCCTGGAACTCGTCTTTTCCCATTTTCGCCCATCTGCTATGTAACGCCGCGTTTGCCAGGAGTGGCTGAATTCCGTGGGGCAGATTTGGAATCTGTCCTGAGTTCATGAGCGGGTTGGAAACCTGCTCCACGTTTCGGGGGAAGGGAATCCCATGCAAAGCGGCAATTCGATTTGGAAGATGACGGCGTTGGCGGGGTGCGTTGGTTTGGGCTTGCTGGGACTGATGCAGTTTCAGCGGAGCATGACTCCCCAGAGCACGGTGAAGACCGAGAAAAAAAACAGCCTGGATGAATTCAAGCCGCTCGAAGATTTAGATGGTCCGGGATCGAAGTTCGCCTTGAACGAACTCCCGGAAGGGAACACCGAGCCGTCACCGTCGCGCACTCGGCCGAGCCGCGCGACTACGCTTGAAGAGGAATTCGACTTCGACAATCCGCCGCGGAAGAAGGCAATCAATCGCACGTCCGCCTCGCGAGACTCCTTTGGCGCTTTAGAGGACGAGGTCTCGTCGAATCAAACCGAACCGACGTCGGTCCCGCTCCGCAATCGCGCACCGCGAGCGGAGCTTTCGCTGGAAGAATTCCCCAACGAGACCGCGACCGATGTGACTCCGGCGGACAACCAAAACAAGAATCTCGCACCGGCCGAGCTGCCCGTGTTCGACGAAGAACCCAAGCCGATCCCGATTCCCAAAAACGCCAAGAAGCAAGCTCAGAAAGCAGTCCAGCAGGCACGCAAGCTGATCGACGCAGGTCAGCTTGAAGAGGCTCGCCTCATCGCCGAGGACGCAGCGGAGTTGCCCGTCACCTACGGAACGCTCGAAGACACGCCAGACGCCGTGTTATTTGATATCGAACGGCTGACCTCGAGTAATCCACCGAGCAAGAACGAACAAACCTCCGTCGTGGAGCAAGAACCGATCACACTCACCGCCGGTACGAAAGAGCCGCGCGGCATCTCGCTCGATCTCGACGAGCCGAGCTTTGACGAGAAGCCAATCCCCGTCGCGCCAAAGAAGAAGTCGCCGCTGGATGACGACGAAAACCTCTTCGCCGACAATCCGCCCAAGTCGATCAACGGCAAGGCACGGCTGCCCGATCCGCCAGTCCCGCCGGCTGAAGACGTGCCGCTTGAATTGGAGTTGCCCGAAGATGGCGACATGCCATTGGCCGAGCCGATCAAGGCGCGGCACAAGACCACCAATGAAACAACGCCTCCGAATCGTCTGAAGACGACGACCGCCGCGCCGGTCGAGGTCAATCCAGAGTCCTTCACCGGCGACGGCACTGTTCGAGCCGACGCACCGCGCGGACCGCAACGACCGGAATTGAAGATCGAGAAAATCGCGCCCCCCAACGCGACGCTCAATCAACCGATGGTCTACACGATCGTGATTCGCAACATCGGCGAGAGCACGGCCAACGCGGTCGTCGTCGAAGATCAAGTTCCGATGGGGACCAAACTCTCCGGCACAATCCCGCGTGCGGAACTGACCGGCAAGAAGCTGATCTGGCGACTGGGGACGGTCAAGCCGGGCGAGCAGAAAGAGATTCAAGTCAAAGTCGTGCCGGTCGCCGAGGGCCAAGTCGGCAGCATCGCGACGGTGAACTTCTCCGCCGAAGTCGCTTCGCGCACGACGATTGCGTCCCCCAAGCTCAGCCTGAAGCTGACCGCCGCTCCGCAGGCACGAGTCAACGAGAACGTGACGCTCAACTTCCAAATCTCGAACAACGGCAGCGTCGATGCCAGCCGTGTCGTGCTGCGAAACGTCATCCCCGAAAACCTCAAGCTGGCGGATGTCACGGAGCGCGACCTCGAATACGAAGTCGGCACGATCCCAGCCGGTAAGACGCAGACCATCCAACTGCCGCTGACTGCGTTGCGTCCCGGCAAAGCAGTGAATCGCGCCACCATTACGACTGACGGAGCGACCGCCGCCGAGCAACAAGTCGAGATCAACGTCATCGGCCAAATCGTCGGCCTCTCGCGACACGGTCAAACCAACTGGTTCGTCGGACGCCCGATCGAATTTGAGAACCGCCTGACGAACAACTCGCTCAACCCGACCAACAACACGGTTGTCGTTGAATCGCTGCCGAGTACCGTTGAATTCGTCTCCGCGTCTGACGGAGGAAAAATCGATCCGAAGCAGCGGACGGTCACGTGGCACGTCCCGCATCTCGACCCGAACCAAACGGTGGCCCTCAAGATCAAAGTCGTCCCGAAGGCGATCGGCAATCACGCCGGCTCGGTGCAAATCACCGAGAACAGCCGCAAGGGAGCCGCGACCGATTACCAGTTCAAAGCGATCGGCACGTCGGACCTCAAGATCGAATTCGCCGAAAAGGCCGAGGCGTACTCGAAGGGTGAGCAATTCACGACCCGCATGGTAATCCGCAACAAGGGATCGGGAGCCGCGTCCAACGTCGCCGTCCGAGTCATCCTGCCGGCCGAACTCCAATTCGTCTCCGTCCGCGGCCCCGCCAGTCACACGACCAGCGGCCGTGAGATCATCTTCGAACCGATCAACGAAATCGGCGGCCAGGGTAACGTCCACTTCGACCTGACGCTCAAGGCGATCAACGCGGGGGACTCGAAGCTGCAAGTCGAACTGCAATCCGAGCAGTTCAAGAAGCCGCTGATCCACGAAGAGGCCCTCGTCATCTTCGGCGGGAACTAAGACGACGCACCCTGTAGCGGAATTCGTCAGAATTCCGGTCTGACGTGGCTGAACTCTGGCGAGTCCAGCTACGAAGGTGCGCCAAAGCCGATAAGACGACGCTCGCCGCGCTTGTAGTGACCCCATTGATGGGGTCGAATCTGTGATCCCGACTCGATGAATCGGGTCACTACAAGCAGGAGACGACGCACGTGGGACACGCACCGCTCTTTACGAATCCCGATCCGGATGCTGCTCGCGCATTCTTCCGCAGCAAGCCGAAGCGGTTGATCGACAAAGTCATGTCGGTGCCGGAAGCCGTGCGGCAGTTCGTCCACGACGGCGATTACCTGGCGTCCGGCGGCTTCGGAGCGGATCGCATCGCGACCGCGCTGCTGCATGAAATCGTGCGGCAGAAAAAACAGAACCTCGGCTTCGCGGGACACACGGCGACGCACGACTTTCAGATTCTCGCCGCCGGGAACCTCACGGGACGCGGTCAGCTTTTAAAGCAAGTCGATGCCGCCTACATCGTTGGCCTGGAAGCTCGCGGCTTATCCCCTCACGCGCGGCGCGTCGTCGAGAGCGGAGAAGTCGAACTCTGCGAGTGGTCCAACTACGCACTCGCGGTGCGATTCCAAGCGGCGGCGATGGGGGTGTCGTTTCTACCTGCCCGCAGCATGGCTGGCACCGACACCTTCCAACACAGCGCGGCGAAGCCGATCACCTGCCCGTTCACGAATGCGGAATACGTTGCGATCCCCGCACTCTGGCCGGACGTGGCGATCATTCACGTTCACGAAGCGGACTGCTTCGGCAACGCCCGCATTCGCGGCACGTCCGTCGCCGACATTGCAGTCGCTCGCGCCGCGAAACATGCCATCCTGAGCTGCGAACGCCTGATCTCCAACGACGAGATCCGCCGCGATCCCACCACAACCGCGATCCCGTTCTTCTGCGTCGATGCCGTCTGCGAAGTGCCGTTCGGCAGTTATCCGGGGAACATGCCCTACGAGTACTACTCCGACGAAGTCCACTTGCGGCAATGGCTGACAGTCGAAGAAGACACGACGACACATCGAGACTTCCTCGACAAATACCTCTTTGGCTGCGCCGACTTTGGCCAATACTTAGCGCACTGCGGAGGACCAACTCGACTGGCTGAACTGAGGCAACAAGAGCTGCACCCGGAGGCCTCGGCGTGAATGTCCGTGGCGTTTGCGGCTTGGAACCCTGGCACGAGTAAAGCGTCCTCGCACATTCTCTTCACGCACTTCTGTTCAAAATGCTTTTGAAAGATCAGGCCGGCTTGGTCTTGAACAGAAGGTCGCGGAGAACGCGAAGGAGTGCCGCCTCGGGACGTCTTGGGCTGGGTGACTCATCTTGACACTATTCCGCCACTCGTCCGACATTCCCGCCCCTTTCGCATAACCGGGAATTGTCTCTCATGGCTTGCGGCGTCCTTTCGATCAGCTTCGATTTCGAGATGGCTTGGGGGACGCGCCGTAACGCACGCGACCTCAATCATGCTCAAGGGGTTGAGCGTGTTCGCGAAGTGGTGCGCGGGTTGTTGGAGAGTTTCGCGAGGCATCGAATCTCCGCGACGTGGGCGACGGTCGGACAATTGATGCTCAAACCAGAGGACTGTCCCAGCGGTCGCTTCCCGAAACAGCTTCCCGCGCCGCGGCCCGATTGGTTCACGGGAGATTGGTACGACGGCATCCCGTCGATGACCGAACCGCGTGGTCTGCGGTACTACGCTCCTGAGTTAGTTGAGGCCATCGTCAACTGCCCGGTGCATCAAGAACTCGCGAGCCACACCTTCTCGCACGTCGTCATCGGCGAAGACGCCTGCACGCGCGAAGTGGCGCGCGCGGAGTTTGATACCTGTCGCGAAGTCGCTCAACGCTGGGGCCGCGAGGTCCGTTCGCTCGTCTTTCCGCGCAACAAGGTCGGACATCTCGATGTGCTCCGCGAGACGGGACACACCTGCTTTCGAGGGCCGAACTCGGAGTGGTTTCTGCTCGGGACGGCCGCGAATCCGATCAAGAATCGGCTGCTCCATCGGCTGACGTACAATTTGGTGCGCGTGCTCCGCTTCTTGGACGAGTCGCTCGTCATCTGCCCGCCGCTCGGCAAGGCACGGCGCGTCGAAGGACTGTGGGAGCTGCCACACAGCATGTTCTTTCCCGGCTGCACTGGCTTGTCAAAGTTCGTCCCGCGCGAGTCGCAGGTGCAACGGGCGACCAAAGGGATGCAGAAGGCCGCGCGGCTGGGTCGCATCTTCAGCCTCTACACTCACCCGCACAACTTCTTGCCGGACGTGCCGGAGCAACTCGCGGCGTTCGAGCAAATCTGCATCGCGGCTGCTCGAATGCGTGACGCCGGTGAGATCGAAATCAAGACGATGGAGGAAATCGCTCATGACCTGTCCGCCGGCCGAAACCTGCACTGGGCCGCGTGAAAGTAGCCGGCACACTCCGTGTGCCGACGGCCACTCGGCACACGGAGTGTGCCGGCTACAATTTCCGCGCGTCGCCGTGCTGATGGGTCCATCAGCCGGCTCGCAATACGTCTTCAGTCGAATCGCCGCCGAGGTCGATCTCGTCGCCGTTGTGAAGCAGCAACGTCCGCGTCGCGAGGTTTTGCGCGCTGTCTTTCGACGAGGCAAGAAGCTGCGTCGCGGTTATTGGCTCGACCGGTTGCTGCTCGGCGCGTACACGAAGCTGAAACTCAAAGGGAAGGCGTTGGCTTGCTCCGAATACCGCGAGGTCCGTGCGGCCTCTGACTTTCATTCTGAATGTGAAACGCTGTGTGTGGAATCCATCAACGATCCGGCAGTCATCGACCTGTTGCGGAAGACAGAACCGGAACTCGTCGTCGTGCTCGGCACGAGCATCATCAAGGAGCCGGTCCTTGCCGCCGCACCTTGCTTCGTGAATCTGCACGCGGGGATCACGCCGATGTATCGCGGAGCTCACGGTCAGTTCTGGGCGGTCCTGAATCGCGACTTCGACAACGTCGGCGTGACGCTGCACTTCGTCGACAAGGGAATTGACACCGGCGCGATCGTGAAACAAGGCCGCTTCGCGTTCGATCCGGCGATCGACAACTTGCTGACGCTGCTTGCGAAATCGAGCGTCGCCGGTGCGAAGCTGATTCTGGATTGGATTCACGACAACCGAGCCAACTTCCGAGCCTCACCAACACTAACTCCACTAGGACCGAGCCAACTGCATTACTCACCCGGACTGAGCGACTACCGCCGCTTCGAGCAGCTTACGAGTGAACTACTACGGCACTCTTCACTCAAAGCCGCTTGACCCGGCCGACCGCCGATTGCCGAAAGCCGATCGCCGTTATCTCAACTTAAAAGTTTTGTAATAACGGCTGACGGCCATCGGCTCTCGGCTTTCGGCCGGACACTCTTCCGTTCCTATCAAGGACTTTGAGCTTTGCCCGCATCAACGATTCGCATCGTCCTGGCTGGGAGCGTCGGCAGTAGCCGTCTGACGTTGCAGGCGCTGTTGCGCCATCGGGCGAATGTGGTCGGAGTGCTCGAACTCGCTCCCGATGATCCGGCGGCGATCAGCGGATTTGCTCGGTTGAACGATGTCGCGGCGGAAGCGAACGTGCCTTGCGTTGGGTTTCAGAACATCAACACGCCGGAGATTGTCGCTCAGGTGCGCGAGTGGAAGCCGGATTTGTTGTTTGTGGTGGGGCTGTCACAGCTCGTGAAATCGGATTTGTTGTCGGTGCCGAAACTGGCCTGTGTCGGCTTTCATCCGACGTTGCTGCCGCGTGGACGTGGGCGTGCTCCGGTCGCGTGGCTGGTGTTGGACGGGACTCCCGGCGCGGCGAACTTTTTCGTGATGGATGCGGGGACCGACAGCGGCCCGATCCTCGTTCAAGAACCATTCGACGTTTCGCCAACCGATGGTGCCGAACAAGTCACCGCCTCGCTCGAACAAGCCATCGACCGGGCGTTAGACCGCTGGCTGCCGAAACTGCTGACCGGCGAGTGGAATCCGCAGCCACAAGACGACTCGCTCGCGACGTATCACGGCAAGCGTGCTCCCGAAGATGGTTGGATCGACTGGTCGAAGTCGGCAGTTGAGATTCACGCTTTGATCCGAGCGGCAGGACGACCGCATCCCGGAGCGTACTCGTACCTCAAAGACCGTAAGCTGCTGGTCTGGCGAGCGGAGATTGATCCGGTCACACCATTTCGTGGCGTCATCGGCCGAGTCCTCTTGAGCGATGCTCAGCTGGGATCGCTCGTGCAAACGGGAGACGGGTTGATCTGGCTGAGCGAAGTCGCGTGGGGTGACGGTGATTTGACCCAGCCAAAGCTGTCGGTCGGACAGCGATTGGGGTATGTCATCGAGGATGAAGTGAGTCGATTGAAAGCGCGGATTGCGGAGTTGGAGAAAGTCATCGCGCAGATGCCATTGGCGAGCGGGGCGGCGTCAGCCCCCCGGTAATGCGGCGAAGAGACCG
>SXKJ01000118.1 GCA_005778115.1 Planctomyces sp. | reverse complement strand
GGCGTCAGCCCCTCGGTGCATTTGCCACAGGACCGGGGGGGCTGACGCCGCCCCGCTCGCCAGAACGCGCAAGCTGCGTTCATTTCCCGTCAGAGCGTTGCAGGAATTGCAGCCAGCGGCGGCTTTGTGCGGCCCCTGAACCTTCGCGTATACCGCCCGCATTGGGGCTGGGTTCATCGGGAGCAAGACCAAGCTTCTTCATCTGCATCGCAAGTTGATTCGCTTTGATTGTCAGGCGGGCCTCTTCACGTGCCAGCTTGGCTCGTTGCAGTGACAGATCGACTTCCGCCACGCGCAGCTTGTCTTGCAGGCGGTCACGCAGGCTCAGCAATTCGTGCTGCAAGTCTTCGGGAACGCGGTTGAGTTGCTCCCAATCGGGAAACTTGGTGTTCGCGTCGGGTGAGCTGAGCCGGCGCAGCAATAGCGAAATGAATTCATCGCGGTCGCGGATCGCATCGCAGAGTTGTTGGTGATCGGCACTGTCGAAATCGACGGGAAGTGGTGGCTCGGAAAACGTCGGCGAATCCGATCGCTCGGAAGCGACGAATTCGGGGGCCACACTCTCGTCGGCCGCAACGTGTTGTGGAACGGAATGACTGGCGGTCTCCAAGTCGACATTCTCACCCGCCATAATCGCGGCTTTGATCGCTTCCCAGCCAACCGAGGCCGGTTTGTCGACAACAACGCCAGAGCGAACCGACCCGTCGGACTTAACCTCAGACCGTTGAGGTTCCCTGTCGGGTTCGTCTTGTGCTGGTATCGACCCGGTCGCATTGACTCGCGCGGGATCTGCCGCGCCCGATGCGACGAGGTCATGCAGGTCGTTGAGCCGCGACTCGATGCGACTGAGCATCTCGGCCGCTTGCAGCTCTTCCCATTGGCTGAGCAGTTGCGTCATCTGCCCGGCCAGAGTTTGCTGATTCTCGATCAACTCCGGCGGGATGCCGCCGGCGGTGGCTCCGCCGCGCCCGCCACCCGAACGCTGCACGCGGTCCAATTGATCGGCCGCTTGTTCAAGTCGCTGCGTCAGCATCTGCACGATTTGATCGCGCTCTTTGAGCGAATCTTGCAGCGTATGAATGCGCTTCTCGTAGGCCCTGGAAAGCAGCTCGTCAGCAACTACGCTTTTCAAACCGACGCCACTCTTCGGGACCACAGGTTGCAGAGCGTCCGAGGCTGCGCTGGCATTACCAGCAGTAACTCGTGATGCGGTGTCGGCGGGAAGCGACATGAAATCGGTCTTTAACCACAATCGGGGAACACTCGGAAACTCATCCGCAGCGCGAGTGATGGAACGCCCAAGGTTAGGTCAGAGACTTGAGGTTCGATGTCGCGGGCAACCGCAACGCTCGGCAAAGGTGGTCAGGTCGTGACGGTCCTAGCGATTCTCATCAATCTGCGGATTGACCACGTTCTCGGGGATTTGTCCGGCCAGCGTCATGACCACCTGCCGAGCGGCCCGGACTCGCAACTCGTGAAGCGACTCGAGCGACATGAACGCCGAATGCGGTGTGACGATTACTCGCTCGTCTCGAAACAACGGCTGCGATAAGTCGGGCGGCTCCAGGCCGAAGACATCGAGCGCCGCTCCGGCAATCCGCTTCGACTGCAACGACTCCCGCAATGCCGCGTGATCAATCAGCCCGCCTCGCGAGGTGTTGATGACGAACGCGGTCGACTTCATCAGCGCCAGCGATTCGCGTTTAAGCAAATGCCGCGTCTCCGGTGTGAGCGGCACATTGAGCGACACGAAGTCACTCTCTCGCAACAACTCCGGCAGTTCGACCATCCGGACGCCGCTGCCGTGATCGTTGCCCGATCGCGTCCAGCCGATGATCTCGAAGCCAAACGCACGCGCCCGCTCGGCAACCGCCCGCGCAATGCGACCCATGCCGACGATCCCCAGCACCGCGCCGCCCAGACGCCGCAATGGACCGCCGGCCTGCAGGCGATACTCGCCCGCTTTCGTCAGTTGATGAAAGAACGCGACTTTCCGGGCACACGCCAGCAACAATGCCAGCGCGTGATCGGCCACTTCCTCGACGCAGTAGTCGGGCACGTTCGTGACTCGCATCTGCCGTTCCGTTGCCTCCGCCACCGCAATGTTGTCCAAGCCGATGCCCATCCGCGCAATGTGCCGGCACTTCACCGCTGAGCGCACGACCGCCTCTGTCACCGGTGCCCAGCAGGTCATGATCGCATCGACGTCGGCGGCCAGCTTCATCAACGTCGGCTCGGACCCATCCGGAGCTTCGATCAACTCGACACCGACGGCCGCCAGTTCGCGTTGCTCAACGGAACTGTCCGGCCAGGCTCGATCAGTCAGCAGCACTCGCCAGGACATCGGACTCTCTCTCTCTCTCCGCAGGCCGACAAGAATCCGTGGGCGGCACGGCGTTAGCCGCCGGTGATTCGGGATGTTTCGCGTCATGCGACCGACGGCTGGCCGCACCATACGTTCTCTCGCAATCTATCGTGCGCCGGCGCGTTTGCCACTCGCGACGGTGACTCGTATCATTCCGCCCCGTTCACGATCTCCATCAACCTCGAACTCCGACGCATCATGGCCAAAATCACCTTCGTCAAAGAGAAGAAGACAATTGAAGTTGCCCCCGGCACCAATCTCCGCAAGGCGGCGTTGGAAAATGGAGTCCAGGTTTACTGGGGCTTCCACAAGAATTTCCCGTTCAACTGCATGGGCTTTGGTCACTGCGGCAGTTGCAACGTGCTGATCACCAAGGGCGAAGACAACGTCAGCCGGCCCGGCTTGTGGGAACGCTTCCGCATCCTCGCTGGACCGCTGCTGTTCTTCTGGCGGATTGGCAACGAGAAAAAGCTCAGACTCTCGTGTCGCTGCCAAGTGGAAGGCGACGTCGAAGTCGAAACCACGCCGACTCACAACTGGCACGGCGAACGCTTCTGGGGTTGAGCGTCCGCGGTTGAGATTCAGAATTCATACCGAATACTGCCGTGAGCCTGAGACCGTGAGACGCGGTCCGTCGCGTACAGTCCGGCCAGGATGAACTCGACGCACGAAGCGCGCACGGCAGGATCGGTCGAGGCATTGACCTCGAATGCTTTGTCCCAGGCGGGTGGGACGCGTTTCAATCGTTCGGCGTAGTACGACGACGGCAGCAAGTCGCCGACTTCGATCTTCACCCCCTCGGCAAAGATCTTGGCGATCTCTTCCAGGCCATGCTCAGCGACGTATTCGTTGAATACGGTGTGGATCGCTTCGGCCAGGAGCGCGTCGAGGATCTGGCGTTCGGACATCTGATGGCTCCCCATCAAATCTAGCTCCAGCTTACCGAGCGATGACGAATACAAATGGCCGAGATCGCTGATGCGCGGCACGGCCGGACGTTCGCCGAGACGTGCCCCGCGCTGGCGAGCACTCGCAATCATCGTCCGATAGTTGGAAATGCTGAACCGAGCGCTCACGCCGGATGCCTGGTCGATGTATTTCGATTTGCGAGCAGCGATGCTCAACTCTTCGATGATTTCTTTCATAAATCGCGGCACGATCACCGGGAACGGTTCGCCGAGATCGATCGCCGCTTCTTGTTCGAGAATCTCGATTCCCTGATCGCGCTCCTTCGGATAGTGCGTGTGAACCACCGAACCGATGCGGTCCTTGAGCTGCGGGATGACCTTGCCGCTGCGGTTATATGTGGCCGGGTTCGCCGAGAACAAAATCAGCACATCAATGTCGAACCGCACGGGATAACCGCGAATCTGCACGTCGCGCTCTTCGAGGATGTTGAACAGCCCAACTTGCACGAGTTCATCCAACTCCGGCAGCTCGTTCATCGCAAAGATGCCGCGGTGCATGCGCGGGATCAATCCGAAGTGCAGAGCCGCCTCGGCCGACATGCTGACTCCGCCCGCCAGCTTGGCCGGGTCGATCTCGCCGATGATGTCGGCGAACTTGGTGCCGGGCGCGAGCCGCTCAACATACCGGTCGGCACGCGGCCACCACGCGATGGGGACTTCACTCGGTGGAACGGACGCGACCAGTTCACGGCAGACGCTCGTGATTGGACGATAAGGGTCGTCATGCACCGGGGCCTCCGGATGCACGATGTAGGGAATCTCGTCGTCGAGAAACCGGACCAGCGTGCGCATCAACCGGCTCTTGCCCTGCCCTTTCTCGCCGAGGAACAGCATGTCGTGTCCGGCAATGATCGCGATGTTCGTTTCGGGAATGACGGTGCTCTCATAGCCGACCATTCCCGGAAAGAGTTCTTCTCCCGCCGCCAACATCCGCAGGAAGTTGTCTCGAATCTCCTGCTTGACACTCTTCGAGACCCAGCCACTCTCACGCAGTTGTTGTAGGTTTGTCGGTTTTCGATCACTGGCTGGCATCATGTCTCCGCAGTTTCAAGGAGTCGCTGTGGGATTCGTTCGTCGGTTCGCGGCGGTAGTATAGCTGCGAGTTGTCATTAGCCGACACTCGCCCGACGCGTAGTGTGGTGCGACGCTCTGCGTCGCAACTCACGACGCGGAGCGTCGTGCCACAATCGAAGGAAATGCAATGGCCGACCAGAAAGCCGTCGTCATCGACAGCAAGCAACTTCCCGATGAGACATTCGAGTGGGGCACCCTCAAGTGGCTCTGCAACGCGAAGCTCTCACCCGGAGCGGCACAAACGCTGGGACTCTGCCACATCTGGGCCGGAAAGCGCAACCCACGGCATTTTCATCCCAACTGCGAAGAGGTCTTGTTCATGCTTGAAGGCACGGGGCAGCACAGCTTCGACGACGAGATGCTGGAGCTACATCGCGGTGCGGTGATTCGCATCCCCGCCGGAGTCCGGCACAACCTGAGCAACACCGGTTCGGAGACGATCGTCTGTCTGATTTCGTTTTCCTCCGGAGACCGCGAAACTGTGTTTCTGGAATAGGAGCCATCGCATGTCACGCCTGAATTTTCTGGCCTTGATCGTCTTCTCGTTCGTTCAACCAGCGGCACAAGCTGCTGAGCCAGAGGTGGTCTCGCACCAAAAGATCTGGGACGCGGGAAAGCACAACGCCTTCACCGATCTGATTCGTTGGCGAGACAAGTGGTACGTCACCTTCCGCGAAGCCGACGCGCACGTCGGTGGTGATGGAAAGCTGCGAGTGCTCGAATCTCAAGACGGCGAGAGCTGGGAATCGGTCGCCCTCGTGGCCGAGAAAGGGATTGATCTGCGCGACCCAAAGTTGTCGATCACTCCCGACGACCGGCTGATGCTCACGGCGGGAGGTTCGGTGTATGAGGGCAAGACATTGCTCGGCCGGCAGCCGCGAGTCTCGTTCTCGAAAGACGCACGCGAATGGACCGCTCCACAGCGAGTGCTCACCGAGGGCGAGTGGCTCTGGCGAGTCACCTGGCATGGCGGCAAAGCCTACGGCATCTCGTACAACGCTGCAGCTCGCACGACCCCGGCTGCTCAAGAGGCCGCGAAGTCCGGCAAAGCCGAGCCGGGTGCGGCCGATTGGAAATTGAAACTCGTCGTCAGCAATGACGGAGTGAAGTACGACCTCGTCACACATCTGGATGTGCCCGGCCATCCCAACGAGACCACGTTGCGAGTGATGCCAGATGGCGAAATGCTCGCGCTGGTACGGCGTGAAGGCGGCAACACGTTCGGTTGGATCGGCCGCAGTCAGGCTCCGTACAAAGAGTGGACCTGGAAGGAGACCGCGCATCGCTTCGGCGGCCCGAATTTCATTCGTCTTCCGGACGGCGCACTGTGGGCGGCCGGTCGCGGTTATCCGGGCGGAGCGAAAACGATCTTGGCGAAAATGACACGCGAGGGTGCTTACGATCCGGCGCTCACGCTGACCAGCGGCGGAGACACCAGTTACCCCGGACTCGTCTGGCGCAACGGTTTGATGTGGATGAGTTACTACTCGTCGCACGAAGGGAAGTCGGCCATTTATCTCGCGAAGCTCAAGCTGCCGCTGGCGGCTGAAGCAATCGGATCGCGCATGGAGCCGTTTGTCGACGAACATCTCATTGACCGGTTGAGCGATGCCGTGACTCTGAAAGTGCAGCGCCCCGAACCGAAAGAAGTCGTGCTCGTCGCTGACAAGCCGTGGGAGGGAAACACCAGCGCGTACTACACCGTCCTGCAAGACGGCGACAAGTTCCGCGTTTATTACCGAGGCTCGCACTACGACGAGCAGACCAAGAAAGGAACGCACCGCGAGGTCGCCTGCTGCGCCGAGAGCACCGACGGCATTCACTTCACTAAGCCAGAACTCGGAATCTTTGAATTCGACGGCTCGAAGGCCAACAACATCGTCTGGGACGGCCCCGGAGGCCACTGCTTCACGCCGTTCAAGGACACGAATCCGAAGTGCTCACCGGATGCTCGATACAAAGCCGTGACCGCCGTGAAGGGAGGATTGATCCCGCTCAAGTCCGCCGATGGCCTGCACTGGCAACCGATGTCCGACAAGCCGGTCATCACCAAAGGAGCCTTCGATTCGCAGAATCTCGCCTTTTGGGATCCGCATCTCGGCAAGTACCGCGAGTACCACCGCGCGTTCCGAGTCGTCCGCGACATCATGACCGGCACCTCGGATGATTTTTTGACGTGGACCGTCCCGGTCTGGCTCGACTACCCGCAAGTCGGCGCGACCGAGCATCTCTACACGAACACCATCCGCAACTATCCCGGAGCGCCGCACATTCTGATCGGTTTCCCGACACGCTTTCAGCCGAAGACCCAACAAACCGAGCCGACCTTCATGGTTAGCCGCGGCGGTCAATCTTTCCGACGTTACGCCGACGCCGTGATCCCCGAATCCGCTCCCGAAGACCGCCGAGGCAACCGCAGCAACTACATGGCCTGGGGCGTCGTTCAACTTCCTGGCCAGACCAAAGAGTGGTCGGTCTACGCGAAAGAAGCGTACTACACCGGCCCCGCCAGCCGCATTCGGCGATTCGCCTACCGCCCCGATGGACTCGTCGCATTGAGTGCGCTGGGCGGCGAAGGCGAAGCAATCACACGACCGCTGACGTTTACCGGTCAGTCGCTGGTGCTCAATTATCGCACGGCGCAAAGCGGCGCAATTCAGGTCGAACTGCAAGATGCGGATGGTCAGCCGATCGCTCCCTTCACCACCGCTGCTTGTCGAGTTGAGGGCGATCAACTGGCCATGAAAGCGTTCTGGGGCACCACAAGCGACGTGAGCCAACTGTCCGGGAAGGCGATCCGTATTCGCTTCATACTGAAGAATGCGGAACTGTTCTCGTTTCGGTTCGAAAGAGTACGGCTCGCTGAAGCCGACTGATTCTCACGATCAGCCGCTGTTCATCAGCACCAACGGGGCGAAACTCGCTTTCACGATTCGTGAGTCACGCCCCGTTGGGCAACGCCGTGAAGAATTTTTAAGCGGCGATGTTTTCATTCGTGAAGTTGGTGAGTTGCTTCTTTTCTTGCGGAGAGAGCTGGCTGAGTTTGGGATCTCCGAGAGGTTTTTTATCAGGGTTGGGGGGATGG
>SXKJ01000117.1 GCA_005778115.1 Planctomyces sp. | reverse complement strand
TCGTGGAAACATTGCTGACGGTGATCGAAACCTGTCGCCAACAATCCCGCAACGTCTTCCAGTTCCTCACCACCGCCGTCCAAGCACTCTTCGCCAACCAATCAGCTCCCTCACTTCTCTCCGGGCCGTGAAGGATTACGTGCCGATCAGCCACGGACTCGAAACGTGACTCGGCGTCTTCGAGTCGAGCTTTAGATAGGTCGCGATGTTGAGCAACAACTCATCGCCGGACTTTGCCTCGGTCGGCAGGTCTGTCCAGGGGATGCGGAATTCGGCGGCCGCGTGTGTCTCGGTCTTCGCGGCGACGAACTTGCTGAGGCTCTTGCGATTCGGCACGGCGATCATGCCCGTCGGCAGATAGGAGTAGAAATACGCGCTCACGCTGCCAGACGGTTGAGCGAACAGCTCGACTTGCACTCCTTTGCGATCGAGAGTCATCAGCGACACGTCGTAGCTCGCGGCGGCTTTGTCGAGCGGTTGTTCGATGCCGACAAAGAGTGCCTCCGGAGTCCAAGCGAAACGAAACTTCGATTGGTCATCATTCATTGCACTCGGATCGCGCGGCAGCAAACGCAGCGATCGAGCCTGTTGCCAGAGCGGCTCGTCGAGCTTGCCGTCATGCGTGATCGCCGCTTCGGTCGTGGCGATTACGATGCGGGCTGAGTCGGTATCGGCGGTTTGAAGTTTCTCCAGCAGTTGCAGACCAGGCTCGATCAGCGGCGCGATCGTCTTTTGCCCGGCCTCATCGAAGACCGAGGCGACATACGCCGTCCAATCGGCGCGATGCCGTTGCAGCACGTCAGCTCGCGACGGAAACGAGGTCGATGTGCCGGCCTGCCGTCGCACACTCGCTTCGATCCACAGGAATGACGCATCGACGATGATTCGTTCGCGGCGGACGTGAATCAGCGAGGCGGCATCGTCCTTCGTCGCCAGTGCGGCGGCATCGAGACAGCGGTACGCATCCGCGAAGAACTTCGAATCGCACAACGCCTCCAGCCACACATGCCTCCGCATGTTCGACGAGTTCGCTTCAATCTTCGCCTGCCGCTCTTCGAGGACTTCCAGCAGCTCGCGCATCGGCTTGACGGCGGCTCCGTAGTAGCCCTTACAGAACGTGTCGAGCAGCGCGTTCACATCGCGATCGGGATTGTCGAGCAGCTTGATTCCCAGCCAACATCGCAGCGGCATAAAGCTCTGCAAGTCGTTCGATTGCGGACTGTCATTCAAGCCCGCGCCCATGAAGTCCTCATTTTCGATCGTGACATACTTCACGTTCCGCTCGCGAAAGAGCTGAATGTCGCGTTGCATCGCTCGGACGTTCGACGACGGCGCGAACAGCCCCGGCGGGTGCGGATCGAACGTCCGCCAGTAGTCCCAGATGCCGAGCTGCTGCGCCGATTTGGCCCAGCCGTCCAACAGCGCAAGCCGCTCGGCATTGCGCGGATCGGTCAGCGGCCGAGTCATGTCCGACAGGCCGTAGTTGTCGCAGTACCGGATCATCACGTTCGGCTCCGGCCGGATCGTCTTCGGCGGCGCGAGCGTGAAGTTGTAAGCCTCAGTCTGCACGGTCACGTCGGGAAATTCTTCTTTCAGTCCGCGTGCGACATGATTGACGTAGTCCAACAACGCCCCGCTCTCGGAGCCTTCTCGGTCGCTGATCGCCTTACAGTTCGGGCACAGGCACAAGTTCGAGGTGTTGTCGTTCTGCGAGAGCACGACCATCCGTGCCGATGCGCGACCGGTCTTCTTCGCTTCGACGTCGTCGTCTCGCAGCATCTGCTTCGCCCGTTCGAGCGTGGTGCGGCGGACGTCCGGGTTCGTCACGCACAACTGAATCCACAACTGCTTGTTGCCCATGTCGTCGGTCATGCGTTTGCCGGCGGCGTCCATCGAAAAGTATTCGGGATGTTCCGCCGCGAACTCTTTCGCCGAAATGAAATGCCCGAACGTGTGAACGCCATCTGGCACCGCTCGCGGGTAGTCGCCGTTCACCGGCCCGGCGTAAATGTGCTCCTTGTTCCAGACACGCCAGCGATCGCCGTTCACCCCGCGCGGCAGCGAGTTCTGATACGGCCAGCCGGTGAAGACAAACCGGTTCGGAAACGCCGGCCGCCCGCGCCGGTTGAGCACCGGGATCATTAACGTCGGCTGCTTCGGCACGAACTCGGTGAATGGATCGAGCCGCTCGACTCCGACGTGCGTCTCAAGAAACTCGCACACGGCATAAATCGCCCCGCGCGGCTTGCCGCCGGTCAGCAGCAGCGACTCGCCGACCGTTTGGATTCGCCATTCTTCTGGCTTCATCGCTTTATCGAATCGCACGCGAAGTTCGTTCGCGTCGGTCATACCCGTCGCGCGAATCGGAAACTTCACGCCAGCGACTTGCTCCAACGTCTCCGCGAGCCATGTCGCTGCGGTCTGTTCTTCGATCGTTGGTTCAACCGCAGTGACGACGACGAATGCCGTCTTACCGTCCTTCGCCAGTGTCAGCGGCTTCTCTTCCGCCGTCGCAATTCGATCTTGAAACGCCAACAGTCCAACGGTCAGAGCAAACCAGTATTTCATCGAGGGTGTCTTTCTAAGATGTGCCGATCCCCACTTCGCCGGCCATCTATCCCAAAGACAGGTAAATGCGGGGCAGACGACTGAATGAACGGCAGCTTCATTTTTGGATCGCGTTCCACAGTGCATCGGCGAGAACTTGCATTCCGTTGTCGCCAGGGTGGCCGGCGACTCCGGCATGTTCGATCTTTCGTTCCGAACGGGCGTAATTCGCCTCGTCGGTGCCGAGCTTGCTGATGTCGACAAACGTGCCCCCCGCTGCTTCGCAGGTCTTCCGCATGAGCCGGTCCTTGTCGGCGTCTTGCCAAAATTGGCTGCGGACGAAGAACCGCGGCTGACCGTGCTTCTTCAACTCTGAGAAGAGATTGGCGAATGCCGTTTCAAACTGAGCCTTCGCTTCATCGGTTTTCGGCGACGAAGCATTTTCACCCAGCGCGACGATCACGACATCGGCCTCGAACGCGAGTTCTTCCTTCAACTCGTCCGCCAGCTTGTATTCGGTCAGGCGTCGCTCGAAGTCGGCGATGTTTTTGACCTTCACTTTCGGTTTGCCTCCGGCTGCCTTTGCGATCTGGTTTGTCAGCAGATGGACGTAGTCCTTGTCCTCGGCACTCGCCGCCATGCCCCAGTTTCCGGTCCAGCCAATCTTCGGAGCGGGACCGTGCAGCGTGATGCTGTTGCCGAGAAACAAGACCTTGTCGACCCGCTGTTTGCCGATTCTCAGTTCCTTCCGGACGGGTGCGTTGGCTTGAGTCGCTACGGTGACGAAGTCGCTGGCAGCGAGCGGCAAGCTCAAGCGAATCACACCGCCATCAAGCCGCTCGAAGGGGATCGGTCCGAGACGCACCGACTCGACTTGGGCAGCCGCAACAGGCTTCAGAACACCTAAAGGGTCTGACTCCTTATTCTTGCCACCTGCCCTGACAAATTCCTCGCGGCTCAAAACGCCGTCTTTATTCTCGTCAAAAAGTGGAAAACGTTTCGGAGCCTCGTCGGGGTCGGGCTGGTTGGCGAGAAACTCTTCTCGAGTCAACTTGCCGTCCTTGTTTTTGTCCTTTGAGTTGAACAGTGCGCTGCGATCTTGCTTGGGTTTTTCTTTCGACGGCTCTGTTGCCGAAGCGCTCGTGACTTGCGGCTTCGCTTCGGGATGTTTTGCGAGCAAGGCTCGGAGCTCCGCGACCACCGACGGTTGCTCGGCAGCGAGGTTCTTGGTTTCGAGCGGATCGGTCTCGTAATCGTAAAGCTCCAACTCGGCGGACTCCGCAGGTGATCCGATCTTATTCCATTCGACCAGTCGATGCCTGGCCGTGCGGATGGCTCGGCCCATCAGCGGGGTCTTGTTCGGGCCGGTGCGCGGATAGACGTGAATCGTGTGGTCTTTCGTCGGCCGAGCCGGGTCTCTCAATGTGGTGGCAAAGCTTCGGCCATCGAGACCTGCCGGAGCTTGTATTCCCGCGAGCTCGCAAAGCGTCGGATAGATATCAACGGTCTCGGCGAGTGCCGATGTCTTCACACCCGACTTCGCACCAGGAGCGGCGACCAGCAACGGAATGTGAGTGGCTTGTTCGTAGTTCGTGTGCTTGCACCAGATCTCGTGATCGCCGAGATGCCAGCCGTGATCGCCCCACAACACGATGATCGTGTTCTGGGCGAGGCCGAGCCGATCCAGCTCATTCAAGACGCGGCCGAGTTGCGCATCCATGTAACTGGTCGCGGCGTGATAGCCATGAATGAGCGTCCGTTGCAGATCGTCGGCCAGTGGACCGCTTTCCGGAATACCTCTGTATTGCCGCAGCTCGCCACCAGATTGCGGTGCGTAGCTGGGTGCTCCGGCTGGCGGAGTGCGGAGCTTGGCAAGCTGAAACGTGTCTCGGTCGTACAGATCCCAATACTTCTTCGGCGAGACGAACGGGAGATGCGGTTTCACGAACCCGACCGCGAGAAAGAACGGCTCATCGGACTTCTGCTTCGCGGCTTGCAAGCGGCGGATCGCTTCGTCGGCGAGTGCTCCGTCGGGATAAGTGTTGTCCGGCACGTCAGCCGCTTCGTAAGCCGCTCCGCGCGGCAAGTCCTTCGCCGGCTTATTCGCGAAGAGCGCCTCCTCGCGAGTCAGCCCTTCCTTCGCTTTGCTCTGCGGCAGCGCGTACGCGACGACGTTTGCCTTCCAGTGCGGCACGCTCCACGAGGCCGCGTCTTCCGTGTTGCCATGCCCGACGTGAAAGATTTTCCCGAGCGCTTCGGTTCGCCAACCGTGCTGCTTGAATAGCTGTGGCAAGGATACGGCTTCAGGTCGCGAGCGGCGAAAGTTCGTAGCCAGGTCATAGATGCCCAGCGTCTGCGGCCTCAACCCGACCAACAACGAGTTCCGCGACGGCGAGCACACGGCCTGATTGCAATACGCTCGCTCGAACAACACCGATCGGGCCGCCAGGCGGTCGATGTTCGGCGACTTCACCGTTTTGTCGCCGTAGCAACCTATGACCGGCTTGAGGTCATCAACGCAAATCAAAAGCACGTTCGGCTTCTCGGCAGCACACGCCGCGCCCGTTGCGATGAACGTACTCCAACTCAACAACAAGACCGTAGCCACGACGCGATCGCGTTTTGAAACGAACTCTTGGTGGTTCATATTAACTCCGGTCACGGGAAAGAATTTGGACTGCGGCAGCCTGCTGCCGCTTTCCGTCCCGCAGCCTGCTGCGGGACGACTCGGTGTGATGTCATGCTCGAAGCAACTTCGCGAACCAGGCGATCGGCAGCAGGCTGCCAATCCCAAAGCGGCAGCAGGCTGCCGCAGTCCAAATCAAACTAACACAGCGGCAGCACGTCGCCGTCGCTGATCGGGAACGGGCGGCTGAGCATGTCGCGGAGTTCGGCTTTGGGGTCGATGCCCAGCGCATTGAAGATGGTCGCGTGGACGTCGGGCGGAGCGCAGGGTTGCGACAGCGGGAAGGCGGCGTTGCTATCACTGCTGCCGTAGACCTGTCCGCCACGAATGCCTCCACCGGCGAAGGCGATCGAATAGACGTTCGGATAATGATCGCGGCCGGCGTTCGCGTTGATGCGCGGCGTGCGGCCGAAGTCGGTCAGGATCACGACCAGCGTTTCGTCGAGCGTGCCTCGATCAGCGAGATCCTGCAACAGCGCGGAGGCCGTGTGATCGAACACCGGCAGCAGGCGATTCTTCAGATGATTGAAGTTGTTGCCGTGCGTGTCCCAAGTGTCTCGACCGCCTCCAAGATCTCCGGGGCCGCAGCAGACTTGCACGACCGGCACGCCCGCCTCGGTCATGCGTCGAGCCAGCAGCAAGCTCTGCCCAGCGATGTGAGTGCCGTAGGACTCGCGGACCTTCGGGCTTTCGTTGTCGAAGTTGTAGGCTTGTTGCAGCGCGGTCCCGCCGAGGATGTCTTTGGTGAGTGACTGAAAGTGCTCGAAGCTTTCGTAATCGCGCGACGGCCGCTCGGTCATCCGCAGCGACGACAACAGTTCGCGCCGTGAAGCGAGCCGATCTTGATCGACATCATGCAGCTTCAAGACTTCGGCACCCAGCGTTTTGGAACTCCCCTCATAGGGAGTCCCGCCGGCCGGTCGCAGGACGATTGGGTCGTACTTCACTCCCAGCCAACCGCCATCTTCACCCGCCTGCAATGTCTCGTTATCAACCAGCGGATAGGGCATTCGAACGGCGTTGGGCACTCCGCGCGGCGATGTTCGGAATTTGGAAATCACGGCGGTGATCGACGGCCAGTCGTCGCGCATGGGGGCGATATTGGCGACTCGCGGCGGCTTGTGCCCGGTCAGGTTCCAGTACATCCCTCGGCCGTGAAACCCATCGTCGTGAGAAATCGACCGGATGATCGCCAATTTGTCCGTGTGCCGAGCCAGTTTCGGCAAGTGCTCACCAATCTCAATTCCCGTCACGGCCGTCGCGATCGGAGTGAACTCACCGCGAATTTCGCGCGGCGCATCGGGTTTCAAATCCAGCGTTTCCAAATGCGACATTCCTCCCCAGCAAAAGAGGATGATACACGACTTCGCCTTGCCGCTAGTCACACTGCCGCCGGACGCCGCGAGGCTCTGCATCTGCAAGTAACTGGGGAGCGAAAGACCGCCGATTCCGGCCGCTGTTGCCAACAGCCGGCGACGAGACCGATCAACGCCGGACGCCAACAAATTCGTTGAGTATTTCCTCAGCGGCATATGAGTTCGAGCCTTGTGGCATATGAGTCAAAGTTCGGGCACGTTCCTACGGACGATTTAGCAGCTTTTCGACCGCCCAGACAACCGCGAATGCTGTCGTGGGGAATGGTAGTCCAACGAATCCAAGGACACGACGAATGGAAACACGGTTCCCAGACCTATTCATCATTCGTCGTCTCCTTTGATTCGTCGGGCTCGTTGATCGCAGCTACTCTAGTTCCACGATTCGCACGCCGCCGGCTGGCACGGTGATTGTTGTTTCGGTTTTTGTGTCGGTTTTGATCGGCAGGTTTTCCTTGCCGAACCATTCGGTGGCGGACTTCAGTGGTTGGGTGGAGCGAATCATGACCGTTCGTTCTTGGGAATAATCGGTTGGCACGATGCCGTGTTGAGGCTTGTTGATGCCGGCGGGGTTGAGCAGCGTCAGTAACCAACCATTCGCCGTGCGGTTGAGCAGCCATTCGACGTCGCCGGCAACGTCGATCGGCAGCAGTCCTTGTCGAGCGTGCGCGAGGATCAGTGGGACCAGCGGTGTGGCGGACTCATCGAGTCCCAGGCCGCGTGGGATCGACAGCATCACGAGCCGCCCTTTGCCGCGATCGAACGCAGCGGCGATTGTGTCGCCATTCGTGGCTTTCGCCAGCGGAGTGCCGCCGGTGATCGGGCGGTAGCGGAAGCGCTGTGAGATGGTTTTGCGGTTGATCGGCAGCCAATCGAACGCGGCATCCTCGGCGGGATTGCCGAGCGGCGGCAGATTCAGCGCGGCGACTCCAGGGCCGGTGAGTTGTTCGTCGCTGACGAGGATCGTGCCGCCGTTTTCCAGATAGCTTACGAGCTTCGCGCCCCATTCGGCGGAGAGCGTCACTTCACCGCCGAGAATCACGACGGGGTATGCGTCGATCGCATCGCGGCGAGTCGGCGTCGTCACCAGCACGTCGAAGATGTTGCCGAACTGGCTCGGCAGAACAATCTGATTCACGCCGGTGTTGAGTTCCGCCTCCTTCGGGCCATACGGATGGAACGCGACCTTGAACCACTCCTTCAAACTGCGTGCGTGGCGATCGGGGCCGAGCACCGCCGGGTTGATGTTCGGATCTTGGCCGAATGCTCCAGGTTGATAGCCGTTCGGTTCCCAGCCATGAGCTTGATCCAGCAGAAACGCGATCGGTGTGACCGGCGTTCCGCGGTCGGGGTGCTCGCGAGTCATCCGCATGAATTGATCGACGAGAATTCCCTTCGGAGAGAGCCGCAGTGACTTGGGAGCAATGGACTGACCGCCTGGTTGCCAGAACTCATCGTGACCTTGCTCGTGGTAGGACATGGCCATGCCCGACATGTACTGGTGCCAGATGTCAAACTTGTACCAGGTGTTTCCGGCTCCGGCCCAGATGTCGTACTGGTTGTCGTACGCGAACTGCGGCTGAGCCGGATAAAAGTAGCCCTGTTTGGCGTAGATGGTGGCCGCGTCGCCGAAGTTGCACGAGCGATACGTGGCAGACATTCCGCCGTATTGGCGAGCGCTGCCGCGCAGGAACGCCATTCGCATGCCGAGTCCCGGCATCACCGCGCTGTTCTCGAAGCCGACCGTCGTCGCACCCCACTCGCGGCAGAGATGCGCGTGGGCGGTCATTTCGCAAGACAGGCAGGAGATCGTCGATTGATATGGGTTCGGCACGTCGGCTCCAAAGATCGTCTTCTCGGTGACGGCTTTATCCGCGAGATAAACTTGCCCTAACGCGGCTGCGATATCCGTTCGCGACTTTGCAGCCTTCAGCTTTTCGGCGAGCGCGGCTCCGTCGTAGCTCAGGAAACCGAGACTCTCGCCCGCGATGTTGCCGACGTACCGGTCACGGAACTTGGGCCAGTTCGCTTTCGCGCGATCGGTCATCGCGACCGGCGTCGTGTAGTTCATAAAGTTGCCCCACGCCCGATCAGGATTCGCTTCGAGCCATTTGACGAACGATTCGTCGTCGAGAATGTTCGGACCGGCGCCGTGAAAGGTCGGCGCGATCCGCAAATCACTAAAGATCGGAATCCCCTCGGTCTTGCCGCCAAAGAGCTTGCGGAACTCGTCGATGAGCGGCAGGTCGGTGTGAAACGGAACCAGCATGCGATTCGCAGCGGTTGAGGCCAACTCCGTCTTCCACGGCTCGCCGGTGTTCCACAGATAAACGAATCCCTTGTCCCGAAACGTGCGCAGCTTCCAGGTGTCCGGGATGTTGAACTGCCCGACTCGCGCGGCGAGCGGTTGCGGAGCGACCGGCTGTCCCGAGTTCGCTCGCAATTCGTCGAGCAACTTCCAGGTCCGATGCTGCGGCTTTTCGCGATGCCTTGGCCGATACGCGGTGTCGGTCGTCAGGCACAAGGAATCAACTTGTCGATGTCCCGGCTGCTTGACGAGCGACAGCAGTGTGAGCTTCGCCGGTCCCTTCACGAGCTTCACGCTCCGCATGTCCCAGGCGAAGGCCCATTTCCAGAACAGTTTCACTTCGTCGTTCTCGTCAATGATTGCCTTCTCGCCGAACGTCACTTGCTGCGGCGGCTGGCCGGCCTGTTCGATACGCACGGCAAACAATTCCGTCTGTTCGCGCCAGTCGCGATAGCGTACCCACAACCGCCACTCACCTGCCTCCGGCACTTCGCAGTCGTGACTGGCTACCGCCTGATCGTCCTCCGGCGCACAGGCGATGCTCAACCACTCGCTCTCAGCCCCTTGGGTCCACTCCGGAGCGAGTCCCGGCCCGGAAATCGCCCAGTGTCCGGCGGTCTTTTGATCGAAGTCCGGAAAGCACGAGCCGCGAACCCCGTGAAGATGCTCCGCCTCAAACCAGATCGACTCTTGAGCGTCCGCCGATGCCATCGTGATTCCACAAACCAACAACATCAGCATTTGAGCGCACTTCATTGACTGGTCCTTTCAACTCGGATCGCGGTATCGTCTTCATCCACCGGTCAACAGGATTCAGTGTTTGTGTCGAGATGGCAAGTAGGTTGGGACTCCGTCCCGACCTGCCTTCGAGCGGCCGAAACAACAACCGGTCGGGACAGAGTCCCAACCTACAGACGATGAGAATCACATGATGACGTCGCCACGTTCACTGAGGATGGTCATCGTGCTGAGTTGCTCAGCAGTACTCGCTCAAGACGCGACGCCCCCGCAGAAGCCGATTCCCAACGTCGCCGCTGTGACGACGATTTACTCGCACAACTCGCACGCCGATCTGATCCTCGGACGGTTCTTTGAGGGGAACAATCTCGACGGACGCGAGCCGCGGCCAAAGATGAAGCTGGTCTCGTTGTTCGTCGATCAGTTCCATGACGCTCCGCCGCATCTGAAAGACAAGAGCCGCGAGCTCGCCGCCAAGCACGGCTTTCGGCTGTCGCCGTCGATTAGCGATGCACTGACACTGGGAACCGACAAGCTCGCGGTCGATGGTATTCTGCTGCTCGCCGAACATGGCGAGTATCCCGTCTCGGATACAGGGCAGACCGTGTATCCCAAGCGGCGCGTGTTCGGCGAGATCATCAAAGTCTGCGAAGCCAGCGGCCGCACCGTGCCGCTCTTCTTCGACAAACATCTGGCCGACAACTGGGCCGACGCAAAGGCTCACTTCGACACGGCCAAGCGGCTGCGAATGCCGCTGATGGCTGGTTCTTCAATCCCGGTGACATGGCGCAATCCAGCGGTCGATGTGCCGCGCGGCGCGAAGCTCAAGCAGATTGTCGCCACGTCGTATCACACGCTCGATGCGTATGGCTTTCACGCGCTGGAAATGGTGCAGTGCCTGGCCGAACAACGAGCCGGCGGCGAAACCGGCATCGCCGCCGTGCAATGCCTGACCGATGCGGAAGTCTGGAAGGCCGAGTCTCGCGGCATCTACGACCGCAAGCTGCTGGACCTCGCGCTGACTCACTTGAAGTGGACCAAGATCCCCGCCGGCCAGCGTGTTGAGGACTTGGCTCCGAACCCCGTGCTGTGGGTCATCGACTATCGCGATGGCCTGCGAGCCAACATCTTCACGCTCAATGGAGCCGTCGGCGATTGGTGCGTCGCCTGGAACTACGCCGACAACGATCGCAGCGACTCGACTCACTTTGAGATGCAACAGTTTCTGCCGTTCGCCCACTTCACACCGCAGTTGGAAGGGATCGAACGAATGCTGCAAACCAATCAACCGACCTGGCCAGCCGAACGCACGTTGCTGACCAGCGGATTGCTCGACGAACTCCTGCTGTCAAAGAAGAACGGCAGCTCGCGACGCAACACGCCGCACTTGGCGATCACCTATCAAACCGACTGGCGCTGGCGACAACTCCCCCCAATCCCGCCAGAAAGAAAGTCCGAAGTCCGCTAAAAGGCCAACAACAAAACCGTCTGCTTCACGCTCTGACAATCAGCCGGAACGCGCTAGCGTCCGGTTCGGAATGTCGATTGACGCTTGAACCGGACGCTAGCGCGTTCCGGCTCATAAACAACAGTTTTTTGTCGGCCCATAAGAAAAACGATTCTTTGGACTCGCTTCCACTCGCCTCAGTCGCGACAGATCGCGAACGCTTCGATCTCGATCAGCAGATCTTCGAACGCAAAACCGGAGACGCGAATCGAAGTCGCGGCCGGGCCGGGGGCGGGATAGAACTCGCCCTGCACTCGGTCGATCGTCGCTTTCGTGGCGGCGATCTGATTCGCGTCGCCGTCGCCGTGATAATAGATGTAGAGCTTGGCGACATCGCTCTCGTCGAGCCCTCCTTCGGCCAGCACCTTGCGGATGAACTGGAAGACGTTGCGAGTCTGCGTCTCCATGTCCTTGCCGACCGCCTTCGCTTTGTTGTCCGCGGAGATCTGACCGCCGATGAATGCCAGCTTGCCGATCCGCCAGCCCTGAGTGAACTGCGTGTTGGGGATGCTCCAGTCCCAGTGGTTATCGGGTTGCAGGCGCTGCTTGTCCTCACCAAGCACGCCGATTCCTTCGACCTGAATCAGCTCGGCCGAGTTCGGAAATCCGGTGATCCGTAGCCCCGCTCCGGCAGCAGACGGGACCGACATGTATCGCCGGCGCACGTTCGTCATCTTCTCCCAGTAGTCGGTCACTTCACGGCCTTGGCCGAAGAAGCGGAAGAACGTGTTCTGCCGCATCAGACTGTTGCGGTCGCCGCCACCGGCTCGCAGCATCGTGTCGAGATTGCGAAACGCATGATCGGTTTGAATCTCGATGTCGCCGACTCCGAGCACGTTGCCGTGTGCATCGAGCGACCGCTGGCCACCGACGAAAATCATGTCGCCGACTTTCCAACCGTGAGTGAACGGCAGCGGCTTGCTCCAGCCCCAGTGACCTTCCGGCATCAGCCGCTCTCTCGGTTCACCGACGACGGCCCAGGCATCAATCTGAATCAACGCCCCTTCGCGATCGAGGCCGACTCGCGTTTCGGTCGTCGTCGGCCCGGGGTCGGAGAAGTAATCGAGTCGCACGCGGTCGATCTCATCCAAGAACTTCGCCACCTCCGCGTCGCCCCCCTCACACTGAAAATAGATGTTGTGCTTGACGACATCTTTCATCGAAGCTCCCGCCTCAGCGAGCACTCGCTTCAAGGACTCAAACGCATTCCGAGCCTGCGTAGCGATGTCGTCGCCGACAACTCGGCCGTGCTCATCGAGCGACATTTGGCCGCCGACCAAAATCAAATTCCCCGCCCGCACGGCCTGCGTGCTGCTGCCGGAGGCCTCTCTCCGATGATTCAGCGGTGCAATGAACTCTTTTTTCATTCGTCGGCTCCTCGGATTCGTTGGTTGTCGATGATGACTCCAGAAGTTTCTTCTGGACTTGGAACGGCTATGTTAGATGAGACGATGTCGAACTCCGTCGCCGATTCATGGCGACGTGAGCGACGACGCTTGGCAACATCGAGAGAATAGCATGGCTCAACGAATCGTGCTGATGATCATGGCTTGGCTGATGACTACGGTGGCATTGGGGGCGGAACCCGTGTTGCAGTTGGCGACCTTCCGAGCGGGCGTGACTCCGCCGATCGGTGACGGGCCGTGTGTTGGGTTTATGCCAAAGATCGAGAGCATCGAGCATCCGCTCGAACTGCGTGGCATCGTGTTGCGAGTGAACGGGCAGACGTTTGTGATCGCGGCGCTCGACTATCAGGGGCTTTGCAATTCAAGCGACGATGATTTCCGACGACGCATGGCCGAGGCGGCGGGGACGACACTCGGTCGCGTTGCGTTGCAGTCGCTGCATCAGCACTCGGCTCCGGTGCTCGATGCCGATGCCGTGCGCTTGCTGCACGGCGACGACAGCGAGCCGTTGCGGCAACATCTCGCGTTTACGACACAAATGGCGGAGCGTGCGGCAACGGCGATTCGCGAGGCGTTGCCGAAACTGAAGCCGGTCACGCGCATCGTCGGCACGCGAGCGAAGGCCGAACGACTCGCGTCGAACTGACGAGTTCCTCAGCCGGACGGCAGCCTGCTGGTGCGCGGCAGTGCGACGCGCGATCCGAAACTGCAAGAGGCTCCCGAAGGCTTAATCGACCCGTGGCTGCGAACGGTCACGTTCTTCGAGGCCGAGCGACCGATGGCTCAACTGCATTATTACGCGACGCACCCGATGAGCTATTACGGCGACGCCCGCATCTCGTGGGATGTCCCCGGCCTGGCTCGGCAGCGACTGGAGCAAGAGACCGGCATTTTTCAGATTTACTTCAACGGTTGCGGCGGCAACGTCGGCATGGGGAAGTACAACATTGCGACTCGCGCCGCTCGCGAGCAACTCACCGAGCGTCTGTTCGACGCGATGCGCCGTTCCGCGCGAGCGGCCTCGGGCGGTGTCGTGAGCGAATCTGAAATGCCCGACACGACCTTTGAACTGCGATCGCTCAAGCCTACGGAGATCGCTTGGGATCAAGCCGACCTGCGATTCACCGTCCGCGACGATGGCCCTTTCGCAGCAGCCGCGCTCCGCGAGCAACTGCATCCCGGGCGCCCCTTCAACGACCGCTTGAAGGCCGCGATGTTCTCGGCCTGGGCGAATCGCTTGAACTCCGGACATCGCGTGATCGTCTCGCGACTAAAACTCGGCTCGCTGCAACTTTTGCATCTGCCTGGCGAGCCGTTCGTTGAGTTCCAACTTTTCGCTCAACAAGCCGCCAGTGAGAAGTCCTTCGTCTGCGTGGCTGGTTACGGCGAGTGCGGCGTTTGGTACGACGGCCCCGACTCTATCTTCCGCGACCGAGGCGGCTACGAACAAACTTGGTCCTTTACCGGCCCCTGCCAAACTTCCGTCGAAACAATCCTCAAGTCACTGACCGCTCCCCGCTGAACTGGGACCACTGCATGAGTCCCGCTGATTCAGAGAGGCCGCAGATTTGTCTTCTCCGCGGGGGCTCTGAATCTGCGGAGATATAGTGTTTGGAGATCAGGTACGGGTTGATGATGAAAAATGAAACGAGGTTTCTTGTGATTCGTACGTTTAGGCTGATGCTGGTCGCGGTGATGATGTTGTCGGCAAGCGAGCTGCGGGCCGAGTCGCCGGCGATCCGCTCCGGCAACGGCTGGGCCATTCATACTCAGCGGGAGACGGGGGATTGGACGAAGTTGATTGTCGGCGGGAATCTGGTGGCGAAGAAGTTGGTGACTCCGGAGTCGGCTCCGAATGATCACAACACCGGCAGCGAGTTGTTGCATCTGACGGACGGCGTGTTGGCCGGGGCCGAGGGGCGGATGTGGAGCGATAAGCGGGCGATGGGTTGGGCGTATCAGCCGTATGTACGACTGAAGTTTAATCTCGGAAAGTCCGAGCGAGTCGGGCAAGCCGTCATGCGGTTGCAGGTCATCAGCAAGGACAGCACGCTGCCCGGCACGATCACGGTTTCGCTGAGCGAGGATGGCAAGGAGTTCTCGCCGGTTCGCAAGTTGTCCGTTCGCACGAAGCCGGACGACGATGCCGCTGCGACTTATGAATCGTTGCCGTTCGATCCGCCGGGCATTTATGCCGTCGTGTTGGATGTCGGATATCAGGCTCGGTTCGTGCAACTCGATTTCGCGTTGCGCGGGACGATGGTGACCGATGAGTTGGCGATCGTGCCGGCGGTTGGCGAGGTCAAACCGATTCCGCCGCCGCCCGTTGTCACGACAGAGTACCGCGATTACGTCTTCGATCGCCGTGATCAGTTTCGGAAGATGATCGCTCCGGGAAACCTGTTGGCAGGACGCGAGGTGCGTTACTCGCCGCAGCCGACTCAGTATCTCAACATTGATGACGACGATCCGCGTCAATTGACCGACGGGAGATTCACCGAGCGGATCGACGATGCGATCTGGTTCGACCGGAGTTGCGTCGGCTGGCAGGGGCCGCCGCAGGCGACGATCTTCGCCGATCTCGGTGCGCCGCAGCCGATCGACTCGGTCGTGATTCGGCTGCTCGGCGGGGCCGCGCAGAACGCGCTAGAGTTCCCGGATGAGATTCGCGTGCTGCTCAGCGAGGACGGTCTCGAATACCACTTGGCCGCGTCGCGGCATAAGCGCGGGTTGGATGATCTCTCGGCGGATGCGTACCACCTGCCGGAAGAGAAGATCGCGTGGGTTCATAACTTTCGGTTGCCGGTGAAGCAGAAAGCTCGGCATGTCGCGGTGCAGGTTCTTCACAAGAAGCAGTACATGGTCAGCGACGAACTGGCCGTGGTGCGCGGGGCCGACAGTCTTCCGGAATTTCAGCCGAAGCCGGACACGCGAGTCGCCATCGTCACGGACGGGGTTGCCTTCACGCCGGTGTGGGGCAACGTGCAGCCGATCTGCCAGAACCTGCCGCTCCGTTCGCGATTGGAGAAGCAGGACGCTCGGACGGGAGACAAGTTCGACAAGCCGTGCAAGATCCTGCTCGACCTGCCGGAAACGTTGAAGTTCGCGTCCGCAGGCATCACGCCGACGGAGGTCAAACATGACGGCCGTACCTTCCGGCGTTACGCGATCAACTGGGCGGGCGAAGGGACCGATTTTCTTTTGCAAAGTCTGTTGCCGGCGGGCGAGACCGATGTGCTTTACACGTCCGGCGACAGCGGCAACGGGCCGGAGAACGAACGTCGCATCGCGTGGAAGTCGCTGTTCATTCCCCCCGCGCGAGTCCCCAAGCGACTGCACGTCAGCCTGTCGTGGGCCGAATCGGTGCAGCTCTACAAGACGTGGCCGGACTACTTGCAAGCTCAGCGGCACCTAGGCTTCAACGCCGTCGGCACGATGCCCTGCTATTGGCAACAAGCCAATGTCCCCGAATACCAAACGATCCTGAAGGAGATTCGCAAGCAGGGCTTTCAGATCGTGCAGATCGAATCGCCGGCTGGAGCGATCGAGGTCGATCGCAAGCAACAAGAGACTCTGTCGATTTACGATGGCGGCAAGTTCACGGACATCTGCCCGGCCTATCGCGGACAGTTCTACAAGAAGGAGCACGCCAGCTTCGCTCAGGCCGCCGTCTGGATTCAGCCCGACCTGATCTTCTACGACATCGAAGCGTACTGGCGCGGAGCCACGAATGCCCTTTACTGCCAACGCTGTCGCGAGCGTTTCCAATCCGGGAAGTTCAAAGACTGGGACGCCTACAACGCCGCGATGGGCCGCGAGATTCATCTCGATATGAAAGCCGCCATCGAGAAGTCACTCGCCGACGCTGGCATCAAACAGCCGATCGTCTACGGCAGCTACCGCACCGAACCGATCACGCCGCTCAACGATGGACTGTTCGCGTTCGACAACACCTATCCCGACCTGCTGCAAATGGCGATGCCCAGCCTGTACGTCGCCGGCAACGCACAAGCCGTCGCCGAGAGCATCTCCGCCAACCGCGCTCGCATGAAGACGAACGACATCATCCCCTGGCTGAGCACCGGCTGTTACGGCGAGTACGACCCGGTGCGAACTCGCGACATGATCCTGGAAGCGTGCGCCAATGGTGCTCGCGGCGTGACCTATTACTGGTACGGCCACTTCGACGCGGGCCATTTCAAATCGCACGCCGACGCCATCAACATCGTCGCCCCGATCGAAGACCTCTTCATGGACGGCACCCCGCTGACGAACCTCAAATGCAGCCACGACAAACTCAAGGTCTGCGGCATGGGCCTGAAAGGTGAACAAGCGGTGCTGGTCTCGAACTATCAGGGAGTCCCACGCGGGACGAGCGTGACGATTCACTTGTCCGCAGTACCTGGCACTTCGGTTTACGACTTGCACTCAGGCAAGAGCATCAGTGTTGTTCAATCAGACGGCTCCTTCACCGTCACTCTCGATGAGTTTGCCGCTCACATGTATTACCTCGGGCACAAATACGAGACGGCCGTCACACGCCGGGACATCGTAGAATAAGATTCCGCGTCCATTTCCCGATCCACAGATTCTTGCCGGGCAGGATCAACTCATCCGAGCTAAACACACAACATCAACGCATCACTGGAGGTGCCGACATTTTTGTTGCACCAATCACTGACGACTCGAGCGTTTCACCATCACCGATTGTCGCCGATTCGGTGAATACGTCCGAAATGAGCGGCTCGTCAGGAAAGCAGAAAACTCTGAGGAAAACAGAGTTTCCTCAGAGTTCTGTTGAGTACGCCCGGAGGGAGTCGAACCCCCAACCTTCGGATCTGAAGTCTGGTGCAACATCCATCGAACCAACGAAACGACAACGAGTTAAGAAACGTCGTTCGCGCCGTTGCACCACTGGTTGCACCAACTCACCGGAAAACGAACACAGCGAAGCGGTCGATGGCTCGGTTGTGAGTCAGTCGGAGTCGCTGCCGATCAAGGCGGATTCGTTCTCTGCAGCGCTGGCGATGATTTCTTCGCTGCCGTTGTCGGATGCTGAGAAGGCGGACGCGGTGCGGCGGTTGATGGCGGAGCAAGCTGGCTCGCCGGAGAAGAGCCACGGGGGGAGTCATGCCGTTCGCTGATCCTGAGAAAAATCGGAGCTACCAACGGGACGACAAGCGGCTGCAACGGGCGGGCGGTTGTCCAACTCCCGATCAAACCCGGTTGCCGGTCGAGTTTCGATTGAAGACCGCGGCGGACGTGCTGGCGTTGCTGGACGAACAAGTGGCGGCGGTGCGGCAGGATGGCTCGCTTGGCTCGGTCGAGCGGGCAAAGGCGGTGGGTTATCTGCCCGGCATCGCGTTGCGAGCGATCGACGCGGGGGACGTGGCGGCGCGGGTGGAAGCGTTGGAGTCGATCTTGAAATCACGACCGAAGGAAAGGGACGCGGCATGACGAACCGAGTGGCCAGGCTGTATGACCGACGAACCGTTCAAGTACCGGCTTGAGAACTTTCTTGGTGATGATTCCGCTCCCTGTTGGATGACGATTGTCTGGGAAAACGAGGAATCAATCCTCTTGATCTACTCGTCAATGACGCTCAGAATGGCGTTCCATGTACTCGGTTGTCTTGACGATCTCTGCTGCGGACGACTTGGAAGCCTTGCAGGAACCGATTCACACACGAGTCATCAAACTGTTGGAGCGGTTGTCGAATTGGCCGGAGGTGAGCGGAGCGAAACCGCTTTCGGGAGCATTGGCCGGCAAGTATCGCTTGCGTACCGGCGACTACCGGTTGCAATTTCATGTCCAAGGGCGGACGGTCGTTGTCGAGAAGATCGGACACCGCGACAGATTCTACGAGGAGTAACCAATGAGCGCGGTTCAAAGCCTGACGGTAGCCGGAAAACAGTTTGTCATCCTGGAGCGAGCGACCTACGAACGGTTGCGGCGCAAGGCGGGCGACGACTCGCCGGAGTTGCCGGACCTTCCGAAACCGAACGCTGTGGGACACATTCCCGCCGTGGAGTACGCTCAAGCGTCGCTGGCCCGCAAGCTGATCCGCCGTCGCTGGCAGATCGGACTCTCACAAGCGGAATTGGCCCGCCGCGCCGGCATTCGACCGGAAACGCTGAACCGGATCGAAAAGGGCAAATCGACACCCGATACAGCCACCGTGGAAAAGCTCGTCCGGGCGCTGGAACGCGCCGAAGCCACCGCGGCCGAGAGGCGTTGATTCCCAAGTTGCACCGCAGAATCACAACCTTGTTTCGGCTTGCGAGCGCGTGACGAATTTCGGCCAAATGCTCAACGATGCGAAGACGCGGACAGGGCTGCTCAAATCCCGCGACGGGTTTAGCGAGTTATTCCAATGAACCTCAGCATCACCCTGTCCGACGAGTTTGGTTCGTTCTGTGCCGACGGAGAAAGAGCCGCTCGCTTCCGGTTCGAGCGCATTGACCCGTATGTGGAAACGGCCGAGCAAATCCATTTCGACTTCGCGGGCGTTCGGAACATGAGCAGTTCCTTCTGCAACGCGATGCTGGCAAATTTGATTAGCCAGCACGGCTCTTCGGTCTTGCAGAAAGTTCGCTTCGCGAACTGCCGCCCCAACGTGCGAGTGATGATCGAAAGCGCCCTCGAATTGGGAATGCTGCGCGTCGCAGAGCATGACGCTCAGACCGCTCACGGCGGATGAGGACGACTCCTCTTGGGGAGTGACGACGACGGCTTGCTGCCGCAAGCAACCTGGAACGAAATAACTGGACCTGCCCAACCTGCTCCCGTGGTCCGCCCCAATTGCGTTGGCCAAGCGATTGGATAGGCTGTTTGACCGAATCGGGCAGGACGTGGCGAAAGAGGAACATGGCTGTCCCGAAGTGTGTGGAAGGGATGAATCATGCCAGACGACTATCGCACGCAGGGTCCGAGCAACGACGCTCCGCGCGATCCGCTGGATGATTTGATTGCACCCATTTTGGGCCACAACGTAACTCCCGAACCTCGCAATGTTCCAACGCGACCAGAAACATCAAAACAAGGTCCGCGTAATCCGTTGGATGATTTGATTACGGATGCAGAATTGCGAACCGAGGCGAGTAAAGCAGCCACACGATTCGCTGCGAAGGATCAGGCGCGGTGGCACTTTTTGAGGTCAACGCCCGGCCGCGTGTTTGCGATCCTCACAATCGTGTTGATCGCGATTGGTGCGTTGATCGGCGAGCAGTTTGGTGGAAGACTCGCGTGGAAGGGGTGGAGCGAGCGATGGTTCGCTGAGGGCAAACGACAAGTTGATCCAGAGGCAAAGCTGCCAACCACAGAAGGAAAGTCGATTGCTCTCGTACCCGCAAAAATACTCACACCGAAGGAACTGTTCGCGAGTGCGAGTCCAGCCATCGTCCGGGTCAATGTTTACAACGCGAGATCAAAACCAATTGGTCATGGTTCGGGATTCTTTGTCCGCGACGACTCAACGGTGGTCACTAACTTCCATGTGATTGACGGTGCCAATTCTGCCGAAGTCGTTTTGAAAGACGGAACACAACTCGCGGTACGAGGCGTTGAGGCAGCCGATGAGGCATCGGATATCGCCATTTTGAAAGTCGATCACGGAACCAAGAACGTCGTTCGTTACCTGACTCTGGGATCGAACGAACTGCCACCAGTGGGAGGCCGCGTCTATGTAATTGGTTCGCCGAAGGGATACGACTACACGTTGAGCGATGGGATCGTGAGCGGCCACCATGAACGCGACGGCCGAAAATGGATTCAAACAACGGCACCAATCAGTCACGGTTCCAGTGGTAGTCCCGTTCTGAGTGATGACGGCGCGGTTTTGGGAGTAGCGACTTGGGTTGACTGGGGCGGTCAAAACCTAAACTTCGCTTCGCCCGCTGCGGCCATCGCGACTCTGCTCGCACGCAATTCGCCACTTCAAGAATTGTCGGAGTTGGTTGGCGCAAAGAAACGAAGGCTCGCCGAGATTCGGGTGATCGCCGAAAACCGGAGTGATGAATCCACCGAGTCCGCCAGTAGGTTGATGAACGAACTCCCCGATTCGTACCAGAGGTTTTCCGATTACTGGCGACTAAGAGGTGACATCGCTTTTTTCCGATTAAAGTCGGAAGCAGCAATCGCCGCCTACTTCAAAGCAGTCATGATTGATGACTTAGAGTCGCAGGTTTGGCATCGAATTGGTCTCTCGTACTTCACTCTTGCACGATTCATGAATCCAGATAAGGAGGCGGCGCGAATTCAGTATGCCGAGGCTGTGAAAGCCTATCAGCATGGGGTAACGCTTAATTCGCAAGACGCTCAATGTTGGAGCGGATTAGGCGAGTCGCTCAGAGAACTGAAACGGCAAACGGATGCCAAAGTGGCGTTTCAACAGTCGATCTCAATCAATCCGAATCAGGCTGCTACACATGCAAACCTTGGTGAAGTCCTTGCCGAACTCGGTGACGTCGACGGCGGTATCGCTGAATACAAAATCGCGTTGAGCATTGATGCCGAGGCGGGTGACTATTTTAGTGCGACCAGACATTTCGGATACGGCGGCTTTCTTCAACAAAACGGGCGATATCAAGAGGCCATCGCAGCATACGAGAAGGGGCTGAAGTTGTCCGCCGAGTCTCCGTTTTTGGAGGAATATCGGAAAATGGTTGAGAAAGAACTACCAACGGTGCGAAGACTGATGCGTGTGCCAGCCGTGAAATAAGCTCACCCGCTCCCTGTCTAATTAACGGTTTGGCTAAGAAAGCTAAGTGAGGCATCTCCGGAGTTGCGGCATGTCCGATTCGATGGCTCGAAAAACTGGTGGCGATCATCTGCATCTCGCTGCAAGGATAGTGATTTCTGCGATTCCAGGAATCGGCGGTCCTGCCCTTGAATTGTTCAATGCGACGATTGCTCCGTCGATTGAGCGGCGACGAAACGACTGGTTGAATGAACTAGCTCAACGGCTAAGCATGTTGGAACAGGAGAAGCGTCTGAAGATCGAAGACCTTGGTGAAAATGACGAGTTCATTAGTGCCGTCATGCAGGCAACGATGATTGCCGTTCGGAATCACCATTACGAAAAGATCGACGCCCTGCGTAACGCGGTGGTCAACAGTGCTCTTGATCGATGTCCGAGCGACGTTAAGAGCGCGTTGTTCCTGGCCTTTGTTGACCAGTTCACCGTTTGGCATTTGCGAGTATTGAAGGAACTTTCCGAACTCGCATTGGCACAAGGTCCGAACGGCTCACCGAAGACAAGCATCGAAGCCATTTCGGAAGTGGTGATAAAGAGAATTGCGGAACTGCAAGGACAGCAGGATTTGGTGGAGATGGTCGTCGAAGATCTTTGCCGCAAAGGATTGCTCTTTTGGAGCAGAGGGCAAGGCGTCACCTTTATCACACGTGAAACGTCCCAAATTACTCAACTTGGCGAGGAGTTTTTGTCATACGTCTCGCGTCCCAACGATACGGTCGGCCTCTGACCTAAACAGAGAACGCGCGGTCGGGCATTTCGGAATTGGCCGGAAGTGAATTACACCGATATAGAACGTCCGCACCCAGCGAGCTCGCCGGGCCACTGCGGCCAAAGACGCTGCAACCGGACCAGCCGAACCGGGCCTACGACATCTTGGCGGAAAAGTTCGACCGCGGTCCTGACGGTCAAACGGACGGCTGGGGATTGAAGATTTTTCCCGCCTAGAAAAGCGAAAGGCCCCGGTGTTCACCGAGGCCATACGCCGACCGGGAATTCCCAGTCCGTTGAGGCCACTATCGGCCGGATTGAAGCCAAACTCAAGACGCAAGGCGACAGTTCTAAAACTGTCGGTGCTGTCGGCTTCTTCGGCCCGAAGCGGACCTGACGCTCGCTCGTGAGATGTTCGATGGCATCAAGACGATTCAGCCCAACGCTCGACCACCGAACCTCGACCGCTGGGCGAACGAGATGCGCTTGCTGCGCTCCGATGGCCAAGACCGAACTGCGGAAGCGATCAGC
>SXKJ01000116.1 GCA_005778115.1 Planctomyces sp. | reverse complement strand
TTCCTCGAACGCATCCTCACCGTCTCGGAAACCTGCCGCCTCCAAAACCGTTCGATCTACGACTACCTGGTCACCGCCGTTCAAGCTCATTTCAAACAACAGCCAATTCCGTCACTGCTGCCGTGCTCGTGAACGATTACTTGCGCCAGGACTCCGCCAAGGTTGTTGAGATTGGTGGCGTTGAGACTTTCGTGCTGATAGAGAAATGGGAGGAGCAGGAATGGAAGTTTTTCGTCGCCTTTGTGGATGACAAATTGTTGCTGGTCGGGACTGACGTCTCGTATTTATTGGAGGTGATCGAACGGCGCATGAAAAGGCGACCAAGCTCTGATCTGGCCAAGAAACTGCCTGAGTTAAAATGGGTCAATATGCAGGCTAGATATTGGGGGGTACGTCATTTCGATCGGACTCTGGCCGCAACCGATCCCTCGTCCCCGGTCGTTGCGCGCAAGTCGAGTGTTACTATTTCGGACACCGGCGCTATCGGTTTTGGTTTTTACTATGACGGGGTTGTCGGGGACCCGCTTGTGCTACGGTATTTGTCGGTTGACGCCGATGTTGGCGTGCGTCTGGCAGATCGTTTTGGATGCAAAGGGCAGGATGGCCAAGGTTCTGTGAGGAAAATCGCTCCGAATGTCTTGGAACTGTCATGTAGTCTTAATGACCGCAGTCTCATTGATCGTGTGCAAGCGATACTTTTTGCATTTTTGGGACATGGTGTGTTCACATAATTGGACATGGAGGGTTCCGCAGCCAGACGTTGACTTATACGTCGAATTCACGGTTACACCCCGAAAGTGCTGTTTTTGACGTAACTCGCGTGCTGCTATCAGTTGGCTCCTGTTGGGAGAGGCAGACCGACGACGGTTTGCCTCCGTCGGGTGGTCGCGAGAGGCAAACGGACGCCGGTTTGGCGGTTTTGAGTAGTCGAAAAAGCCGAACGTATAAGCGACCGTCAATCTGATACGGTCAGGAAAGCCAAACCGACGCCGGTTTGGCAGTCGCGGGTTGTCAGGAAAGGCAAACAGGAAAGCGTTCGTTGATCCGATGTGCTCCAGGTTGGCAAACCGACGCCGGTTTGGAAGCGAACTCTCGACGTAAGTGCGAATTCGGGACGCCTGACTCGAACGCGAGGCGCGGCGGTGGATCGCTCGCAGAGTGGGCATCGTTCTGCAACGCTTCGGGTGGACGGACCAGCGTCGCCGCAGTGGCCGAATCCGAACGCTCACCCGTCGCGTGAGCGCGGCCGTCGAAAAGCACCACAGCGGATCGCGGCCTCGCTCATGCTTCGGGTTCGTTTTGCAGTCCGTTCTTGAAACTCACTTCACCTTCGCGAATTGCTTTTGGAAGAACTCCAGCATCTCGGTGTTGACGTTTCGGCGTCCTGCGCCGGGTTGGTTGACGAAGACGTTCTCGATTTTGAGTTCGTCCATTTTGGCTTTCAGGTGTCGGCCGAAATTCGGGTGGTGGATGCCTTGGCCGGGCGTCGGCGGAGAGCAGGCCGTCGGCTTCGCTTTACGAGGTGAGTGCCGGCTTCAGTCGCCCTTTCTTGTTGGATGGATTCGTAACTTGAAAACGGCCGCGATCAGCCGATGGTCCGATCCGTCCCATTCGCCGATGTGGCATTCGTGAACTTGCCAGGAATCGTTCGTCAGGATGTGGTCGATGCGTTGCCACGGAGTGTTGGTTGGCCACCAGCGGAAGCGTTTGCACGGTGCCGTGAAGCCGAAGCCCCAGGCCGATGAGTCGAAGGCATTCGTGAAGTCGCCGAAGGCGGCGCGATAGACGCTGCTGGAGGTCGGCATGTTGAAGTCGCCGACTACGATCATGGGCAACTCGGCGGAATGTTTCGTGACGAACTCCCGAACTTGTCGGGCCTCCTGCATTCTTTCGACAGTCGCGCCGGCGAGAGCGAGTTGCGAATCGCCGCTTGCCAACTCCAGCGGACGCAGTTCGACCAGCGACTTACGAGCGGTCATCAAGTGCAGGTCCGCCAGCACGAATTTGCCGAATGGTGCATCCACCTCGACCGAGATTCCGCTGAGATGAGCAAATAGGTCGGTCTGACATTCCCCCAGCAATCGCAGCGGCCACTTCGAGGCGACCCATAGGCCGCGCACCTGGACCTGATGCCAATCTTCAAAATGATCGCGAAGCAAACGGGGCGGACGACTCGCTTCTTGCAAGGCGACGAGATCCGGCTTGGCACGTTGGATCTCGCGCAGCACGAGTCCGAAGTCGGGGGTGTAATGCTGCACGTTGCAACTGACGACTCGCAGAGTCCGTGAGGAAATTGGCGAGCGGGGTGGCGTCAGCCCCCCGGTGATCGCGATGTCCGCTGAATACCGGGGGGCTGACGCCGCCCCGCTCGCCTGCGCGTCAATTGCTCCAGTGCCTTGGAGAGTCTGACCCTCCTGCTCGGAAGGTGACGCGGCTTCATTCCAGCGTTGCCACGGCACGTTGAACTGGGCGACGGCAAGCAGGACGAACAGCGTCGTTGCCAGGTTGATCCAGAACGACTTCGACCGCGTCAGCAGCGATGCAACCAGCAACAACACTCCCGGCAACAGCCACGGCAGCCGAGGTAGAAACGTCACGACGCTGCCAAGCCAATGCGATTCCGAGACTTCCCAAATCAAATACCACAACGCCGCCGCACCTGCGACATGCGCGGCTGTGAGCCAACGGACGAACCGCAAGGCTCGCCGAGGGCGTGATTGCAGTTGTGTGTTGCGGGTTGCAGGCATTTGATTTTGGACTAACGGCTTTCGGCCATCGGCTGTCGGCATTCGGCCGGAGCGAGAACGGACTGCCAATCCTTTTCTTGCTCGGCAGCGTGGACGAGTTGGGCCATCTCCCAGGCGGTGACGTAGTGGTAGCGGAAGTTCGGATGCTCGGCCGCAACGCAGGCAAGGTCTTCGTGGAATCGCACCGTTGGTTCGCCGAGCAGCGTGTCGATGTTGCCCTCTTTGCAGCCATGGGTGTGCAGTTTGACGAACAGCCAATTGGGTTGACCGGCGACGTGAACTCCGGCTTTCAGCCAGAGTTGCAGGCGTTGCCACGAAGGTGCGAAGCGGGCGTGAATGTCGGCGTTTTCGATGCGAGGGATCAAGCCGAACTTTCGGCGTGACCAATCGAGCTCCAGCGGACCTTGGATCATCAACAAGTGCTCGCGGGGCGAGAGTTGTCCAACACGAGCACGCACACCAGCGTCATGCGATTTGTGCTGGCCGGGGATGTCGGTCGCGTAGTAGATGCTGTTGATCGTGCGGGTCTGCGTATTCGTCGGAGCGGACGGCAGTGTGAAGTCGGCGTAGCAGCCGGTCTCGCGGAGGACGGTCAGCTCTTGATCGACGCCGCACCAGCGACCGTCGGGGCGGCAGTTGCACAAGGCCCAGTTGCCGTGAATGAAGCCGTAGCTGATCTCGCCTGTCACCGGATCGCGGCGCAGCAGGCCGTGCCGGTGATAAAGCGTGTCTCGAAACGATTCGAGCTTCTCGCGCAACGTCTCGGCAGTGTCGCCATCGTGATGCAGGTGGATATCGACGTCGCCCCAGCCCTCTGCACACAACTCGGCGAGTCGGTCGAGATAGTCCGGGTGATACTCGTCCTGCGGAAAGAAGAACGAGTGCTGCGGTACTCGACCGGCGCTGTCTCGGAACCGACCGAACAGGCGTGGGTACTCTTCACACCAGCGATCGACGCGGGTAATCGCCGTGTCGTGGCTCGCTCCGTAGCAGCGCGGTTCGTAGTGGTCGCAGATCGCGAGAAAGACATCCACCGGCTCGCTCTGAGAGCCTTCCAGTACCAATCGAACACGACTCGCGATGTCTCGACGTGCCGACAAGTCTTCCGGTTTTGGCCGCAGGTAGCTCGGCAACCAGAGTTGCATTTGTCGCTGACGGATCGCGATCCATATCAGTGCCGCCAGTCCGACAACGCTCACCAGGAACAGAATGAGAAGCTCAGCGAACATCGGCCACCTCCTGTTTCACCGGATGTTCGGCGCCGGTTTCATTTCGCGGATGTGCTCGATCGAGCCATTCCGACATCGTGACGAATCGCAGGTCATCCCGCTTCAGTCGCTCGACGGCGCCGGCGGCGCGCGGGTGATTGTCGTGCAGCAGCACGATGTCGCCGCTTCGCGGGCGATAGCTTTCCAGCCAACGATGCACTTGTGTCTCGTCCGTCATTGCGAAGTCCTTCGGGTCTTTGTTCCACAAAGCGATCGTCTGCTGTTGCCGCCACAAGCCGAGCGTCTTGTGGATCGTCAGCACGCCTTTCGGAGGCCGCATCAGCCGGCAGTCGCGGCCCGTGAGGTTATGAATCATTCGTCGCGTCTGAGTGACTTCTTCAAGAAACCGATTGGCTGGTGTCCGCGACGGTTCGCTGTGCGTCCAAGTGTGGTTGCCGATTTCGTGTCCTTCTTCGGCGATGCGGCGGACGAGTTTCGGATGCCGCAGAGTCTGTTCGCCGATCACGAAGAACGTCCCCTTCACGCCCCCTTCAGCGAGGACATCGAGCAGTCGTGGCGTGTGTTCGGGGTGTGGACCGTCATCGAAGGTCAGCGCGATTTCTTTTTGTTCGGTGACCGACGCGCGCGGACCGCGAGTCATCAACCAAGACTGCGGCAGCGCGGCTGTGAAAGCAGACTTGAGCAATTGACGAAGTGCGCTCATGGCGTGCCCCTTTCGTCGTTGGGCAGGTTTTCAACCTGCCCGTCCTCCACCCGATTGGAATCCCGCGTCACAGCCGTCGCCGCCGAAAGTTTCCCGCGCACCAACTGCCGCAGCAGCGTCGTCGCGCCTAGCTTGTCGGCAATCGCACGTGCGGTTCGATCCAACGTACGGCAACCACGCAGATACGCGAGACAGAATTGTGGCCGCAGTCCCGGCGGCACCAGCCAGACGTTGCCGCTGGTCGAGGTCGTCGTCGCGAAGAGTTGTTTGTAATCGGCCGCGCCCCCTCCGAAGTCGAACACGCGCGGTGTGGTGTCCTTCAGCAAGTCTTCGAGCACCTGCACCAACAGCACTTGGCCGGGAGATCGGTCGGAGAACTCACGGACATAGCCGACCTCTTCGTAACTGAAGAGTCCTTTGTGCTGCGTGCCGAACAGGAACGCGGCAGGCTGCTCGTCCACGAACAACAAATACGATCGCAACGCCTGCTGTGTGGCGAGGAACGTGAAGAGCCGCAGCTCCTGGGCGTTGTTGTGAATCCGCAGACCCAGCTTGTCGCTTTGCCACGTGCGCATCGAAATCGCGTGTGCCGTTTCGAGGAAGTCGGCGATCTGTGTCGGCTCGGTCACTCGGACCAGACGTGTTGTGCCGATCTTCTTTTGTTTGCGTTTGAACGTGTTGCGAGTCTTCGAGGAGAACTTCGCCCAATAGTCGGCTGGGTTGGGAGGGAACTCGATCTTCAACCGCTCTTGGATTCCCGTTGGACTGAAGAGCCGAAACCCGTCGCGTTTCAACGACTCAGCGGCGGCGAACAGCGGATCGTTTCGTTCGAGATCTTCGATCAGCAGATAACTCGCGCGATGCTCACGAGCGAACGACGCGCAAGCGGCGAGCATCTCACGAGTCAGCGATTCGTCGGCCGGGCCAAGCAGCCGATTGCCGACCAGCCGATAGCCTCTCAATCCCACATTCAGCCCGAAGCCTCCGGCCTGACGAAGCGTCATGCTCTTCGGGGCGAGGATGCCCAGAGCGACAACTTCCTGACCGCGTGAAGCCTCGCAAAGAACCACGTCATCACAATGTCTTGGCGAGCGGGGTGGCGTCAGCCCCCCGGTAGTCGATGTAACGACGTCGGATGACCGGGGGGCTAACGCCGCGCCGCTCGCCTGCGGTTCGTGCATTTGTTGCGACAGCAGATGCTCTGGATGCTGCGCAATGCGTGCGTCGGGATCGCGGTCGAAGAGTTCGCTCCAACGCCAGAAACGTGACGACAAGTGCTGTCGGTCAGCCTCGTCGAGCGTATGGAACGCGATCGACACCGCTCGCGTCTCCGCTGCTGACAAATCACGAGCGGCTGCGTGCGGTTCATCGGTTGTATTGGACTCATTGGTCCGATCAATCATGTCAGGCACCATACAGATTCAATTCTTCCGGCAGTTTTGGAGACGCAGTCACGACCGAGTCCCCCACCACGAAACGACGCAACGGAGTCAGACTTCCCTGCCACGCACGAGCCACCTCGGCCTGCGTCGGTCCGAGATCGAGAGCCACATCTCCGCGCTGGCAACTGTCGCGAATCGTGCGGAACAGCAGCAGCGCGGCGAGTGGTAGTTGACGGAACTCAGCATCGACGCCGCGCCAAATCGTGCGAAGGTCGCCGGATTCGTGCGTGTGAAATCGGAACGCGATCGGGCGAGAGCCGGACAGCAGCAAACACAAATCGGCGGCCGAGTGTCGCCAGACCCACGGCAGCAAGTCGCGCAGGAAGGCATGTCGCTCCGGAGCATTCAGCACCGAATCGGCTCGCGAGAGTTGCTGTTCGTCATTGAGAGCAATGTTCAAGCAATCTTGATAGAGCTCGTCCGGCAAGCGGGGGCTCGAACGATCCGCCAACTGCGGACGGATGCGAACGAACTTCGCCGAGCCCAATGTCGCCAAGCGCTGCTCACCCTGTTCGACAAGATGTCGAATCGACGGAGACATTCGGGACCAATACGAGTCGAAATCTTCTTCCAAATGCAACGTCGTCGTGCTGGACCACGGTTGTGACTGAACATTGACCTCGGCCGCTTGCAGTGCGGCGTCGAAATGTCCGTGTGGATCGAACACGCCGCGCACATCGAGCACCTGTTTGCGTGCCAGTTCAGTCCCCAGATGCTTGGCGATGGTTCGCCATTGCTCGGCCGGATCGGCTCCCAGCGGCCAGAGCGTTTCAACTCCGACGCTCGGCAGCGTCAGTTCGCGCACCCCGCGCACGTCACGCTCGACGAGGACCGTCATTCCCGCCGTGTCCCCTTCCTCGTCGAGACAAAAGGCTCGCAATCGCTGTTGGGCTCCGAAGTGCTGCCAGTAAAGCTGTAACCACTCGAACGACTGGCTGAACGCGGGCCGCGGCGTCTTGTCGAGCAACTCACGCCACAACGGCTGCAACTCGGCCAGCGTGGCGAGGTCATTGATCTCCAGCACGCAGGGTTCAGCCGCGACCTCGTCGTCCGCGCACACTCTCTCCCCATGCGAATCGTCATCGGATCGCAGACCGAGTTCATCGAGTGTGAAGAAGGTGCCGGACATTGAGCGAATTACCCTACGGAAACAGGACCGGCGCGCGGGGCGGCGTCAGCCCCCCGATCCCGTCGCGAAGACACCGGAGGGCTGACGCCGCCCCGCTCGCCTGAAAGATTCGATGCCAACGGCTCGCCGGATGCGAGTTGTTCGTGCGCGGCTGGTCGTCCCCATAGGCTGCCATCGAGCAGCCCTTTGAGTTTCAAACCCGCGTTCCAGAAGCCGCTGACCATGTGATTGATGGCCACCGTGCAGGTCTCCACGCGATCCACGGCCTTGGCTCCCCAATGTTGCTTGTAGTGCAGTTCGTTGGTGCCGAAGTCATAGCGCGTCACGCCGCGCGAATAGCCTTCCTCAAACATACGGCGATAAAGCTGCGAGCCGACTCGGAAGTCGCCCCAGGCTTCGTCGTAGTTGTTCGCGATCACGTATCTCGTCGAGCCCACTGTGGCCGCCACGACAAAACTGATCGGCTGATCGTCGGCCTTCATCAACCAGGCATCGAAGAAGTTCTGCGGGGCGAGCCACTGTTGAATCAGCTCGGCCCAGAAGCCGCGCTCAACCGAGCCGACGAATCGCGGGCGGCCGTGAGGGTCATTCATCAGCCAACTCCGCTGCTCGATCTGCGAAAACGAGGTCAGCATTTCGGCCGTCTCAAACGGCGACGGCTGTCGAACGTGACGCACCTCGACGCGATGTTCTCGCGCGAGTTTGCTTTCGTAGTTGCGCACCTTGCGCAGATGCTTGCGGCCGATGGTCTCGTCTTGGCATTGCTCCCACGTCGGCGGTAATTCGGCGATGGCCAGCTCGTCCGTGCATTGCTTCCGCATCGGCATTTCGAGCTCACCCAGTGCGGACAAAATGCCGCGATGCACCTCGTGCGATAACGGCCACGGGCCAAGCTGCATCACACTCCAGCCAAGCTCCAGCAGATACCAACCCAACGCTCGGCCGACGGCGAACTCGCACGATTGATCGCCCAGCGCCAACCGCCACGGCTGGAAGTAGCCAGCCATCGCGTTAACTCGCAGCAAACCGACCTTCGGATGCCCAATCGGCAACACGCCACACAACCGATGACTCGCGTCGTCATACACAGCCGCGATGTGCATCTCGCCGGTCCACGGCGCGCGGGAACCGATCGTCCGATCCCAGATCGAGAACCATTCCGGCCCAAACAGCCGCAGCTCAGGCCGTACACGATTTAAGAGATCGCGCCAGTCCGAACAGAGTTGTTCGTTGCCGTCCAGTCGGTGGAGTTCGCAATGAAACATCGTTGCACCCTTTCGTCGCCTGATTCGTTCGCCCCATTAACCGCAGGGCGCTAGCCCCGGTAAATTGCCATTTGTTCGAACCGGGACTAGCGCCCTGCGGCTGATTTGATGATCCTCAATTTGTTTGCAGCCCATTGGCGGCCGCTAAGCCAACTCACCAGCTTCTGTTGCCCCAACCACGTCACACCCAAAACCAACCCGCCTCCGGACGCGATGGCGATCATGTTTCCCCATCCCGGAATCAACGGCACTCGTGACCAAACGAAATACGAGTAACCCAATAACACCACCAGTGGCGCAAGCTGCGGACCAGCCACATCGGTCAGCAGACGGCGAGGTTCGATCTCCAGACGACGCAGTGCGTACGGCAGCAACATTCCAAGCTCTACCAAATACAGCGGCAGCACTGTCCCTAACGCGACACCCATCACACCCACGCTGAAGACCAGCGACAGGCTCAACGCGAGATTCGCCAGCGCCTCAATCACATAGAACAGCGACGGCCGGCGCACATCTCCCATCCCGAACAGAACGCTCGTGACGACCTTCATCGGCGTGCCGACCAACTGACCGGCCAACAGCACCAGCAGAATCGTTTGGCTTTGCGGATAGACCCTGTGAACCCAGGTGGCCAACAGCGTCGGACCAAAGAAGCTCGCGCCGATGAAGAAGCCCATGACGAGCAACCAGGCCAGTCCCACCGCGCGGCACATCAGGTCACGCAGTTCGGCCAGGTTGCCTTGAGCGTGCAGTTCACCCGCTCGTGGCAGGCAGACCGAGGCGATCCCCTGCAACGGCTTGCTGATGTACTGGCACAACCGTTGCGCCACGCTGTAGGGCACGATCGCTTCAATTCCCAACACGCAGCCGATCACGACACAGTCGGTTGATTCAATCAGTGTCGCCGAGATCGCCTCCAGCAAGGCAAATGCGCTGAACGAGAAACATTCCCGCAGCGTCTGTCGGTTGAGGAACCGGATTCCCAGCCGCAGCGAAGGGACCAGTCGGAACGCACAGATCACATAGCCCAGATTCTCCGCCAGCGTCGTCGCCAGGAAGATCACCGCGAGTATCATCAGCCCCATTTCCTTCTGGAGCAGTAACAACGTCAATGCGAAGCGAACCACGCCACTGAGCAACACGAAGGCTTTTTCCAATTCAAAGCGTTGCAGGCCGATCAAGACGCCGCCGAACACTCCGCCGGTGATCGAGACAGCGACGTTGACTCCGAGAATCACGATCACCCAGCGCAGTTCGCTGACGGAGACCACGCTGTTCGACCAGAGGTCGGGTACGAACCAGGCCAACACTCCGGCGATGGCCATCGCGACGCCGCTCATCAAGAGATAGACCGCGCCGATCACATTCACGACGCGATTGATTTGCTCGTTCTCCCCCTGCGCATGATGAGCCGCCACATAGCGGCTGACGGTTTGCCCCAGTCCCAAGCTGAGCAATCCCGCATAGCCTGCGAACGCGCCGATAAAAACCCATGTGCCATACAGCGAATCCCCCAGCGTTCCGAGCACCCTCGGCATCAGGATCAGCGCGAGCAACAACCCCAGCACATGGTTGCTCCATGTGGCCAGCAGATTGATCGTGAATCGCTTGCGCTGTCCCATGAGATTTCAAATCCGAGTGGCCACTACGACAAACACATTGAACGCCACAAACACCGCCGCGCTGCACCCGGCCAATCGACACAGATGACCTCGATCCCACGACACCAGCAGCCGTCTCGGAAGC
>SXKJ01000115.1 GCA_005778115.1 Planctomyces sp. | reverse complement strand
TCCACAACCACCGCGAGTGGCTCTGGACCTTCGTGGATCACAAGGGGATCGAACCGACCAACAACACCGCAGAACGCGCCCTCCGTCCTGCCGTGATCTATCGCAAACTGTCATTCGGCACTCAAAGCGAAAGCGGCAGCCGCTTCCTCGAACGCATCCTCACCGTCTCGGAAACCTGCCGCCTCCAAAACCGTTCGATCTACGACTACCTAGTCACCGCCGTTCAAGCTCATTTCAAACAACAGCCAATTCCGTCACTGCTGCCGTGCTCGTGAACGATTACTGGGCTGGCTGTCTGCCTCCATCCTGTTTGGCCCGGCCGCACCGCTCACGTTGCTCACGCTTCGCGAAAGAGTGCCGACCGTCAATTGCTCCGGCTGCCAATCGCGCCGGCCTCGCAATGCCGAATGCTGCCCACAGTGCAAACAGCCCATCGCCCAGCCTGCACGCAACGGGACAGAGATCATTGCGATGCTGGCCGAGTCCAAGCGGCCTGAATCCATCGCCGAATCGGTCGCATGAGGTATGGCACGCGGGGCCAGGCGGGATACCTATACCTCACGCCGTCATCGGTGAGAGGATTGCCGTCCCGCGACCGTTAGGGAGCGGCCAACGCGGGCCACTCCCTAACGGTCGCGGTACGGATTTCCTCAGCCTCAAATAGCTCTTGTCGATGGCCGCGTGATGTTTCACCCCAACAAAAACAGAAGCCCGGCTTTCTCGAAAGGCCGGGCTTCTTCATGCTCGATGATTTCTTGCGATCCGTACCACAAGAGCGGGCGACGAGATTCGAACTCGCGACTTGCAGCTTGGGAAGCTACCACTCTACCACTGAGTTACACCCGCAAGTGGTTGGTACGTTAGCTCGGCGAGTGAGGTTGTCAAGCGGCGATTCGCGTCTGTCGAAACCCGTGTCGGTGTCGTGTACCATCGCGAGGAATTGGAACACCGCAGCCCGATTCGGCAACGAGAGTCATTGAAGTTCATCTCTCGCCGCCGTGTCGGGCTGACATTTGATGCTCGTGCGGATGGAACGTGATGGCGCTCGATTACTACGCGACTTTGGGAGTCAAGAAGGATGCGACGGCGGAGCAACTCCGCAAGGCATATAAGAAGCTGTCGCGTGAGAATCACCCCGATAGCAAACCGAATGATTCGGCCGCCGCGGAGAAATTCAAACAAGTGCAAGAAGCGTGGGACGTGCTTGGCGATGCTCAGAAGCGGCAGCAGTACGATACGTTCGGCCCCAACGGTCCTCAGTTTCACCAGGGGCAGCGACGTGCGGGGCCCGGCGGCGGGCCGGTTGATTTCAGCCAGATGTTCGGCGGAGGCAACGTCGATCTCGGTGACTTGTTCGGCGGTATGTTCGGCGGAGGAGGCGCGGCCGGTTCTCCGTTTGGACGCCAGGCCGGACGTCGTGGCCGAGCCGCTCAAGGGGAGAACATCGAAGCCGAAATCGAAATCCCTTTCGTCGTGGCGGTCGAAGGAGGCACGCAAGACTTGCAGTTGGACAAAGCGGGGCAGGTCGAGCGACTGAGCGTGAAAATTCCGCCCGGAGTCTCGACCGGCAGCGTGATCCGTCTGGCCGGACAGGGACAAGCGGGGCTCGGCGGCGGAGCGGCAGGGGATTTATTGGTCACGATCAAGGTCGCGCCGCACTCTTATTTTCGGCGTGAGGGAAACGATCTGCTGATCGACGTGCCGATCACGGTCAGCGAGGGGGCTTTGGGGACGAAGGTTGAAATCCCCACATTGTCCGAAGGGACGGTGGTCATCACCGTGCCGCCGGGCACGTCGAGCGGCGCAAAACTACGGTTCCGAGGCAAGGGAGTGCCCGACTCAAAGACTCGCGTTCGGGGTGATCTATATGCGATCCTCAAGTTGGTTTTGCCGCCGGGTCTGGGTGCCGCCACGCGCGGTCTGTTCGAGCAAATCGCGGTTGCGGCCCCGCACAACCCGCGCGCCAATTTGTGGTGATCTCTTGGGCGAGGTTTTGTTGTGAACGTTCTCGGTATCAAAATTTATCGTCGTATGCTTGGCCTTGCGCTATGGCTGTGTGTGTCGATAGTCGGATGGCTGAGCGCAGACAGTTTGGGCCGACGGGTTGTTGCAGACGAAGCGACGCCTGTTGCATCCGCCGAGGCTCAATCTAAATCCGATGAGCCTGACGACAAGGGGCCTGGCAAGAGAATTGAGCCTGGCCGTTTCCAGGAAGTCGATGACGCGGCGCGTTTGTTGGTCTGGCTGGGCGTTGCTTCGGGTTTGGGAGCAGTCGTGTTGTTGACCTTAATTCTATTTGGAGCACGACGACTGCGACGACTGACTCGATCCACGGAGCTGAAATCGAAGTACGCCGAATTGGAAGATCTCCGCGCCAAGTACCGACGAGAGATGGAAGGTTTAGAGACACCTCCGCCGCCCAGCCGTGAGGCTCGCCGATGACCTCACTCCGAGGCAATCAGAAGTTTCCCAAATCCGTCCGCGTTCGCAGCCGGTTGGACTTCGCAGCGGTTTACGAACGGGGCTTGCGTATCGGCGATGCGTGCTTGGCCTTGATCGCACTGGCCAACGAGGAGCCACGGACGCGGCTCGGCCTCGCGGTTTCGAAGCGTTGCGGCAATTCGGTGCGACGAAATCGGCTGAAGCGGCGGCTGCGCGAAGCCTTTCGTCTGTCGCGGGTCGAATTGCCGACAGGCTTGGACCTCGTCATTCAGCCGCGAGCGAATACGCCGATTCAACTGGCCGCATTGCGACAGTCGTTGATTTCACTGACGAAACGAGCCGCCAAGAAGTGCGCGGCTCAGACACGCAAGTCGGCAACAGACGCGGCCTCGCCCGATGCGACTCCTGGTGTGTCATGATTTGGCTACGCAAACTGATCCTGATCCCTTCGTGGCTGCTGATTTTGGTCGTGCGGTTGTATCAGCTCACGCTCAGCCATCTCATCGGCCGGCAGTGCCGCTTCCATCCGACGTGCAGCGAGTATTTCATCCTGGCCGTCCGCAAGTACGGAGCCGTGCGCGGTTCGTGGCGTGGAATCTGTCGCATCGGCCGCTGCCATCCGTGGAATCCCGGCGGTATCGACTGGCCGTGAGTTCGTCAGGAGCCGTTTCAAAACCGTACCGCGACCGTTAGGGAGCGGCCCGCAGCGTCGAAAACAGGCCGCTCTCTAGCGGTCGCGGTACGGCCATCTCACTGACATCCGAATTTTGAGACTGCTTCAACGCAGACGCTGCCGGTTGCAAATTGCCAGTTCTCAGCCCAGCATTCGCCCCCTGTCCGCAATTTGCAATTTGCAATTTGCAACTTTCAATTTGCAATCCAAAGGTCTTCGCAATGAGTTTATTGAACATCGAACGCGTGCTGATCGACGGTCAGTGGCGAGTTTCCTCCGGGACACAGATTTTTCAGGCGGTCAATCCCGGGACACGCTTGCCGTTGCCGCGTGAGTATCCAGTCAGCTCGTGGTCCGAAATCGAGCAAGCGATCCTCGCTGCCGCGCGAGTCTCGCGAGAACTCCGCGACGCTCCGGGTGAACTCTTCGCAAAGTTCCTGGATCGTTTCGCGGATCGCATCACAGAGCGGAGTGGTGACTTCATCGCGACGGCCAACCAAGAGACGGGATTGCCCGTTGAGCCGCGATTGAAAATTGCCGAACTGCCCCGCACGACGAATCAACTTCGACAAGCTGCTGCAGCCGCGCGTGATGGCGGTTGGTCGATGCCAACTATCGACACGCAAAACAACATCCGTAGCCGGCTGGCAGCAATTGGACCAGTCGTCGTCTTCGGACCAAACAATTTTCCATTCGCGTTCAATAGCGCTGCCGGAGGCGACTTTGCGGCGGCTGTCGCGGCCGGCAATCCGGTGATTGCCAAGGGACACTCTTCGCATCCGAATACGACGCGACTGTTTGCCGAAGAGGCGTTCGAGGCGGTCCGTGAAGTCGGTCTGCCTCCTGCGTTCGTACAGTTGATCTATCGCACCAGCCACGAAGACGGTTGCCGACTGATCTCTCATCCGGCCATCGGAGCCAGCGGTTACACGGGTGCCCGCTCGACCGGTCTGGTGTTGAAGGAAGCCGCTGACCGAGTTGGCAAGCCAATCTATCTCGAACTCTCCAGCATCAATCCCGTCTGCGTGTTGCCCGGTGTGCTCGCCGAACGATCGGCGGAACTCGCGGGCGAGTTCACGACCAGTTGTTTGATGGGGACCGGTCAGTTCTGCACAAACCCCGGCTTGGTGTTGTTGCTCGCCGGCCCGCAAACAGAGTCGTTCGTGAACGCGGTCAAAGCCAAGTTCGATGCCGCTCCGATCGGCACGATGCTCAGCGAAGGGGTGCTCCGCAACTTCGATTCGGGCATTCAAACGCTCGTCGCCGCCGGAGCCGAAGTGCTCGCCGGTGGGCAAACTGGGGGAGGGAACGGCTTCTCGTATCGCAACACGCTGCTGTGCGTCTCTGGCGACAAGTTCCTGTTGAGTCCGCACGCTCTGCAAACCGAGGCGTTCGGCAACGGCTCGCTGTTCGTGATCGCACGGGACGAAGCTCAGATGCTGGCCGTCCTCGAAACCTTGGAAGGGAATCTGACCGGAGCGATATACAGTGCTCAAGATGGTCAGGACGATGCGTTGTACTCGCGCATCGAACCAGCCTTACGAGCCCGCGTGGGACGGCTCATCAACGACAAGATGCCGACCGGTGTTGCCGTCAGCCCGGCAATGAATCATGGCGGCCCGTTCCCGGCAACGGGACATCCCGGCTTCACTGCCGTCGGCATCCCCGCGTCGATCCGCCGCTTCGCGATGCTGCAATGCTACGACGGAGTCCGCCCGAACCGCCTGCCGCCGGAACTGCAAAACAAGAACCCGCGACCGGGATTGTGGCGCAGCATCGACGGCCAATGGTCAAAGGCGGATGTCGGCTAATGAGCCAGGCGAGCGGGGCGGCGTCAGTCCCCCGGTAATTCCGATGTTCGTGAAATTCACCGGGGGGCTGACGCCGCCCCGCTCGCCAGAGTGTTTCACGGTCGCTCTTGCCTTGATTTGAAGAAACGCGAGACACTCCCGCGCGAACCGCTCCGGAGTTTTCGATGAAATCTGCTCGCCGCAAGATCACGCTGCAACTCGTGCCGCTGCTCGATCTGATGTTGATCGTCATCTTCGCGCAGTACATGTCGATGCGTGAGCTCTCTCAACAAGAAGAGGCTCGCGCCGCGCAGGCCGTTTCCTCCTTCGAGGAGCAGCGGCAGCAATTGGACGAGGAACGAGCCGATCTCGCCGCACAACGTCGTGAAGCGGAGTCGATTGCCGACAAGGCCCTCGACCAGCGCGACTTGGTGGGGCAACTCGCGTCAGAGCTATTCAACCTCCCCGACGAGACGGTCGCGAAACTGCTACGACAACGCTTCAACGACGACGCTCCGCCCAGCGCGGAAGAGATCGCCGAGATTCAAGAAGAATTTCGGAGACTCAAGGGAAGGCGCGGACAAGAGATCGTCAAGCACTTGCTGACGTTCAGCGAGATTCGGAAACGCTGTGAAGTCTGGGAACTGCACGTCGCCGATTCGGGACTCGCGACGCTCAGGACTCCCGGCGAACAAACGGAATTCCGAGCCACGACCGCCGCGAACTTCGCCTCCAAGCTGGCAAGCTTTCGGACGCGGAAGGAATCAAAGAACCTCGTGCTGGTACTGATGACTTACGGGGACGTGACCGCCTCGATCTACGAAGCCGCCCTGACTGGCCTGCCGCTGGCCATCGAGCGAATGCAGCTCGAAGCCGGCGGACGGACACGATTCGAATACGGAGTGCTGGGCATCGAACCGAAGCGATCGGCGACGAAGTAACGGAAGGCACACTTTTATGAGCCGGAACGCGCTAGCGTCCGGTTCGGACACAACAACAACGACAAACCGGACGCTAGCGCGTTCCGGCTCACCACGGAGACGAATCATGACCGCGACCACTCCCGATATTCCGCGCGATGCCAGCCAAGAAGTTGTCGTGCAGGCTCAGGAGCTACGCGACTGGATCGTGAAGCTGTTAGTCAAGAAGTGTATGTTCGCCGTCGAAGCGGAAATCACCGCCGACCGACTCGTCGATGCCGACTTGCGTGGCATTCATTCGCACGGCAGCCGCGCACTCCCTCGCTACATCAAGGCGATGGACGACGGCAACATCGACCCGCGAGCCAGCATCACGACTGTCTGCGATACGCCGGCAATGGCGGTGCTCGACGGCAACAAAGGCATGGGACATGTTGTCTCGACCAAGGCGATGCAACTCGCGATCAAGAAGGCGAAGGAGGTCGGCACGGGCACTGTGGCAGTGACTCGCAGCCAGCATTACGGAGCCGCGTCGGTTTACACGCTGATGGCGATTCAAGAGGGCTGCATCGGCTACAGCACGACAAGCACCGCGTATCCCACTGTCGCGGCCTATGGCAGCAAAGAAGCGGCTGTCGCCAACAATGCATTCTCGTGGGGCGTCCCCAGCCGCGACACTCCGCCGTTCGTACTCGACATGGCCGTGGCCGAAGCGTCGTGGGGCAAGGTGGAATCTCGCAAGTTGTACGGCTTGCCGTTGCCGGAAGGCTGGGCTCTGGATGAGCAAGGCCAACCGACGACTGATCCACACGCCGCCAAGACACTGCTCCCGGCTGCGGGAGCACGCGGGTTTGGCATGGCCTTCATGTGCTCGGTCTTAGCCGGGCCACTGGTTGGCAGCCGGATGCCAATCCACAAGAAGCGAGATCCATACCTGGAAGGCTCCGAGCACTTCTTCTACGTGATCGACCCGACGAAGTTTGGCGACGTGGAAAAATTCCACACGCGCCTCGGCAGCGCGTCATCCGATATTCGCGCCCTCGCACCGGCGGAAGGTTTCGACAAAGTCCGCCTCCCCGGCGAACTCGAATGGGAACGCGCCGCCCGCTGGAAAACCGAAGGCATCCCCATCCACCGCGACCACGCCACCGCCCTCAAGACCCTCGGCGAGTCCCTGAAGATCGCCGCGCCGATTGCGTGAGTTGACCAAATGGACCAACAGTTTGCCGATGCACGCTACTGGACCGTGTACATCGCGGATAACACCGACGGTTTTGCCGGACTGCGTTTGCATCGAGAACGTCGTGGCACAACCGAAGTCGCGGCATAGGTGATCTTCTGGGATGCCGTTGGTCAGTACTTCGTTCAAACCTTTTGCGGCGAGGCGCCAGTCAAGATCATTGAAGTCGTGATTGCTGAAGCCAAGGAACGAGTGGGCGTGCGGTGACGCCGAATGTTCGACTGGCTATGAATGTCGACGGACCACACGGAACAAGTTTGGCTCTCGCAGTTCGCTCAGCAACATTTCCGCGAATTGACGGCCGGTGGTTGAGAAGGGGTAGCGAGCGAACTCGGATGGGGCGACCCAGGCGGTGGGATGGGGTGTAGTGAGGTCACTGTCGCCATTCGTGTCGGCCAGCCAGCAGTCGAGGGTGATGCGGAAGCGGGTGACACTGTGTTTGAGTTGCGTCAGTCGTTCGGTGAGCGTGACGCGCGGGCCGAAGTCGGTGGCGATGCGGCGTTCGAGCAGTTGTCGCGTCTTGGTGAGCTTCGTAGGGTGGGGCGAGTCATCGAGACTCACCACGGGTGCTTGGTGGGTCTCGATGACTCGACCCACCCTACCTGATTGCTTCACCCGACTCGGTAGCTCGAACCTTGGGAAGTCCCACAGGCCGGCCCAGCGTTGGCCTTCGGGGCGGCGATAGATCAGGTAGCGGCCAGCGGATTCGATGGCGACGTAGGCTTCGTGAGTCTCGGTGATCGTTGGGCGGCGTTTCGCGGCGGGGATGTCGGCTTGAGCTTGCTCGGCCAGAGCGCGGCAGCAGGACGCGACGGGGCATTCGTCGCAGCGCGGGTCGGCCGGAGTGCAGAGGGTTGCACCGAGGTCCATCAAGGCTTGATTGAACTCGCCGGGGGATTTTGTTGGGACGAGTTTCTCGGCGAACGACCAGAGCACTCGTTGACCACTCGTCGATCGCGGGTCGTCATGAAGGCCGAGCAGCCGCGAGTACAGCCGCAACGTGTTCGCTTCGACGATCGGAGCCGCTCGATCAAACGCGAACGAGACGATCGCTCCTGCCGTGTACCGCCCGATGCCGGGGAGTTCGAGCAGCTCATTCACAGTGGCCGGGAACTCGCCACCGATCAAGACGATCGCCTGAGCCGCTTTCCGCAGGTTGCGAGCGCGGCTGTAGTAACCGAGTCCTTCCCAAAGCCGCAGCACGTCCGCTTCATCGGCAGCGGCGAGCGCGGCGACGTTCGGAAAGCGTTTCAGGAATCGCTCGAAGTAGGGCTTCACCGCCGCGACGGTTGTCTGTTGCAGCATGATCTCGCTGATCCAGACTTTGTACGGGTCGCGACAATTGCGCCAGGGCAAATCACGCCCTCCATGAATGTGCCAGCGACGTAATGCCGCTCGAAAACGGCGGAGCCAGTTCGTGTCGATGTGAGTTAGCTCGTCAGTCATGCGTGCGGTTCCTTCCAAGGCCGAGTGTGACGGGGCATCCTTCGTTTCGCGATGCTCTCCCAACGCACTCTTGGCGAGCGGGGCGGCGTCAGCCCCCCGGTCTGTTTTTCCCGAAACCGGGGGGCTGACGCCGCCCCGCTCGCCGGTTTCATGTGTGGCCGCATGGGGAATCCAGTGGTATCCTCATTCAACAGGAATGCCTTACGACTTGTTGCCCCTGCCATGCTGCTCCGAAACGCCCCGCCTCAAAGCCTCACTTCTGAAAGGCCCACCCATGCCAGTAATTCAACAACTTTCCCGACGAACAATTCTCCGAGGTCTCGGTGCCACCATCTCTTTGCCGTGGTTGGAGGCGATGGGGCCGCTCACCGCTTGGGCGGATGGGAGCGCGAAACCGGAGCAGGCCGCTCCGAATCGCATGGCGTTTTTGTACGTCCCCAACGGCAAGAACATGGCCGACTGGACGCCAAAGACCGAGGGGACTGACTACGAGTTGCCCGCGATCTTAAAGCCGCTCGAAGCGGTGCGTTCCAAGTTCTCGGTGCTGACGGGATTGACTGCCGATAAAGCGCGAGCGCACGGCGATGGCGGCGGCGATCACGCGCGAGCGTTGGGAGCGTTCCTCACCGGAGCTCAACCGCGAAAGACGGACGGCACGGACATCAAGGCCGGCACGTCGGTCGATCAAGTCGCGGCGGCACGCATTGGCGATAAGACTCGGTTGCCGTCGCTCGAAATCGGTACGGAGGCGGGAGCGATGGCCGGCAACTGCGATTCGGGGTACTCGTGCGTGTACTCGTCCACGATGGCGTGGCGATCGGCGACGCAGCCGTTGCCCAAAGAGGTCAATCCGAAGCAGGTCTTCGAGCGGCTCTTCAGTTCGGTCCCGGACGCAGATCGCATCAAGCGGGACGTTCGCCGCAAGAGCGTGCTCGACTTCGTGCGTGAGGACTCGAAAGACCTCAGCGGCAAGCTGGGAGTCAACGACGTGCGGAAGCTCGACGAGTATTTTTCTTCCGTGCGCGACATCGAACTCCGCATCGAACGCGCGTCGAAGCTGCCCCCCGCGAAGACTCCCGAAGGCCCGAAGCCGACCGGCATCCCCGGCGACTTCCAAGAGCACATTCGCCTGATGTGCGACCTGCTGGTGCTGGCGTTTCAAACCGACAGCACGCGCGTCAGCACGTTCGTCCTGGCCAACGAGGGAAGCAACAAGCCGTACCCGTTCATCAATGTCGCCGAAGGCCATCACGACCTCTCGCACCACGGCAACGACGAGGCCAAGAAGTCCAAAATTCGCGACATCAACATCTTCCACACGACACAGCTTGCGTACCTGCTGCAAAAGCTGGACTCGGTCAAAGAGGGAGACGGCACGCTGCTCGACCACTGCATGATCGCCTACGGCAGCGGCAACTCCGACGGCAACGCCCACAATCACGACAACCTGCCGCTGCTCCTCGCCGGCGGCGGCTGCGGCACGCTCAAGCCTGGTGGCCACATCGTCTACCCGAAGGAAACCCCGCTCAACAACCTCTGGGTCTCGATGCTCAACCGCATGGAGGTCAACCTCGACAAGCTGGGCGACAGCACGGGATCATTAAGCCTCAGTTAATCCTCTTCACGCCGTTTCTGTGGGAGAGCATCATGTCGGTGGTCGTTGTCGATGAGCCGTTGCAACACAAGCTTGAATTGCTGACCGCCCCCGTGGAAATGCGGGATCGCCAAGGTCGGTTGCTCGGCCGGTTCAGTCCCGTGCTGTCGAGGCGACAGGTTCGCCTAGCGTCCGACAATTGCCCGTACTCGGACGACGAACTCGATGCGATGCGCAACGAAATCGGTGGTCGCATGCTGGGCGAGATCAAGCAGGATTGGGTCGGCGCATGAGGTTCACCGTCTGCTCGCGTCCTACCGCCGAACGAAAGCTCAACGAAATCTGGAACGACGCGGCGGACGAATCGGCCGTGTCGCATGCGGCAGACGCGATTGAGACCGAACTCCGATCCCGCGCAGCAACGGCCGGCGAATCGCGTGGCGACGAGGCTCGCTTTCTTTCTGTGGCTCCGCTGGCCGTCTACTTCGATGTTCATGACGACAATCGTACGGTCGATGTCTGGTCGGTCTTCCGCGTTTGACGATTTGGACGGGCTGTGGGCTGTAACAAACGTTGCCTCTTTCAACCACCGGCGATGGGGGGCAACAAGATCACGACATCCTCCGAGTGCAGTGCGGTCGTTGCTGCCTCGCGGGCGGAGACGGCGGAATCGTTCACGACCATCAGCAGGCTGGGGCGCGCTTGGCCGGTCTCGGTGACGAAGTGTGAGCGGGCCTCGCTGTGTGTGTCGGCCAATTGATTGAGTAAGTCGGCGAGGCTGTTGCCCTCCGGGAGTTCCACCGCTTCCTCCGTTCGGCCGACGGCGGCGCGGAGTTGCGCCATGTATTGCACTCGCAGGTTCATGGCTTGGCGTTCTCAGTGGGCTGTGGATTCAGTTGAGTTAGCGGTTGCTCGCGGAGTTGGCCTGACTCCAGCACGAAGAACTTCTCGGCGAGGTTGCGAGCTTCCACTCGGCTGTGAGTGACGTGCAGGGTCGTCAGGCCGGTTTGCTTTTGGACCGAGCGGAGCAACTCGCAGAGCCGGTCGCGAGTGACCTCGTCGAGCGCGTTTAACGGCTCATCCATCAGCAGAACTCGCGGACGGAACGACAAGGCTCGGCCGAGTGCCACACGCTGGGATTCGCCGCCGCTGAGGTTTGTGACGTGGCGTGAGAGCAGCGACTCGATTCCCAGGACGTGAGCCAGTTCAGCGACGCGCTCTGCGATCATCGCGGCGGACCAGTGACGGACACGCAGAGCGAATTCCAGATGCCCACGCACGGTCATCATCGGGAACAGGGCGAGGTCTTGCGGCACATAACCGACGCCTCGGTCCCCTGGTTTCCAACAGGTGATGTCGTTGCCATCGAGGAGGACTCGGCCACCGGTCACGGGACGCAGCCCGCAGATCGCTTCAAGGATTGTTGTTTTCCCTTGGCCGGTGCCCCCCATCAGCACGGCGTAGGTGTTCTCCGGGATCGAGAGGCCCACGTTCGTCAGCGAGAACGGGCCGGAGCGGATCGTGATGTCGCGGAGTTCGATCATCGGACCACCTTCGTTCCGAGCAATCGCACGACTCCGAGAACCGCCATCGCGGCCAGGACCATGAGCAGCGACACGGCCACCGCCGCTTCAAGTTGTCCGACGCTTAACTCCAAGAAGACCGTCGTTGAGAGCACTTCGGTGCGCATCCGAGTTGCACCGGCGAAGACCAGGATCGGACCGAATTCCCCCAGGGACCGCGCCCAGGCGATCGTCAATGCGGCGACGATGCCGCGCCAGGCTTGAGGCAACGCGATCTCCAGAAACACGCGGCTGCGCCGGCAGCCCAGCGTAAGAGCGACTTGCTCGGCTCGCGTGTCGATCTGGTCGAAGGTGACGCGCATCGTCTGCACGGCAAACGCACACGCCACCGAGAACTGAGCCAAGACAACCGCCGGCTCGGCATAGGTGACTCGCAGGCCGAATGCCTCCTGCATGATTCGTTCGAGATTCGTGTCACCGAGCGGCAAGTGAAACAGGATCAACAAGCTCAGTCCGATCACCAGCGGCGGCAGCACTACGGGAATGTCGATGAGCGTGTCGATCAGCCAGCGCCCTCGAAAGGAGAAACGGGACAGCAAATATCCCAGTGGCGTTGCCACCCAAATCGACAACAGCGCCGAGATCGAGCATGACACCAGCGTGAGTTGGACCGCGCGTTGAATCTCCGGCTTGCTGAGCGCAGCGGCGAAGTGTTTTGGTGACGTGAACGCGAGATCGGCCGCGAGCATCGCGATGATCAGCACGATGAAACTGCCGCCAAGTCCCCACATCACGACGAAAAACGGCACGTCCGATCCGGCGCGATGCGCAAATCTTGGCGAGCCGGAGGGCGTTAGCCCCCGGACATCCACGGCGTCCGTCGCAGTCCGGGGGCTGACGCCCTCCGGCTCACCGGGATTCGTTGTCATGCGACCTCTCACCAACCCACTGGAATCCCTCGCTCGTGAACCGCTCCTTCGAGGAGTCCGCACGAATTGCTTGCCGCAGGCGTTCGGCGAGTCGCTTGTTCGCGGAATCCCTCGCCACTCCGAACGGCTGCGTTGCGACCGAACAGGGAATGCCTTTGATGCGAATCGCGTCGAGGAATTCGCCCGATCCGGCCGCGTTGCTGAGATACGCCACGGCCGCGTCCAGTGAACCCGAGCGCATTTGATTGACCAGCATGTCTCCCGTCGGAGTCTGCACCACGACGTTCTTCATCACCTTTTCCTTCACGCCACCTTCGTCGAACGTGCGTTGTGTGAGCCAGCCCATCGCGCATTGCTTCTCATGGCCGACGCCGACACGCAGGCCCGGATTGGCGAGATCGTGCAGCGACTTGATGCCGTGCGGGTTTCCCTTCTTCACGATGATGACCAACTCGTTCTGCGAGACGTTGTCCGATTCCGGAAACAATCCGCGCACCTGATTCATGAATTCGACGTCGCAGGCGAAGTAGGCGTCCGGCACCTGTCCCGCTTTCATCTGAGCGACTAGGATCCCGCAGCCGTTGTAGACGCGAGTGACTCGCACTCCTTCGCGTTTCTCGAAGTCGGTGATGGTGGATTCGATTGCCGGTCGCAGCATCGATCCGGAGTACAACGTGATCTCCGGTTGCTCGGTCCAAGCATCGCTGTCCACCGGTTGAAAGCCGAACTCGCGATACCGCTGCAATCCCTTGTCGCTCGCCGCCAGATAACGAGCGAAGTGCAACGCTTGCCGCGGCTGACCGCTCGACTTCAGCACGGCGGCGGCGACATTCGCTTTGACTGATTCCAATTCCGGCAGCACGACTGCTTCCAGCGTTTCGTAGTCATGCAAGACCGCATCGAACACGATTCCGGCATCGACCGCTCCGACCTTCACATCGTTGGCCACTTCGTTGACGGTCGTCTTGTAGACCGTCGTGCGTGCGTGCAGCTTGTCCCACTGACCGCTCGCCGTGAGCACGTCGTGCGTGAGCTTGCCGATCGCCGACGCTTCCACGCTGGCTTGGGCCAATCGCACGCCCTCCCGAAACAGGTCTTCGAGGCGAGCAATGCCTTTGGGATTCCCTTTCGCCACCGCGACCACCGCCTGCATCTTCGCCAACGGAAAGACATCCGCCTCGCCGGCCAGCAGCTTTCGCTCGCGAGCCAACCCCAGATAGCTGTCATCGGCTGGCAGATAGAGATCGCCCGTGCCCGAAACCTCCAGCGACGCGAGCAATGTCTGCGACGGGCCATACTGGATTTGGAGCGGCGTCTTGTAGTCCCGCTCGTAGTCGCCACGAATGGCCTCCAGCACGCTCTTGTTGCTGGCCGCACAGTAGATGACCAGTGGCTCACTCGTTTTCGTCAGGCTTTCGGGCTTTGGAGAACGAATCATGCTCGCCGCCAGAACGCCTAACAGAACCAGCGACAGCAACATCACAACGACCGAACGCGCCACTCCTCCCACTCGATCCCAGGAGCGTGGCAACGATCGGTCACTCGAACAACGGCGAATACGCATCGCAGAGCCCAATACAATCGAAGGGGATGACGCACCTGTTGGGGTCATTTCTTCAGACACGCCCAGTGGAACACGAAAAACACTTCGGGAGAGGAAGAACGGCTTGAGTCACTCGCCGCACAGCCGAGTTGCCTTACGCGGAGAGTTACTTACCGACCGCTCCGAACCATTGCAAGCAGACGCAAGTCCTGCACGAAGGTACGCAGCATTTCGCAGGATTGAGCACCATGCTCAGCATTCCTTTGATAAGCTCGCCGACGGAGCTGATCCCGGCCAATGGGCCGGTTCCATCGACGAAGGCGACCAATGCGATCGGTGATTGCCGCACACCGCTGTCCGAACTGCGAGATTCGCAAGCCGCTGTGTTTCTGCGCGATGATCCCGCAGCTTGCACTTCAGACGCGCGTGATCATTCTCATGCACACTTGCGAAGAAGTGCTGACGACCAACACGGCCAGACTGGCGGCCAAGGCGCTGACGAACAGCGAGGTCCGCATTCACGGCCGGCGTGACGAACGGCTGTCGTGTGAGGGGTTGGTTCAACCGGGGCGTCCGACGTTTCTGCTCTATCCCAGTTCGCGAGCCATCGAGCTGACGGCTGATTTCGTCTCTGGTCTGCCGGGGCCGGTGAACTTAATCGTCCCGGATGCGAGCTGGCGGCAAACCAAAAAATTCGTGCGTCGCGAGCCAGGCTTGGTCGGCATCCCGCACGTCACGTTGCCACCTGGGCCGCCTTCCGAGTATCGCCTGCGCACCCAACTCGGCGACCAGAATCTTTGCACTCTGGAGGCCATTGCCAGAGCACTCGGAATCTTGGAATGCCGCACGGCTCAGGCTGGGCTGGAAACTCTGTTGCGTGTGCTCGTGGAGCGGACTCTTTGGTCAAGAGGTATGCTTTCGGCCGAACGCTGCACAACGGCCGGCATCCCGCCTGAAGCCCGTGGCAGTTAGTCCTACTGCGCACGTTTCGCGTTCCGGTTTCCTCTCACCCGCAACGGGGCATTGGTATCTACTTCGCAAACCCCATGGAAACGTGTCCGTCTTACCTCTGCGCTCTTCGCTTCTCTGCGGTAAAAAGGAATTGTCCGTCACTTTTACCGCAGAGAAGCGAAGATCGCAGAGATGGTGGAATTGCCGACCATTTCGAGTTGTTGCGATACCAATGGATGCGGGGGAACAGGACAGAAAAACTTGCGCAGTCGTATTAAAAAACCGCGCCGCTGGGCCGATCGCCGTCCTGGATCAGCCAGCGTCTGCCTTTGAGTTTGACGGAGGCAGGTGCTTGTCAAACCAGTCGGCGAAGCGCGGGATGTCGAACAGCATTGTCGGCCAGCCATGCTTTTTGCCGGGGCGGACTTCGAGTTGCACGTTGTGTCCCCCGGCCTTCGCTTGCTTCACAAACCGTTCCGACTGATCCAGCGGCACAAGCGTGTCCGCATCGCCGTGGACGATGAAGATCGGCGGCATGGCGGACGTGATGTGGTAGATCGGCGACAGTTCGCGTCCCAGCACTTTCCACTCGTCGAGCGTCTGAGCGCGCGGACCGAAGCCGCGTTTGTAGCTCTTGGGTGGCCCGCCATCGCCGGGGTTCTCGGTGGACTCGCCGAGGTTCAAGAGGTCCGTCACCGGAAAGAAGCAGGCGACACATTGCACGGCACTCGACTCGCGATCCACTTCATCAGGAGCGTCCGCCGGTCCCGGCCCGCCGCGAGTGGCCAGCATCAGCGACAAGTGCCCGCCAGAACTCCCTCCCACGACTCCCATCTGATTCTCTTCGACACCGTATTCGGCCCGGCGATGCCGAATGAATCGCACGGCCCGCTGCACGTCGTCCACAATGTCACCGATCAGGCACTCCGGTTGCGAAACGTGACGCACGGCGAAGACGGTGTAGCCGCGGCGAAGAAACGGCGCGAACAAATACGGCTGCACCGAACCGGCCCCCGACTTCCAACTGCCGCTGACCATCACGATCACGCTGGCCCCGTTCTGCTGCGGCGGACGGAAGACATCCATCAGCAACTTGGTCTCGCCACGCTGGCCATACACAACATTCGAGACCCGTTCTTGCGGAGCCTTGAACCACCACCAGTAGAGGACTCCCGCCGCAACCAGCAGCGTCGCGATCGACGTTAAGCCGCCCCAAAATAATCGCCTCAGCCAATTCATTGTGTTGCTGGTTTCCATCGCGATTGTCATCGCGTCCGTGAGCGGCACGGCGCTAGCCGCCGGTGTATTACCTGTGGGATCTACGCACACGCCACCGGTGGCTAGCGCCATTCCGCTCAAAGGAAGCGCTATCAATTGAACGCATTCCGGTTCGCCGTTGTCTATTTCAACTCCTTGGTGCGCAGTTCGCGAAACTGTTTCCAGGTGATCAGCTTGATTCCTTCGTCTTGAATCAAGCGGGCGATTGCAGGATCGGTGAAGATACGGCGGTCGCCGTCGCGGCGAGCGGCGCTATTCGTGACGGAGCGCAGTTCGGCATCGTCGATCCCGCAATGAATGATGAGTTCGCTCACGCCCGGCGGGAGTGCCTTGATCGTCTTCACATAGCTTTCGAGCCGTTGTTCGTGCGAGTCGCCGCCGTAGAACTGCGCGAGTCCGTCGAGCAACGGGAGCTGCTGTTCGGTCAGCCGAGCCACAAGCGGCGGACCCACCTCACGCAGCGTCGGGTATGCCTTCAGTGTCTTCTCGCTCAGGTTGCGGAAGAACAACACCGGCAGATCGTGTTCGATTCCGGCGGCGACATTGACCTCGATCAAGTCCGGCCGGCTCACCAGTGCTCCCATGTGTGTATCGAGATGACTGACCGGGATGCCGAGCTGTTTGGCCCGCGCGATTTGTGCCTGCAATTCGATGGCTACTTCTTCTCGCTTCACGTGCTTCGCGACTTGTTCCACGTTGGCCCACAAGTAGCCATGCTCATCGACCAGACTGGGGACCTTGTCTTTCCCCGCCACCGGCCCCCAGCGGTACTGCTTCCATTCGGAGTTAAGCGTCAGGTGCAGCCCGTAATCGAATTGCGGATGCGTCTTGGAATACTCGGCGAACTCAGTAACCCACGGGCAGGGGATCATGATGCTGCACGAGGTGACGATCCCCTTTTCCAGCGCCTCGACCGTGGCCCGATTGACCGAGTGGCACATCCCGGCGTCGTCGGCGTGGATAATCAGATAACGCTGCTTGTCCGTCGTCGCGGGTGAATCGTCGCCTCGCACCATTGGCACGAAAAACAACTCGGCAGCAAGCACGATCATGGAGACGCGGCGGAACAGTCCTGATTTCATCAGTTAAGACTCCTCATTCGTAAAGTCGCCAACGTTTGGTGCGGTTCCACCAGGCATCCTCATCGAGCGCGGCCAACGTCGTCACGTCCGTCGAATTCAGCACATTGTCGGAGGCCAATCGACTTCGCAGCCGAGTTGAACCGAACAGAATGTCGATCGGCATCTTGTGGTGCTCGTATTCGTAGGGGGGCGGGAGCCAAGTGAACTCGCGCGGATGGAGTCTATGTACTACGGCCAGCAGAGCCAGCGTCGCGGTGACGGATCGCACGGCTCGCGGATCCGTGACGTGCAACGCGACTCCGCCACAGCTTTGACCGTGCCATTTGTCGAAGGTCGGGACGAATCGAATCGGGCGGAGTTCCAATCCCGGTAACTCAAACGCCGCCAACTCGCGCGCGAGCTGATGCGGATCGAGAAACGGTGCGCCGACAATCTCGAACGGCAACGTCGTCCCGCGGCCTTCGGAGAGATTGGTCCCTTCCAGCAGCACTTGCCCCGGATACAGCAACGTCGTCTCAAAACGTGGCATGTTCGGGGACGGAGCCACCCAGTCACGGCCGTTCTCTGAAAAGAGCATTGCACGCCGCCAGCCAGTCATCGGGACAACATGCAACTCGGCACCGATGTTCTGTTCGTGATTCAGCAGCAACGCGAGTTCGCCGAGCGTTAATCCATGCCGCAGCGGAATCGACGCATCCCCGACAAAACTTTGAAAGTCCACTTCCAACAGCGGCCCTTCGGCCACGATACCGCCGAGCGGATTCGGTCGGTCCAGCACAACGACGGGAAGCTTCGCAGCCGCACAGGCCCGCAGCACGTTGAGCATCGTCCACGCGAACGTGTAGACCCGCGTGCCGACGTCTTGCAGGTCGATGACGAAGCAATCTATCTCGCTCAACATGGCGCCGGTCGGCCGCCGCGTCTCGCTGTAGAGGCTGAAGACCGGCAAATCCAACGGCGTATAGCGGCCGTGCGGCGACTCGATCATGTTGGCTTGCTGCTCACCCCATAGCCCGTGCTGCGGCGTGAAGATCGCTTTGAGCCGTCCCGGAAATCGCTCGGCCAGAACGTCGCAGGCGTAACGGAAGTGGCAATCCACCGACGCTTGATTCATCAGTAATCCCAGCCGCGCGATTCGCATCACGTCGGGCGGGTTGTCGAGGCAGCATTCGAGGCCGAGTTCCACGGGACGATTCCTTGGACGGGATCCGAAGTGGCTGAAGGCAGTCAGTGCAAAGTGAAGAGTGCCGAGTGCAAAGTGAAAAGTGTCGGACAACCCATCAGTCGAACTTGTTCATTTTGCACTTTGCAGTTTGCACTCTTCACTTTGCACGGAATTTCGTCATCGCCTTGCCAACGGTTGCTTCGCGAACAGTCACTCGTAGATCAGGAACATCGCACGGCGACGCAGGAAATCGGATACGCCCTCGCTGGCGATTTCGCGAATGTCTTCCGCCGACCGACCTTCCAGCACTGCGTTGAGCGTCCGGTCGTTCGAGAGCAGCCGGTCGTATGACTTTGGATCCCAGTTGTCACGGTGCAGACGGCGGAGCGCGGAGGCGATCTCGAAACCGACTCGCAACGGCTCGAAGCGGCGGCGGTCGGTGATGACGATGTTCACGCCACGACATTCCTGCTTTTCAAATTTGCTCGACGACGGAGTGAATTGAATCGGGATGAAGTTCGTGCCGGGAATGTTTCGCGCGTTGAGTTCCGCCGCCAGCTTGCGGCCATCGAGCCACGGAGTACCGATGACCTCGAACGGCGTATCAGTGCCTCGGCCGACGGACACGTTTGTCGTCTCCAGCAGGCCGATGCCCGGATACAGAAACGCTTCCGTCAAGCTGCGCATGTTCGGCGATGGATTCACCCACGTCAGCCCGGTCGCGTCCCAGGCGTCGCTGCGCCGCCAGCCTTCGCACGGGACGATTTGCAAATCCAGATCGAGCTTCAGTTCCGCCTGAAACAACTTCGCAAGCTCTCCGGTCGTCATGCCGTGCCGCACGGGTATGCGATGAAAGCCGACAAAGGATTCCTTCCCCTTGTCGAGCATCGGCCCGGCGACATCGACGCCGTTGATCGGGTTCGGCCGATCGAGCACCACGAAGCGACGCTTGTGCTCGGCCGCCGCCTTCATCGCTTCCCCCATCGTCGAGTTGTACGTGTAGAACCGGCAGCCCACGTCTTGGATATCGAAGACGATCGTGTCGATTGGCTCCAGCATCGCGGCGGTCGGCTTGCGAGTCTCGCCGTACAAACTAAAGACCTTCAGGCCCGTCGCGGCGTCTTTGCTATCGCCGACTTTGGAGATATCGACTTTCCCTTCGTAACCATGTTCCGGGCTGAAGAGCGCCACGAGTTGCGTCCCCTTGGCATCATGCAGCAGTTGCACGGTGCTGACGCCGGCACGATTGCGTCCCGTGTGATTCGTGATGAGCCCGATCTTGCGACCAGCAAGTTGCCGAAAGCCATCTCGTTCCAGCACGTCGATGCCGGTCACAACTTCGCGCGGCTGAGTCGTCGCTGGAGGAGTATCCCGCACTGCGGAGGCCACAACGGTCGCGATGCGGCCGGCCAGTGGGTTCACGAGTCCCTTGCCGTTTGGGTGGACTCGATTGCTCAGGAACACGAAGAACAAATCCAGGTCCGGGTCGATCCACAGGACCGTGCCCGTGAATCCGCCGTGTCCGAAGGCCGAGTCGGACAACAATTCACCGCGATTGGTCGAGAAGCCCGTCCGTTTGTCCCAACCCAATCCGCGCACGCCGCTCGACACACGGTCGCCGCGTGTCATGCGGCCCACGGTCTGGGGCGACAGCACGCGCACTCCGCTGTATTCGCCTCGGCCAAGCATCATCTGCGCGTAGATCGCGACATCTTCGGCGGACGAAAACAGCCCCGCGTGTCCCGCGACGCCCCCCAGCTTGAAGGCGCGCGGATCGTGGACTTCCCCCTGCATCCAATGACCGTCACGTTGCTCGGTCGGAGCGGTTCGCACGCGAAGTTCGTCGTTGGGCAAATAGCCGGTTGCAGACATACCGAGCGGTTTGAAAACATTCTCCTGCGAGAACTCATGCACTGGCTTGCCGCTGACTCGCTGCACGATTTCGCCGAGCAAAATGAAATTCACGTCCGAGTAGACGAACTTCGATCCGATGGGATTCAGCAACTTCAATTCGCAGATGCGCTTGATCGCTTCCGCCGGGCCTTGGTCGTAGTCGGCGATGGAGTTATCGGCGAGCAGCCCGCTGTGATGAATCAGCAGGTCGTGAATCGAGATCGCCTCTTTCTCGTTCCCAGCGAACTCAGGCAAGAACGATGCGACCTTGTCGCTCAACCGCAGTTGCCCCCGTTCGATCAGCAGCATGATGCTGGTCGCGGTCGCCATCGGCTTGGTGATCGAGGCCATGTCGAACACCGTGTCGGTCGTCATCGGCAACTCGCTGGGTTGGAGTTGCTTCTGCCCGTATGCCTTGAGAAACGCGATCTTGCCGTGCCGCCCGACACACACGACGCAGCCGGGCATCTTTCTCTCGTTGAGTCCCTCCGCAACGATCGCGTCAATCCGTTGCAACCGCTGAGCATCTAGGCCGACCGCCGCCGGTTCGGCACGTGGCAAGCCCGCGACGGCAGGATTCGCGATGAAAAGACACAAGACAAGTAGGGTGGGTCGAGTCATCGAGACCCACCACAAACGGC
>SXKJ01000114.1 GCA_005778115.1 Planctomyces sp. | reverse complement strand
TTCTGCCAGCCGAAGATGTTGTAGGCCGGGCTGCCCCACGGCGTGCATTCGAGATCCCAGTTTCCTTTGAGGAACTCGATGAACAACGGCGACTGATTAAACCGCCAGCTTCGCTTCGCGCCATCGAGCAGGCGGCGAAATAAACTGACGGTCTCACGCGAATGTAAAAAATGTTCTTGGTCGGGAGCTTTCTCATACGGATAACCCGGCGAGACCATCATCCCTTCGACTCCCATCTCCATCAGCGTGTCAAAGAACTCGTGATAGCGTTCCGGCTGAGCGTTGTTGAACAGCGTCGAGTTCGTCGTGACTCGGAAGCCAGCCTTGATCGCCGCTCTGATCGCATTGACGGCAATGTCATAGGTGCCGTCACGACAGACCGCGAAGTCGTGCTCCTCGGCCGGCCCATCGAGATGAACTGAGAACGACAAATATTTTGACGGCGTAAACTTCGACAGATGCTTCTCGAGCAGCAAGGCGTTCGTGCAAAGATAAACGTACTTCTTCCGAGCCACCAAGCCGCTCACGATCTCACCAATTTGCGGATGCAGCAGCGGTTCACCGCCGGGAATCGAGACCATCGGAGCACCGCACTCATCGACTGCCCGAAAGCACTCTTCCGGCGTCAATTGCTTCCGCAGAATCTCCGCCGGGTGCTGAATCTTCCCACAACCGGCACAGGCCAGATTGCAGCGAACCAACGGTTCGAGCATCAGCACCAACGGATACCGCTTCACCCCGCGCAGCTTTTGACCAAGCACATACGTGGCGACGGTCCACATTTGCGAAATCGGAACACCCATGAAACTGCCTCCCTGCAAAGTCTCAGACCTAAAATCGAGGCAGGTGATAGCAAGTCGGCGATCAATCTGTCAGCCCCAAGATGGTTGCCGCTGCTTGACGCTGTCAGTCGTGAGTTGAATCATCTCCCCATCTCGGATTTTGCCCCACTCAACCAGGAGCCTGCCATGAGTCACTTGCTGCGCCGGTGCGTGTGCTTCGCGTTTTGCCTGAGTTTGATTGCTGCGTACGTCGTTGAGGCGACCGCTCAAGAAAAGAAGGAAGCCCCGGTCGTGCCGCCGCGCGAGGGGAAGCGTGAGAAAGTTCAGATCTTCAACGACAAAGATCTCATCGGTTGGAGCGGACATGAGAAGTATTGGTCGGTGAAGGACGGCGTCATCATCGGCAAGAACACCGAGCCGGTGCCGGTCAGCACCTATCTGCTGACCGAACGAAAGTTCTCCGACTTCCGGCTGGTCTTTGAGTCCAAGCTGGTGACCTCCGAGATGCATTCCGGGATCGCAATGTGGGGCCGGCTCGCGCCGGAGAGAATGGACAAGTTCACTTACGCCGGGCATCTGGTGATGTATCCGTCCGGCTATGGCTTCTACGACTTGTACGGCCGCAACATGCTGCATCAGAACGCCGACAAGGCGAAACCGGTCGGCAAGCAGCACGACTGGAACAAGATGGAAATCCTGGCCCAGGGCAACCGCATCCGCTTTGTGCTCAATGGCGTACTGATCTCGGACTGGCGCGAGCCGGAACCTGATCGCATCAAGGAAGCGCCGATTGGGCTGCAACTGCACTCCAACAAGGAATCGCAGGAACTGCAGTGGAAGGGACTGGAACTGGAGACTTTCCCGGAAGACAAGCTGCTGACCGTCAAGGAATGAACCGGGAAGGTGAATCGTTGCGACTTGTGCCCCAAATCTTGTCTGAGGTGTCACCGTCGTTGAACACTTTCTGACTTGGCCATGCTGACCTGTGTTTTTCGAGTCATCCGTGTTCCGAACTTGGAGACGGCGGCTCAGAGAGAACACGGATTGCGCCGAAGTCGCGGATTTCATGGAGATGAATCATGAAAGCGTCGGCTCGCCGCATTGCACGACTCGGATTTCTAAATTTCGTCGTGATGTGTTGTTCTCAGGTGACTGGTTTTGCTCAAGTCACCGACGAACTGCTCGCCGATCTCTTCGCCGAATACGAAATTGCGAACTTCGCCGAGAACTCTGGGCATTGAATGAGAATTCGGTCAGACATGTTTTGTTTCCGCCAGTATGAGTCTGAGGTGGACAGCGTGGATTGCGTATCACGGTACCGATTCATTCGACGCCCGCCTCAACATCACGTTGCCGACGGTACTCTTCGACGCACTCGCGCCACTCGTCGAACAACGGATCATCCTTGAGTTCGCCGATGTACTTCGCCCAAGGTGGCAAACCGGGGGCAATCGCAGACGCGCTTACCACCTGCACTTCAGCGTCCATCGGCAAGCACGACGAGAATTTCTCGTGCCAGAGTCGCAACGATTCTTCGGCCGAATCCCCTTCGACGATCATCGGCAGTGGCGACGACGACTGCGTTCGAAAGCAATTGTTCGGCAACGGTTCAATCACAACGGGAATCTGCATGGTCAGTCTCCAACGCAAAGCGATCGAAGGCAGCTCACCAATTGGCAACCTGGTAGTCCTTCAGAAATTGCCCCCATACATGCTCGCCGGTCAGGAAGCCGGTGAAGATCGGGTCGCAGATCCTGGCGGCTGCATCGATCTGATCGAGCGGCGGACGAAAGCCGTGGACTTCGGCTTTGTGCTGAGCAATCGCGGCCGGATCTTCATCGGTGATCCAACCGGTATCGACGCTGTTCATATGGATGCCGTCTCGAGCGTAATCCTGGGCGGACGTTCGCGTCAGCATGTTGAGAGCGGCTTTCGCCATGTTGGTGTGCGGGTGTTTGTCCGTCTTGAACGCCCGGTAAAAAATCCCCTCCATCGCTGACACGTTGACGATGTGCTTGTCGCGGGATTCGACTCGTGTCATCAGCGGTTTTAGACGGGCATTGAGAATGAACGGAGCGATCGCGTTGACGAGCTGAACTTCGAGCAGTTCCACCGTCGGGACATCAGCCAGGCGCAACCGCCAACTGTTGATCGTCCGGAGGTCAACCTGCTGCAAATCGCCGTCGAGTTTCCCGGTCGGGAATAGTTCCTCTCCGTTCTCTGTGTCTCCGGGAGCCAATGGAATCTGAGACAACTCAGCCGCTCGCTGGATCCCCGCGAGGCTGCTACCGACCTGAACCGGCAGTGATGAATCGGTTGACTCCAGCAGGCCCCCCTTACGGCGGAGCGCCTCGTACGATTCCAGCAATGGCTGGGCTGCAGCAGACAGTTCGGACGCCAGCTTCCGCTCGTCGGCCATCAGGTGGCCGTAGAATCCCGGCGGACGTCGGACCGTTTGGCAGGCATTGTTCAGGATGAAGTCGAGCCGCGGCAGTGTCTCACAAAGATGATCCGCAAAGGCTTCAACGCTCGGTGCGTGTCGGAGATCGAGGCCGTGAATCTGAAGTCGTGTCGTCCAGTCGGAACTGTCGTTTTCGGCCGTGAAGCGAGTGGCGGCATCTCGCGGAAATCGAGTTGTCACGATGACATGGCAACCAGCTCGCAACAGCTTCAAAGCGGCGTGATACCCGATCTTGACTCGGCCACCCGTGAGCAACGCAAAGCGACCAGACAGATCGAACGTCCGCTGCCGACGCTCCCAGTTCAGTTCGGCACAGCCCGGGCAAAGGGCGTCGTAGAAAAAATGGAGGCGGTCGAAATCCTGTTTGCAGATGTAACAGCAACGAGCCACGCTCAGGCGATCAATGAAGTGTTCGTTTTTCGGATCGACGGCCGATGGCAGCGGCTTTGTCTCGAAGGGAGCCGGCGGACACGGTTTTTTCAACTGCCGCGTCGCCAGTGGATTTCGAATTCCCGTGCGAGCCAGACGCTGTTCGTCTTCCACCTTCTTTTGAGAAATCGCAGCCTGCTCACGCTGTTTGAAAGCCCGCATCAATCGCTTTCGAGACTTGCGATCCGGGCTGACGATGCGTTCGGCCGCCTGCGCCAGCCGACAACGGTCGTCCTCCGAAAGTCGAGTGAGTAAACCACGGTCCGCGGCAATCTGCTCGACAATCTCGATCGCGCTCGCGAGAGCCTCGTCCGATGGAACGGGTCGTTCGATGGAATCAGCAGCATCATCCACAATAAGCATCCGAAGGCCTGGAAATGCGTCAGGATAGCAGACGATTCGACTTCGTCGATCAACGACAAACTTCTGTGAACGTAAAGCAATGCCGAGTGGTTTGATCCGTGAAGAAAACATTCTCATCGAGTACGTTGCTCACGAACGAAGTCCGTTCGCATCACAATGAGATTGGGAGATCAAGATGGCTTTGACAAAATGTGCGGATTGCGGAGCGGACATTTCCGACAAGGCGTTGGCGTGCGTGAAGTGTGGGCGGCCTCAGGAGGGGATCGCCTCGGACGGTTCGTGGCGGTCGGCATAGGGGGCTGTCACGCGAGCTAAAACGCCGATCAATGTCTTTGCACTGGCGATGATGGCGTGCGCGGCGGTGTTCGGTTTTAGCGCCACGCAGATCCAAGAAAATCCGCTTCCGGCGTTCACATATTCTCTGCACACGTTTCTGGCTGTGACCGGTATGTTTTTCGTCACGCTGCTGTTCTGCCGCAAGGCGATTTATCACCCGGATGACCTGGCTCGTTCGAAAGAACTCAATGTCGATCTTGGCCCCGATCGTCCGCTTCTTGCAGCTTTGCTGATGGGCCTGATGTTCTTCGCATACGGTGCTTATCAAGGACTGATCGCTCCGACGCAGTTGCAGAAGCCGCCCACAGACGCATCGGCTAAGCCGTAGCAAGGCCGGGGTACTCAACCCCGTTTGCACGAGGAACCGTTTGGCGTTGATGACGTCATGAATCGCGCGGATATCTTTCGCGGAGATTGAAGACGGGCTTGGAGAAAATGAGTGATTGTGGTGATACAGAGCAATTGGTTTCCGCTGGTCGCTCGCAATCCGCAATCGTTCGTCGACAAGTTCAGCGCGAGTGAGTCGAATTATCAACGAACAACGCAACGCGTGTTTCGGTCCCAGGAATTCCCCTCGCGAGTCATTGCTCGGATGTTGCCGTGAGGTTTATCGAGGCAGTTCCGGCTTACCGAAGCAATACGTTGGTCGGCAACGGTGTCCCGCAGTCACATCGGATGGGCTCGATGGTATTTCTGAAGTTCGAGCGTCTGCTCGTGGTGTGTCGAAGAATCTGTTTGCGTTCGATGTGGCGGCTTGCGTCCACTTTCGGACGTGCCTAGCATCTCCTCCCCCTGCGACGCTCGTCTCAATACTTTATGCCGAGCATCATCGAACATCTCCCTTCTCCCTGAGCGACCGGGTTCCTCCCACGCTCGCAGCTTTAATGGTCGACCAATGTCGTTTCAGACTCTGGAAGAGTTGCGGCAAAAGTTGGTTGACTTGGAGTTGGTGTCTCCTCAACAGATCAAAAAGGCGATCGACGAAGTTGGCGGGATCACTCGCCAGCCCGGCCCGTTGTTAGACGCCCTGGAGCGTCAGGGAGCATTGACCACCTATCAGTTGGCCAAGCTGCAAAAAGGGGAAACCGACGGCCTGATCCTGGGGCGGTACAAGCTGTTGTATCGCAATGCGTCGGGGAGTTTTGCTCGGGTTTTTCGGGCCTGCTCGCTCGATGACGGCAAGATGATCGGCCTGAAGGTGCTGCGGCAGCGCTGGGCCATTGATCCGAATTACGTCAAGCAGTTCCACCGCGAGGCCGAGATTTGCCAGCGGCTCCGGCACAAGAACATCGTCCCGATTTACGACGTGGGCGAGGACCACGGCGAGCACTTTTTGACGATGGAATTCGTCGAAGGGGGTAACCTTCGCGAGTTCCTCAAGATTCGTGGCCAATGCTCGCCAATCGAAACCGCTCAATGCCTGCTGGACATGGCTGAGGGACTGGAATACGCCCTCTCCCAGGGAATGACGCATCGCGACTTCAAGCTGACCAACGTACTGATGAGCAGCGACGGAATAGGCAAGCTGGTGGACTTCGGCCTGGCCAGCCTTAATGCCGGCGACAGCGGGCAGGAGGAAGGCAACCTGCGGGCCTTGGAGTACGCGACCCTCGAAAAGGGAACCGGAGCTCCGGATGACGACCCGCGCAGCGATTTGTATTTTCTCGGTGGCGTGACTTATGAGCTGCTGACGGGATCGGCCCCCTATCCCCCGACCAAAGACCGCGAAGAACGCAAACAACTCAGCCGGTACACGAACGTCCGCCCGATTCGATCTATCGCTCCGAAAGTCCCGGTCGTGCTGGCAGAGATCGTCGACCATTTGATGCGGGTCAATCCGAACGAGCGGTTTCAGTCGCCGACCGAGGTTGTCCACGCCACTCGCAAAGCGTTTAAGGATCTCGGCGGTACTCCGCGCGGTGCTGCCGACAACAATGGCCCCAAGACCGTGCTGTGCATCGAGAATCGCCCCAAGCATCAAGACTTGTTGCGCGAGTATCTCACCAAACTCGGCTACCGCGTGCTGATGATGACCGACCTGCGACGCGGACTGACTCGTCTGCAGAACAATCCCACCGACGCTCTGCTGCTGATGGCGGATTCGATGACCAACGAATCGTCAGAGGGATTCCAGGAGTTGTTGCGTTGGAAGAAAGCGTCGAGCACGGCTGTCGTGGTGATCTTGTCGTCCAAGCAACAGGGCTGGAAAAAGATGTTGGAGGACGCGGGCTCCACTCGTGTTCTTGTGCAACCGATCCAACTTCGGGATGCCCGCAAAGAGCTGGAAGCTGTGCTCGGCATCACCGCCGATTGACTGCGGATTAGGCTCTCGCCGGAGGTGAGATACGGTGTCAACTTCACCGGATGGCAAATTCGCGCGCGGGCCTTGACCCATCGGGACGGTGGCCGCTATATCCTCGCCCCGCACGACTTGCGGGAGTAGCTCAGTGGTAGAGCACCACGTTGCCAACGTGGTTGTCGCGGGTTCGATCCCCGTCTCCCGCTCTTCCCGAACTGGGCTGCTGGCGGTCCAGTTTTTTGTTGGCGGGCGTGCCCCGCGTTTGGAGCTAGTCGAGCACCTGCTCCCGCTCCCTTGAAGGAAACACCCCGTGAGTACTGTCGCCGAACAAGAACCAACCACTGCCGAATCTGCCGATGTCCCGGCGACCGAAACCAAAGCCGAAGTGGCCGCTGCGTGGCGCATGACGCTGGGTGTCGATGTCAAAGACGTCGGCCCCTGCAAGAAGCACGTCAAAGTGAAGGTGCCACAGGGCGACATCTCGCACATTCGCAACTTCGTGCTAGACGAGATGAAGTCCAAGGCTGCCGTGCCAGGCTTCCGTCCGGGCAAGGCTCCCAAAGATATCATCGCCAAGCGATTCGCCCGCGAACTTAACGACGAGATCAAGCAGAAGGTCTTGATCGGTAGCCTCGAACAGCTCTCGCAAGACACGAACATCGAACCGATCAATGAGCCAGACCTCGATGTCGAGAACCTGACGATCCCGGATATCGGCGACTTCGAGTACGAATTCCAAGTCGAAGTTCGGCCGGCGTTTGACCTGCCCGCTTACGACCAAATGACCATCAAGCGACCGACTCGTGAATCCACAGCGGCGGACGTTGATGCTGCTCTACAGCGGTTCCTCGAACAATACGCCGAACACGTCCCCTCGGACGCCGGTGTCGAACCGGGTGATTTCGTCAAAATATGTGCCTCGTTTGCGTACAAAGACGGCACGCTGCAAGACCATGCCCACTTCTCCGCTCGTGTCCGTTCGACCCTGCGATTTGAAGACGGCGAGATCACTGACTTCGACAAGTTACTTGCGGGCGCGAAAGCGGACGACTCGCGCGAAGCGACCATCACCATCTCGAAAGAGGCCGAGAACCTCACCATGCGTGGCGAGAAGGTTCAGGCCACATTGAAGGTCGAAGAGGTCAATCGCGTTAAATTGCCCGAACTCAACCGAGCGTTGTTCCAGCGAGTCGGCGTCGAAACGCTCGACGAGCTTCGTATCGAAATCGAACAAGCGTTGCAGCGTCAGATTCAATACGACCAGCGACAAGCGGTTCGCCGCCAGGTGCTCGACAAGATCACCGCCTCGGCCACTTGGGAGCTACCGGAAGACCTCGTGCTCAAGCAGGTCGAGAACGCGATGTATCGCGAAGTCCTCGAAATGCAGCAGGCCGGTTACACCGAGCAGCAAATCCGCGTTCGTGAAAACGAGCTGCGTCAGCATCAAGTCTCGATGACTCGCCAAGCGATGAAGGAACACTTCATCCTCGACAAGATCGCCACTCAGGAAGGGATCGAAGTCAGCGAGTACGACGTTGAAGCCGAGTTGCACTACATGGCGATGTCCCGTGGCGAAAACATTCGCCGCATGCGGGCTCGCATGGAGAAGTCCGGTGTCATTGAAAACCTCGAGGCTCAGATTCGCGAGCGAAAAGCGGTCGACGTGATCCTCTCGAAGGCAGTCTTCGAAGACGTGCCGATGGACAAGCCGGATACGGTCAACGTCGAGGCTGTGGAACTCGAAGTCTGCCACAACCCGGACGAGCCGATCGGTCCCAAGGCGTAGTAGTGTCACTCTGTGACGCGACCGGCTCCGCCGCGGAGTGTCGGAGCCACAACGCCACATGACTCTTCGCCCCGACGACAACCCGTTGCAGCCGCACGAACGATGGATGCGAGCCGCGCTTGAACTAGCACGGCAGGCCTACGACGAAGGTGAAGTCCCGATCGGCGCGGTCATTGTCCACGACGGCCGCATCATCGGCGAAGGTTACAACCAGCGCGAGTCGCTCAAAGACCCAACCGCGCACGCCGAGATGATTGCGATCACTCAGGCCGCGCAGTCGCTGGAATCGTGGCGTCTTCTAGATTGCAAGATCTATGTCACGCTCGAACCTTGCCCGATGTGCGCCGGTGCGATCGTTTTGGCTCGCATCTCGACCGTCATCTACGGCACGAACGACCCGAAAGCGGGAGCGTGCCACTCGTTGTTTCAGATCACCGACGATTCGCGGCTGAATCATCGAGCCACCGTTCTTGGCGGCGTCCTGCAACCCGAGTGCAAAGGACTCCTGCAAGACTTCTTCGCTGCACAACGAGCACTCGGAAAAAAGTAACGCGGCATCGTAGGCGAGTCGCTCCCGTGACTCGCATTCCGAACGTCACCCGACCTCGATTCCCTGCGATCGCCGAAGAGTCGCGAGACTCAACTCAGCGACCAGCCATCCGGTAGCACTCCGCCATTCGGGACGATCACGATGCCGTCGCGAACATAAACGCCCTTGATGTCGCAGTTCGCGTCCAAGCCGGGATGACGCTGAATCTTCACCTTCCGGCCGATCGCGCAATTCTTGTCGGCGATGACACCATCCAAGAGGCTGTCTGATCCAACCCCCAGATTCGGCCGCCTTACTTTCGCGTTCGCGGCCTTCTGCGCCTCGGAGTCGTAGAGGTCGGCACCCATCAGGATCGAATTGCGAATGGTCACATTCTCGCCGATGTGGCAACGCAAACCAATGACGCTGTTCTCGATGATCGTTCCTTTGCCGATCACGCATCCGTCGGAGATCAGGCTGTTCGAGACCGTTGCTCCCTCGACACGGGTCGAAGGGAGATGCCGTGCTCGCGAGTAAACCGGTGCCTCTTCGTCCGCGAAATTGAACGGTGGATTGGACGACGCGATGGCCAGATTCGCGTCGTAAAAGCTGCGGATCGTGCCGACGTCCTCCCAGTAGCCGTCAAACAAGTGGCACTGCACTCGCCGAGCCCGAATCGACAGCGGAAAGACCTCTTTGCCGAAGTCCTGGTAATTATTCTTCGACAGGATCTCGACCAGCACATCGCGGTTGAAAAGGTAGATCCCCATGCTGGCGAGACACTCACGACCCTTGCTGGGAATCCCTTGAGCATCGAACCACGACGGCTCGGTTCGCACGAGATTCAGATCCTCGTCCGTCGTTGGTTTCTCCAGAAACCCCTGCACGCGCCCGGTGCCGTCGATCCGCATAATCCCGAGCGCCGATGCGGCCTCGCGATGGACCGGCAGAGCGGCAATCGTCGCGTCGGCTCGCGAATCGACGTGGGTTCGCAGCATTTGTTCGAAATTCATCCGATAAATCTGGTCGCCCGACACGACCAGGACATGCTCGATCCCCGGCTGTTCGAGATACCGCAACTGCTTGCGGACGGCGTCGGCGGTTCCCTGATACCACGCCTCCCCATCGTTGGTTTGTTGAGCCGCCAGGATTTCAACGAATCCGCCGCCAAACCGGTCAAAGGTGTACGTCTGCCGGATGTGCCGATGCAGGCTCACCGAGTTGAACTGCGTCAGCAAATAGATCTGATTGATTCCGCTGTTGATGCAGTTCGAGATCGGAATGTCGATCAATCGAAACTTCCCTCCCAGCGGAACGGCCGGCTTCGAGCGAAACTCGGTCAGCGGAAATAGTCGCGTCCCTTTACCACCTCCCAGAATGACGCAGACCATTTTCTTCATCATTTTGAACTCTTTCAGCGGCCAGTGGGGCGATTGATGGACGTGTCTGCCAAGGTTGTTTGGCACTTGACTCAGAAGACGTGAATTTGAAGGGTGATTCTAAGGTGGCTGGGAATTCACTCGCCACTGATCCCGACAACTTCATCGAAATCACACCTGCTTGACGAGCGACTTGCTTCCCGGATAATGCCGTCTCACCTTCGCCAGGCGGGGAAGGCGACCTCTGACTGCGGTGGAGCCGTGTGAACCGGGTCAGATCCTAACCGAAGCAGCCCTAAGCGATGTGCTTTCAGGTGCGGAAGGAGGTCGCCTTCCTCGCCTGTCGTCTTTTCAGTCCTACTTTTACTCGTACTCGGACCGTTCTCTCCTAAGCCGAGTAGGAGTACGAGTACGAGGATGCGATGAAAGATGGAAGCTTCCTCCGCGAATTACACCGTCCTTGCTCGCCGATACCGTCCACAAGGCTTCGATGAAGTCATTGGTCAGGAGCATGTCGCGACGTCGCTCCGAAATGCGATTCTCTCCGGCCGAGTCGGCCATGCGTACCTCTTCACCGGAGCACGCGGAGTCGGCAAGACCTCGACCGCCCGCATCTTCGCCAAGGCGTTGAACTGCCCGAACGCCACTGACGCGACCCCCTGCAATCACTGCGAAGTCTGCGAGAGCATCGCCGTCGGCAGCGATGTCGATGTGCATGAGATCGACGGTGCGTCGAACAACGGCGTCGACAACGTGCGTGATTTGCGAGCCAACGTCACCGTTACGTCGATGAGATCAAATGGTCGCCGCGTTTCAGCGGCCGGCGCGCCACCACATTCAGCCCTTCCAGCCAGGCGCTTGGGTCACAGGAGTGGTTGAGCGGTTTCCAGTCGGCGGCATTCTCGCTCCAGGAAACGTAAGTGTCC
>SXKJ01000113.1 GCA_005778115.1 Planctomyces sp. | reverse complement strand
CTGTGCCTGTGCCAACAACTCCGCACGCCGAACCTCAAAACGCCCGTCCATGGCAAACTCCCCTCCTGGTTCAATAAAACCCTGAAGAGACTGTCCCACAAAAACTTAGATTCGATAAAGACCAACGGACAGTAGAACTAGTTCTCTGGACCAGTTCTTCAAGAAGAACGCCTACAGTCGAACCGCGCAATGCGTAATCCGAAGTCGAGAACTCGGAGGATTCCGAATGTGCTGGTTCTTTTGATTAAACACGACAAGTCTGTCCAAACTACCCATCTTTCCAAAAAACGTCACGTCACAACTGGTGAGTCTTGACGATTTTTTTGGAGTTTTCCCAAAGCCGTTGTCCCGGAGCCTGACGGGAACTCGCCGTGATTTGCCAAGTTGCCGTGACAATTAACGCACGACTGGGGCATTGAAATCGGCGAGCGAGATGGCGTCAGCGGGTGGTTCCGACGCGCGAGACACTCCGCGTGGACGCCGCGGCGAGAATCACCATGAGCACTGGCTGTGTCGAATGAACCCGCCGGGCGATGGCCACAAAAAACACAACGAGGCACAAAAAAGCATGGAATGATGCCGAGTTACGCAGCAGCCTAAATCATTCCCGGCACTTCTTCTTGTGACTTGTTGTGTTTTTCGTGGCAAATGCTGCAGGACGAGCGATTTGGCGATCCCACAAGTTGCGTGCGGCGACTTTGTCGGCGTTACTTCAGCTCTTGCAGCATCGCGTACAGGATGATGTTGACCGCCAGCTTGGTGGCGTCTTCGGAGACGTAGCCTTCGCACGCGATGGCCGATTGGCGTTCCAGCGCACAGCTGATGTCGAACTTGCTGTAGATCACGACATAGCGGCCATCGACTTCGATCCCTTCCAAGATCGGCTCACCCAAATTCGCGGCGGCGTTGATGACCCCTTGGCCGCTGGTTTGATCGGCTCCGCGGCGGCGGACTTTGGGAAGCGCGTGGCCTACCTTCGCTGAAAACAGTTCGTGCGTCACGGGAATGCGCGTCAGCGGTTTGTCGGGAAACAATCCGGCGATCGCTTCGCGGAAGCTCTTGTCGAAGGGAGCGGCGCTGCAACAGGCGTCGGCGAACAGCACGCCACCGTTTTGCAGGTATTGCTGTAAGCGTTCGCGTTCGGCGCGAGTCCATTCAAATCGATGCCGGCCGTGCATGTAGGCGATCGGATAGTTGAAGAGGTTCGGATCGGAGGCCGCCAATTCGCGTGTCTTGGTCGAAGCGGCCAGTCCCGCAGTCTCGTTGAGTGCTGACAGCATGTTGTGCAGCGCATGCGGCGCGGTGTCCCAACCTCCGGCGTGCTTCAATTGCGCGATTTGCAACAGGCCCGCTTCGATGCGGTCACGCTGCCCGGCTTGCTTGGCGAGTTCGGCTTGCTTGAGTTTGTCGGGCGGCTCGCGGCCGGTGGCGTAGGCGATGACATTCAATCCAATTTGAGTCGACTTGAAGACCATGCCTTTCAATTCCGGGCGGCGATTCGGCAATTCGGACACGCACCACTTGTTCCATCCGCAGCCGATGTCTTCTGGCGAATAAACGATCGCGGTGCGGCAGCCGAAGTCCACGCCCCACAGGTCGACCTGCGCATTAGCGAGCAGATACTCGCTGCGAAAGATCGGATGCTCCGATGTGAGCTTCTTCAATTCGGCCTCGCCGTTGGGATACATCTGCTTGATCAGTTCGCGGAAGCCGTCATCGAATCCGGCTCCGTTGCAATTGTTGACGGCGAAAATGAAGCCGCCGGCATCGACGTACTCGCGCAGCAACTTCACTTCCGGGTCCGCCAACTCCGGCTTGTCGCGGCCGGACAGGAACAGCACAGGAGCTTGCATCAGATCGGCGACTCCACCGCCTTTGACCGCTTTCGCCATTTCGACGACTTGCCAGGTCACGAGCTTCGGCCACTTTTCTTTGCCGCTGATGAGATCGGTCAGGTTGTGAACGTCATGCCGATGACGGTTCCAGTCTTCCACGACGGCGCCTTTTGCATTCCGTTCGCCCGGCGGTCCGAACTTCAGCTTGTTGATCAGCACCGGAGCCATCCCCTTCGAGAGGAACAGCAACGCGAAGCTGGTGCCGACGACTGGATCACCGGATCCTGCTCCTCCCTGACTGGACCAATGGCCGTTACCTCCCTGGCCGTTGATCAGAAATTTCGCCCCTTCGCGGAACCAATCGTGGTTGCCGATAAACCGCTGACCGCTCAGCCGACCGGCTCGTTCCAGGCCATAGAGGTAATAAAGCACGTCACCAATCGAGGCGTCTCCGGGGTTATTCCCCACCGCGAAGCGAGCCCGCAGCCAGTTCAAGCCGCGCTCTAACGCTTCGTTGCGAGCCTCTTCGCGACAGCAATCGGGGAATCCATTCGCGCCGACGTCAGAGTCATCCGGCAACAGCGAGTCCGCCATCACGAGCGACGCGATCCCCGCCACCGACATACTGCCCGAGGAACTTCCACCACCGACCGAGTAACTCCAGCCGCCATCGGCCTCTTGAGTCTTGGTCCAATGCTCGCGAGTCAGTTCCCAAGTTTTGCGGTTGGTGGGAATCCCCGCGAAGGCCGCTTCGCGCAGTCCCAGTACGGCATACTGCACGTTGCTGTGATCGAACGAAGTCGTTTTCTGCCCCAGATCATAGTGCCACCCACCGCGGTACTCGGTGGTCATGTCTTGAGCGTCTTCCAAGTCTTTGACGATGGTCATCATTCGCGCGCGGTCCCGATTGCCATCCTTGGCGGCGGCATAGACCATCAGTTGCAGACCCGCTTCGTACGTTTTCACCGGCGGCCGCTGGGACCGCAGGAATTCCAACGCCCTTTGAATCGGCGGGTCTTGCGGCGTCATCCCGACATTCAACAAAGCCAACGTGGCTAATGCGGTGGGGCCGGTCGGATAGCCCGCGCCGATGGGGCTTTCGAACGAGCCATTGAATCTCGTGCCATCGGTGATCTGCTTGGAAATCAAGAACCGCTTGCCCGACTCAATGGATTTGAGCACCGCCTCCGGCTTGAGGTCATCCGCAGCACGGCTCGGCGACGCGAACGCGACGCTCAAGCCAACGACCACGACAAACCACCGCATAGCAGTCGAGCAGAGCGGCGCGGTTTCTGTTGTCGGCCGGCTACGCAGCACTGTTTGAATCACAAAGCCGTTCATGACGATTCCTCGCAAACTTCATTCTCGCGTCGATACTCTCCGTGTCGACGGCCTTTTACAATCGGCGCGGTCAGCCGACTATCTCAATTCCTAGCTGTACCGCGACCGTCAGGGAGCGGCTGATGCGAGCCGCTCCCTGACGGTCGCGGTACGGCTGATTGCTTCAAACTCTCTCAATCCGAGTTCGACCGATACGGAGCATCCCTTGGCCGAGAAACGTGACTTCGACGAGTTCCTCGAAAAATTCCGCCGCCGCCGCGAGCTCATGACCACCGAATTGCACAAGGTCATCATCGGCCAAGACGCGGTCATCGAACAAATCCTGGCGGCCGTCTTCACCGGCGGACACTGCTTGCTGGTCGGCGTGCCGGGGCTGGCCAAGACGCTGATCGTCAGCACGATCGCCAATATCCTTGATGTGCAGTTCAAACGGATTCAGTTCACTCCGGACTTGATGCCCTCGGACATCACCGGGACGAACGTGCTCGATGAAAACGAGGCCGGGCGTCGCGAGTTCCGATTCGTGAAAGGCCCGGTCTTCACGAACATCCTGCTGGCGGACGAAATCAACCGCACGCCGCCGAAGACTCAGGCCGCGCTGCTGCAAGCGATGCAGGAACGCGAAGTCACCGTCGGCCAGGAAACTTACAAGCTCCCCGAACCGTTCCTCGTCATCGCCACGCAGAACCCGATCGAACAAGAAGGGACGTATCCGCTCCCCGAAGCACAGCTTGACCGCTTCATGTTCAACGTCATCGTCGATTACCCGGACCTGGAACACGAAGAGCACATCCTGGCGGCGAGCTCCTCAATGGAGAAACCGGACGTTCGCAAAGTCCTCTCGGCCGATGCGATCGTGTACCTGCAAAAGCAGATCAACACGATCGAAGCGGCGCCGCTGACGATCAACTATGTCGCGCGGCTGGTCCGAGCGACTCGGCCGAAAGATCCGTCGGCCCCTAAGTTCATCCAAGACCTCGTCAGTTGGGGAGCCGGTCCGCGTGCCGGTCAGTTCCTGATCGCCGGAGCCAAAGCGCTCGCCGCGATGGACGGGCGCCCGGCCATCAGCATCGACGACGTTCGCCGAGTTGCGATCCCCGTCCTCCGACACCGTGTCTCGACCAACTTCCAAGCTCAAGCCGAAGGGGTCACCAGCGAGACCGTCGTTCAACGACTGATTGCTGAGATCCCCGAACCGAAGATCGCCAAATACGCCTGAGTGCGTCTGACGAAATGAAATCTCAGTCGCAGGAGCGACTGAGATACGTAGGCGAGTTGATTCCGCCCTCGCATTCAAACAGGAGTTGAACAATGGCCGAAGCCAAAGAAATGAAGACCTGCCCGTTTTGCGCCGAGTCCATCATGGCAGTGGCGAAGAAGTGCAAGTACTGCGGCGAGTACCTCGATGCCGAAGCTCGTCGAGCGAACAACCCCACACCGAGCGGCATGGAACGCATGCTGGTGCCCGTCGGTCGGCCGGTCTCGGCGATCGCGTCGGGCTATTGCGGTCTGATCGGAATCCTGCCGCTATTAAGATTGCCATTCTCGATCGCGGCCATCATCACGGGCTTCGTAGCGCTGAGCACACTGAAGAAAAATCCGGACATGTCGGGAGCCGGGCGTGCTTGGTTCGGAATCATCTGTGGCATCATCGGCACCCTCATCTCACTCGTGGGAGTCGTGGCCATGCTGGCTGGAGCCGCTTCTGGCCGCCGTTGAGTGCCGTTATGACAGCACTCGGAATCGAGAACTCACACGCATGGCCAAAACCGAAGACTATCTGAAGCCCGAAGTGATCCGCACGGTGTCGCGGCTCGATCTGCGAGCGCGGTTTATCGTCGAAGGTTTTTTGTCCGGCCTGCACACGTCGCCGTTTCAGGGATTCAGCGTCGAGTTCTCCGAGCATCGCCGTTACTCGCAGGGAGACGATCCCAATGACATTGATTGGCTCGTCTACGCGAAGACCGACCGCTACTACGTCAAGAAGTATCAGGCCGAAACCAACATCACCGGCTACCTGCTGATGGACCTCTCTGCCAGCATGGCCTACACGTATCGGCAAGAGCTGACCAAGTTCGATTACTCAATCTGCCTGGCCGCCGCGCTGGCCTATTTGATGATTCACCAGCAAGACCCGGTCGGACTCATCACGTTCGACGAGAAGCTGCGGCACAGTCTCCCCGCACGCAGCAAGCGGACGCAGCTTGGCAACATCCTCGCGCTGCTGGCTCAATCGAAGCCCGGCGGACAAACGGAGATCGCGGCCAATCTCCGACAAGTGGCTTCGATGGTCCGGCATCGTGGCCTGATGATGATCTTCTCCGATTTGCTCGTGGACCCGGAGCCGGTGATTCGCAGCCTGCAAATGCTGCGGCACGGCGGGCATGACGTGATCCTGTTTCATGTGCTCGACGAGGCCGAAGCCACGTTCCCGTTCAACGGCATGGTGGACCTGACCGACCCAGAGAGCGGCCAGAATCAACTGATAGACGCCGACGGCACGCGAGCTGACTACCTCGAAGCGGTCAACGAACTCTGCGGCCAGTACCGCAAAGAATGTCTGTCGATGGGAGCCGACTACGTTCGGCTCGATACGTCGATGCCCTTCGGCAATGCGCTGCTCGAATATCTCTCGCAAAGACGCGCGCGTTTTTGACCGATAGGCTTGCTATTCTGTTCGTCGGAGAGCGATCGTCAGACCGAAAGAGAAACCCATGGAAACGCACAATTGGAAGAAAGCTCCCGGCGGACTGTTTCATCATTTTCATCAGCAGTGGTCGGCCGCGATTTGCAATTCCCTCAACGATGGCCGAATGCCGAAGGGGTATTACGCGCTGATCGAGCAACATGCTGGTGAGACCGTGCCAGATCTGCTGACACTCAAGCTGGATTCCAAATCGTCCGGGCCTTCCGGTCGCCCGCGTGGGGGAGTCGCGTTGGCCGATTCACCTCCGAAAACGCGGATCGTCAATCGCGGCTCGGAGCTGGACACCTACGCGGCGAAAGCCAACAAGCTGGCGATTCGCGACAATCTGGGAGAGTTGGTCTCTGTGATCGAGATCGTCTCGCCCGGCAACAAGCACAGCAAACTGGCGATCCGGCGGTTCGTAGACAAGGCGACCGAGTTACTGCGATTCGGGATTCACTTGCTGATCGTGGATCTGTTTCCGCCAGGGCCGCGCGATCCGCAGGGAGTTCATCAGCTCATATGGAGCGAATTAGAATCCGATGACTTTCGGTTGCCGCGCGGCAAGCCGCTCACTCTCGTGTCGTATTGCTGCGGCTTTCCTTTGACGGCATTTGTCGAGCCGATTGCTGTCGGCGACAAGTTGCCAAAGATGCCAGTCTTCGTGGACTCGGAGGTTTATGTCCCAGTGCCGCTGGCCGAGACCTATGCCGAAACTTGGAAGCTCTGTCCTCCACAATTTCGAGACGTTGTGCTGGAAAGCATGAAATCACAGCGGGCAACGTAACGCCGCTTGAAACCACCCGACTCACGAGCCGGTATGGTCCGCTAATCCGTTTCCTGTCATTTGACGATGGAGTTTTTCATGCATCGGAAGTCCCCTCTCGCACGTCGTTGCATTCGTCAGTTTCTCGTGGTCATCACCACATTGGTCGCAACTTCCGTCGCGAGGTCGGCCGACACCAATCTCGCAACATCCACTCCCAGCGGAGCGGTCTTCTTCGCCGAAATCTCCGGGCTGGATGCGTGGATCGACAAGCTCCAACACTCAGAGTTGGTCAAGAGCCTGCCATCGAATCCGCAGGTCCAGGCGTTCTACGCCTCGCCGCAGGGACGCAAGGCCGATGCTGGTCGCAAGGCGATCGAAAACCAGTTGGGCATGGATTTGTGGAAGCTCGCCAAGACCGCGTTTAGTGGGCGAGTTTCCGTAGCGCTTTACCCGCATGACGGACGCAAGGAACCGGACGCAGTCATCGCCGTGCAAGTCAAAGAGGCTGCCGAGCTCGACAAAATTCGGGAGCGAGTTGCGCCGCTCCTGACGCTGATTGAAGATCAAATCAGTCAGACCACCGGGCCGGGCAACGTGCCGGTTCGCAGCATCGACGGCAAAGTCTTTATCGCCGAACGCGACAATTGGATCGTCGCGGCCAGCACTAGCGAGCTGATGAACCGCGCACTCGCGCTGCGAAGCGGAACCGTCGAGGAGAGCGTGAAGTCACTCGCACAGGACGCTCCCTTCGTGGCTATGACCAAGCAACTTGGTTCGGAACATCTGGTCCGCAGCTACGTCAATCTGGAACTCGTCGCACAAGGGATGGGCGGTCGGCTCGGCCCTGAGAAATTGGACAATCCCGGCGTGTCGCTGTTGCTGGGTGGCTTGTATGAACTTGCCAATCACAGCCCGTTCTTTGGTTCGACGCTGGATCTCGATAGCCAACGCTTGGTCTTCGCTCATTCGATCGCCGGCAAGCCAGAATCCATTGGAGAGAAGTACGCGCCGCTCTTCGCAGCCGATGGGAAGCCGGATGCCGGTTCGCTTCCGAACGTACCCGGATTGATCGGCGGTTGGATTCTGCATCGCGACTTCGCCGGCTGGTACAAACGCCGCGAAGAGTTGCTGGATGCCAAGGTGCTGCCGGAGTTCGACAAGTTTGAAGCGGGATTAGCCAATCTGCTGCCGGGGGAGGATTACGGCACTGATATCCTGCCGTCGTTGGGGAATAAGCTGACGTTCGTCGCCGCTCCTCAAGACTATTCTCATTTGAATGGCAAGCCGGGACTTCAGCTCCCCGGCTTCGCGCTCGTGTGGGAATTGGGCAAACCGGATGAAGCCGAGCAGACGTTGAATCTGCTGTTTCAAACCATCGCGACGATCTCGAATCTCAACGCCGGTCAACAAGGCCGACAGCCGTGGGTGCTCTCGTCCGAGAATTACAAGGACGTGCAGATCCAATTCGGCAAGTATGGTCAGAAGCCGAAGGGAGACCGCCTGCCGATCGTCTTCAACTTCATGCCGGCGGCCGCTCGCGTGCGGGACAAGTACGTGATGGCCTCGTCCGTCAATCTCTGCAGGCACCTCGTCGATGTGTACCTAACTCCGACCACGACGACGGCAACCGCGAAGCTGACTCGTAACGATTTTCTGTTTGAGCTGACCGGGGAATCGTTGGCCAACATCCTGGAAGCGAATCGCGGAATGCTCGAAGCCCGCTCTGTCGCGCAGGAAGGGAAGTCGTCCGATCAGGCTCAAGCCGATGTGACGACGCTGCTGCAACTCGTTCGAGCCGTCCGCACATTGCGACTCACCAGCGGAGCCGAATCCGACGGCTATCGCGTGCAACTAGAAGCGGTCTGGAAGTGACTTTGGACTGCGGCAGCCTGCTGCCGCTTTCCCCTCAGCAGCCTGCTACTGAGGGGGATTGAACGCCATTCGTTTTGATTCAAACCAACTTTGGTCGTCGTCCCACAGCAGGCTGTGGGACGGAAAGCGGCGGGCCGCAGTCCAAACCCAAAGAGAATTTCATTAATGACTCGCGATGACATCCAGCAACTCATCCCGCACCGCGATCCGTTTCTGTGGCTCGACGAAATCGTCGAACAGACCGAGACGCGGATCCACGCGCGCAAACATCTCTCACCCGATCTGCCGGTCTTCAGCGGTCATTATCCGAGCTTCCCGGTCTTTCCTGGAGTGCTGCAACTCGAAGCCGCGATGCAGGCCGGTGCGGTCTTGATCGCGAAGACCACGACGATGGCTCCGGGCAAAGTCCCGGTCGCGACGCGGATCAACAACGTGCAGTTCCGTCGCATGGTCCGGCCCGGCGATACGCTCGACATTGACGTCGAACTGACCGAGCGCATGTCGAATGCTTTTTTTCTCAACGCCAAGGTTTCGGTCGGCGGACAAGTGACGGTGCGATTCGAGTTCGCGTGCGCGGCGGCCGACTCGATGTAGGATGGCCGCCCTCGGCCGTCGGTTTTCGACGAGAATTGCCAATGAACCGCAGGACGGCCGAGGGCGGCCATCCTACTTGGCGACAACTTCCTCAACATCGACCAACCCGACGTCGATGTATTGCCCACCGCCGGTTTGATGGCAATGCACTGCCAGCAGATTCTTGCCCGGCTTCAACGCACGGGTCGCCGCCTCATCCAGCGCGCGATCCTGATACGACGTCGAATAGCCCGAGGCCGTGCCGATCAAGACGCCATTCAGATAGACCTCGGTGTCTTCGTCGTGATGAATCCGCAGGCCGAGTTCATGCAACGGCTTTTCGCCCGACCATTCGAAGTCGCGGCGCAGCCAGATGTCGTTCGATTTCCAATTGGTCTTCACAACCGAACCGGGAGTGGAAGGTTCGCCGAAACCGCCAGGGCCGGACTTCCAAGACGAGTCGTCGAACGCCGGCTTCTCCCAACCGTCTTTCGGTTTATCGTTCGAGTACCTCCAAGTCTGCGCCGTCTCTTCGGAGGTCGGCACGATCGTCGTGATCTTCGGCGGCGGCAGATACAGCTTGCGATGTGCCTTCGCGAGTGTCTCGGCATCGAACTTCAGCACTTCGCGGTCGTAGGTCATCAGGCCGTTGACTTCGATCTCCACATCGGTCGTCTGCGTGTAGACGGCCGAGGTCAGCCCCTTGCCGATGAGCGGTCGCAGTCCGCCGATGAGGCCGAGATACGCCTTCTGCAAGTCCGCCTTGTTCGTGAACGAGCGATAGCCCCAGTTGTCTTTCCCCTGCCAAGTGTGTCCATCAAGCGGCAAGCCCAACCCGCCGAATTCACCAAGCACCGATGCGCGAGTGCTCGACAGCGGAGCCATGCCTGGGCCGGGATAGATGTGAACGTCGAACACATCGCCGACGCCGCGATCGGTCCAGCCGCTGGCACTGTTGACTAGCCGCGTCGGATCGAGCTTCCTCGTGAAGTCCGCGATCCGAGCGGTCTCGAACTGTCCCCAGCCTTCGTTGAACGGCACCCACATGACGATGCTGGGATGATTACCGAAGTCGGTGATGATCTCGCGCCATTCATTCTCGAAGTTGGCGACGGACTCGGCCGAGCGTTTGATATCGGGGTCGGTCGGGCTGATGTAGCGGTCCCCCGACGGCATGTCCTGCCACACGAGCATCCCCAGCTTGTCGCAGTGGTGGTACCAGCGATCCGGCTCGACCTTCACATGCTTGCGAATCATGTTGAAGCCCAGCTTCTTGGTCATCTCGATGTCGTACTTCAGAGCCTCATCCGTCGGAGCCGTGTACAGCCCATCCGGCCAAAACCCTTGATCGAGCGGCCCGTACTGAAACAACGGCTGGTTGTTGAGCATCAGCCGCTGGACGCCGTGCTCGTCTTTGCCGAGCGAAATCTTTCGCATCGCGAAGTAAAAATGGACCTGCTCGTCGATGGCGCTGCGAGTCGGCTCTTCGGGAAGCAACTGCACCATCGCGGGATAGAGATGCGGATTGTCGGGCGACCAGGCGACGACGTTAGGAATTGGAATCTCCAGCGTTGCGTTGCCGACTGCGAACGCCGATTCGAACTCTTGCGGATGCGCTCGTCCGTCCGGCCCGCGCCGTAAAGAGAAGACATTCACACGTCGTTTGTCCGCATTCGGCCCCGTCAGCTTGACGGCGACGCGAACAACCTTTTTGTCCAAGTCGGGTGTGACGTTGATCGAGGAGATATATGTTTTTGGCACCGGTTCCAACCACACGGTTTGCCAGATGCCGGTGGTCGGCGTGTACCAGATGCCGTGCGGATTGCGGATTTGTTTGCCGCGCGGTTGGAACGAGCCGTCGGTCGGATCGCTGACGGCGACGACGACTTCATTCAAGTAGCTGTTTGGTGGCGGCCGTGGCGAATCGCTTGGGTTAGATGTCGTAGGCCTCTGTATGGGCTTCAGCGCGTCGGTGATGTCGAACGTGAACGGGTCGTAACCGCCGCGATGCTCGCCGACTTTCTTGCCGTTGACCCAAACGACCGTCTCCCAATCGCTGGCTCCGAAGTGCAGCAGCAATCGGCCGTCCTTCGGCATCTCCAGCGTTGAGAACGAACGGCGATACCACAGCTTGCCGTTGTCCGGCACGCGTTTCATCACGCCCGACAACGCCGACTCGATCGGAAACGGCACGAGGATCTTGCCGTCCCACTTCCGTAGCGCAGGCGGCTCGCCTGTGTCGCGTTGAGGCTCAGGCGAGCCGCCTGAGCTACGTTCCGTGATCGCGTAATCCCACAGCCCATTCAGATTGACCCACTTCTCGCGGACCATCTGCGGCCGAGGATATTCTGGATGCACCTTCTCCGGCGAAACATCTTTCGCCCACCGCGTCATCAGCGGAGCCTTCTTCGGCTGCCAATCGGCGGCGTGAAGGACTCCGATCAGCAATACGCAACTCACGAGAACCATAAAACGCAGCATGATGAATTCCTCAGCAAAACATTTTGTGGAGAACCGCGTGACGTTCAGGCGAGCGGGGCGGCTTCAGCTCCCCCCGGTAGATTCGCCGCAAGACCGGGGGGCTAACGCCGCCCCGCTCGCCTGTTTCGTGTTTGGTCACGCGAGGACGAACATGACATCCGCAGGTTACTCACGATGAGCTGTGATTGCAGTCGAGCATTCGTCCGCGAACGACTCTTACGAATTCTCAAAATTCACCCGTCGATCCCCCTTGTCCCATTTTGCGAACCTTTGATATGGTCCGCCCCTTGCCCCGGCTCGTCGGGGCGTCGCACAACGATTCGCATGGCAAGGAGGCCATCGTGAGTTGGATTCAATCCCCGCAGCAGGCGTTGAAGGTCCAGATTCGTTGGTTGATTCGGCGCGATATGCCCGAAGTCCTGGACATCGAACGCCAAAGCTTTGAGTTCGCTTGGACCGAAGAAGATTTTCTCTGCTGCCTGCGACAGCGAAATTGCATCGGCATGGTCGCCGAATACAACCATCGCATCGTCGGCTTCATGATCTATGAGCTACATAAGTCGAAGTTGCACGTGCTGAACTTCGCCGTCGATCCCGAATTCCGCCGTCAGGCGATCGGGGCGCAAATGATCGAAAAGCTGGTGGATAAGCTCTCGCAGCAACGCCGCCAGGAAATCGTCTTGGAGGTCCGTGAGTCGAACCTCTCCGCGCAGCTCTTCTTTAAGAAGATGGGCTTCAAAGCGGTACTGGTGCTCCGCAGCCACTATGACGATACCGATGAGGACGCCTACGTGATGCGGCTGACGTTGCAGGAGGAAGATGCGATCCTGCTGCCATTCGCACCGGTCAATCGGATCTCCGAATACGACGCGGCGTGAATTGTTTTAGGCTCTCCGCCATCCGTGGTGATTTCAGGGCCAGTGAGCCGCAAGGCGCTAGCCGCGGATTCTTTTCCTCGACCCGCGGCTAGCGCCTTGCGGCTCACGAGTTCGTTTTCAACACGG
>SXKJ01000112.1 GCA_005778115.1 Planctomyces sp. | reverse complement strand
TCGTGGAAACATTGCTGACGGTGATCGAAACCTGTCGCCAACAATCCCGCAACGTCTTCCAGTTCCTCACCACCGCCGTCCAAGCACTCTTCGCCAACCAATCAGCTCCCTCACTTCTCTCCGGGCCGTGAAGGATTACCCTTGTGGCGAGACGATTGACGGACGATGAGTGAACTCGACCTCCCGCTCGCCGAGGAACACGTCCAGCTTCTTCACTTCGTAGGGGATCGGTTGGATCGGCGCGCCGATCGCGGCCCAGTGTTCCGCCAGCGGCTTTCCAGCGATGCCCGCTTGTCGTTTCCGAGTCCAGACCACCTCGAACATCTTCCGACCACCATTGCCGGTGAAAGCCAGCGAGCCCTCATGCGTCTCCTCATTGCGAAATCGTTCCGCGAACCGGTGGGTCGTTCCCAGCGGCGGTTCGACATCGGTGAGATTGAACGTCTGGCTGGCCGCGTCCCAGGTTCCGGTCGAATGGGTGATGATCCCCGTTGACGAAAACCACCAGGTGACATACTTCTTCGAGGTCGCGTCAAACGTCTGGAACCAGACCGTTTTCGTCACTTGATCGGGCTCGCCGACGATGTGACTGACTTCGATGTGCTGGAGGAACCAGCCGTTGAGGATCATCTCCGCGTGGTTCGCGCAGCGATACTTGGTCTCGTGCGGAGCCCATTCGGCCGGCTTGCTAGTGACGTCGGTGGTCCAGTCGCCGACGTACCGGCCGAGGGCCTCAAGCTCCTTCGGTTTCTCGCGCGGCTGCTGGCCGGATGCGATTCCGTGCGACAAGGCCACGAGGAAGACGATCATCGCTAAGGGCTTCATTGAGATCTCCTGTTGAAGTTCGTTTGGAAGAAGGAACAACGTGAAACACAGAGGCACAGAGAATCACAGAGGAAACGCAGAACTCAAACTCTGTGTCCTCCGTGCCTCTGTGTTTCAAATGCCTTCGCCCTTCAATACCCATTCACAATCCGATGGACTCCATCCACCAGCTTGACCTCGTGAAAGTTGATCAACAGCCCGAAGCGAAGATTGAGCAACCGCAAGTGAGACAACGTCTGAGCCTTGTCCACCGGATGAATGTCGTTCTTGGCCTTCAGTTCCACGACGATCTGGCCATTGACCAGCAAGTCCGCGCGGAACCCGCACTCCAACTTCACGTCGTCATAGATCACCGGGACGGGCTTCTCTTCCTGCACCTCGAAGGCACGCTTGCGGAGTTCATACGCCAGACAAACGCGATAGGCGGATTCCAGCAGGCCGGGGCCAAAGCGTTTGTAGACTTCGATGGCGGCACCGATGATGGCTTGCGTGAGTTCGTTGGTTTCCATGTTGTTTCCTTTCATGAGAGAAGACCGGTTTGAAACACAGAGGCACAGAGTTCACAGAGAAAAGCCAGCCTATCAAACCTCTGTGTCTTCCGTGCCTCTGTGTTTCAAATGTCTTCCTTCACTTCTTCCGCCACCTCTCCAGCGTCGAATCGGTCAGCAAGCAGCCGTTATCGACTTTGATCTTTGATGAGGGCTTGGTTGTCGAACGTGTCGTCGTCGATCCAGTGGTTAAAGCTGATATTGATCACTTTTTCCGAGTCACGGTCGTGTCCATATCGACGTAGATCTTGCCAGCGGCGTCGGTCATCAGGGTGTGCCACACTTCCCGATCGGGGCCTTCAATGCGGATCGCGGTTTGCACGGTCTTGCCATCTTCCCGCTCGGCAGTCAGGGAGAAGGTCTGCTTCGCTTCGTTCCATTGCCCGTGCGATGCGTACCGATGGCCGACGGAATTGAAGAACCAGTTGCGATAAGCCTTCATCCCCGGATCGAATGAAAACAGAGCGAGACTCTCGCTTTCATCCGAGCCGACCGACGTTCCTATCACGAATCGGCCGTTGAGAATCCACTCGCGAGAGAGAGTGGCCGTCGAACGATCTCCGTTCGGAGACCACACGGCGGGCTTGCGGATGCTGACCATCTCCCACATGCCGATCATCCGGTTGAGCACTTTCAACTCGGCGGGCAGATCGGCGGCCGGTTCGTGTTTCTTCCAGGCCGCAACGATGGCCGCTTCGCGGTCGCCGGGTAGTCGGTCCTTGCGGCCGCTGACGTCCATCAGCAACGCGCCGTTCTCGTCGCGCATCCAGTAGCTGACGAGGTTTGTGTGGCCATCGGGAAAGCGGTTCTGCCCGCCGCTGGTCCAAGCCGGTGGCGAGTCAGTCGAACGGCCAATCGCGGCCTTGGCGTCAGCGTTCCACTTGAGCAGCCACTGTGTTCCCTGCAGACCGTTGGAATCAAAACACCAGAACAGATAGGCGTCCTGCTTCGGATCGTGCGACGAAATGAACAGGCCCTTTCTGCCGTCGGGTTGCGAAATGTCGCGAATCATGATGATGCGGTTCTTGAGCGCCCAGACCGTGCTTTCCTTGCCGGTCGTCTCGCCGCCTTCGGGGTTCCACTTCGCCGGCTTGATGGTCGTCTTCAAGTCCCACACACCGACGAATCGTTGCAGCAATTCGTTCTTCGGAGCAGTCACTTGCTCCTGAGCTGAAACCGCAGACGTTACGAACAGAAACAGGCACATCGCAGGGACAAATCGATTCATCATGGTTCACCTTTTGTTGGGAAAAGAGTTTTGAAACAAAGAAGCACAGAGAGCACAGAGGAAGTGAAACGCAGACAAATCTCTATGTCCTCTGTGTTTTAGTCTTCATTTCATCCGATTGTTCTTTCCATGCGTCGCTTCGAAGTTGTCCGGCAGCTTCTCGCGGTCGTAGGCGATGATTCCCAGATCGTCGAACCACGCTGTGCCGTTCCCTTCGATGTGGCAGGTGGGCACGATCAGTGTTGCGGCGGGGTACTTGTCGATCGCATCCGTCTTCTCGAACAGCTTCCAATCGAGATCGCTGGTCGTCACGCCGACGCGGTCATCGACGCCCAGCCAGCCGGTGTTATTGAAGTAGTTCAGCTTGACGACCGCCCACGTTCCGGCCTCGCCTTCGACTTTCACACGACCTTTCAGCGCGTACCGTTTGTTGCGGTCCAGCGGAATGCTCGTGGCAAAGACAACGCCGCGTGTGCCAGTGCCGGAGATCTGAAGACAGTGCTTCCCGGTGACGCCGCCTTCGACGACTTCACATTTGAAGTTCGGCCCGTCGTTCAGCCACGCGAACCAGCCCGGCGGGAACGAACCGGTCGGCGTCTCTTCCAGCGAAGAATTGACGATCAGATTTTTGCCGACCGGCAGCCCGCCCGGCGGCAGTTTAGGCGGGTTGGTCAACAACCCCGCGCGGTTTTGGGGCGTCGCGTTTACGCCTGACTGTGTTTTGTCTTTCGGTTCTGGCAATGGCAGCAGCTGAACGGTCGCGGCGTAGGTGTTGGCTCGCCATTGCCCGTCGTCATCGACATTCAGCATCACCGTTTCCCAGAGACCCTTGTGCTTCTCGAAGTCGGAGACGAATTGCACAGCCGCGTATCGCCCTGGAGGCAGACCGATGAATTCGTCGATCAGTCGCACTCGTTGAAGCGTCCGTTTTTCGACTTTGCCCGCCATTTCTCGGATCTGCTGATAGAGCGGCACAATCTGCTCGCGCTTCGCCTGTTTCTTGGCGAGGTTCGATCCGCTGTCGTACAGCTTGTCGAAATTGCCTTCGTCCACGACCGCCAGAAACGCCTCGGCCACCTTGAGGACTTTTCGTTCCTCCGAGCCCAGCGAGGCGACGATGGTGTCTCCCTGAACGGCCTTCGCGGATTTCTCAACCGCCTTTCGCACGGCATCGGCGGACAGCGACACGCGAAAGCCAATGCTTTCAAGTCGGAGCAACGGGCCTTGCACGCTGCGGAATGATGCTTGGCAGGAATATGAGGGCCAGCCAAAAGCGCCCCCCCGGATCATACGCGCTGCGTCGTCGTTAAGTGGTGGACCTTTGGGGTCGAGAGCGGGCTGCTCCTGAAAACGGCTGTAGTACTTGAGTTCCCACGGATCCTGACACCACTCCCACACATTGCCCTGGATGTCGTGCATGCCGAATAGATTCGCCTGCAATTCTCCGACCGCATGGGTGCGGTTGCCCGAGTTCCGTCCAATCCAGGCGCTCTGGTCAAGTTGTTCGTCCCCCTCACCGCTCGAATACTTCGTTGTTGATCCGGCGCGACACGAAAACTCCCATTCGGCTTCCGTCAGCAGGCGGTAGTCGACGCCGTTGAGTTGCGCTTCGCCATCACCACGGCGGGAATTGTCTGGCTCTTGTTTCTCTTGCTGGCCCAGCTTCGCACAGAACGCCACAGCATTGTGCCAACTGACAGATTCCACCGGGTGGTTTGCCGTGTCCAGGCCAACCACTGCGTCTTTCCCCGGACCGGTCGCAGCGAAGTGAGACGGATTCTTCCCCATCACCTTTTCGTATTGCGCTTGCGTGACTTCGTCGATTCCGATGTATCGCGCTTGCGAGAGGATGACTTTGTGTTGCGGGCTCGCACTCGTCGTGCATTGCTTCGCATGCTGAGCATTCGCGTCACCCGCATCGCCAATCAGCTTGAGAGCCTCTTCGATCTCGGCAGGCGTAGCGCCCATCGTAAATTCGCCCGGCGGAATGAGGACGAATGTCATGCCGATGGAGTTCGTGTACTCGACCGGCACGCCGAGATGCTTGGCCCAGGCTTTCTGATGCTGCTTCGCTTGCTCGGCATCGAATGGTGCAATGGCCGGCGGCGGGGCGTCTTTCGACCGGTCTTTCCCGTCCGGCTTCGCTGCGAGGTCTTTGGTCTCCGGCTTGAGCTTCAACGTGACAATGGCTATGCTCCAGCGTGAGAGTTTGAAGACGCCGCCTTTGATTTCGACGTCGTTGCGATCGCCTTTCAGCTTGATCTCGTACTCGCCGGACGGCAGCCACTTGATCTGCGAACCGGTCTTGGTGTCGAGGAAATCAATTTGCTCGCCGCCCTGCTTGATGACGATCTCAACGTCATCGACTTCGGATTGAATTTCGACGCGACCTTTGCTGGTCTGCACGAAGATCACACCAGCCAGCAACGCTGCGACGCCCATGCACAACGCCGCAACCAGCGTCCGCGCGCGACGCTTCGGCGGTGATGCGGCAGGTTTCGCGAACGGAGCCAGTGCCTCGGCGACGGCGGCTGGAGTTTGAAACCGCTCGGCCGGCTTCTTGGCCATCATCCGAGCGACGACGTTGGACAACTCTTGCGGCACGTCACCGCGCAGCTTCGTCAGCGACTCCGGCACCAGTTCGGTATGCGCCTTGAGCTTGGCAATAAGGTTGTCCGAGACAAACGGCGGCTTGCCGGTCAGCAAGAAATGCAGCGTGCAACCGAGACTGTAGATGTCCGCGCGAATGTCCGCCGAGTGCGCATCCTTGGCCTGCTCCGGCGCGATGTAATCCGGCGTCCCCATCACGCTGCCCGCCGTTGTGAGATGTAGGTCAGGCTTTCCAGCCTGACCCGATCACTCAAACGCGCTGTCGCTTTCGGAAGTCGATTGCCCGTTCGGGTCAGGCTGGAAAGCCTGACCTACTTCCGATGCGAACCCCGCCAGGCCGAAATCCAGAATCCGAACTTGCCCCTCGGCCGAGAGCATCAAGTTGTGCGGCTTGATGTCGCGGTGAACCATCCCCTTCTCGTGAGCGTGTTGCAGTCCCTCGGCCACCTGCCAAATGCACTCACTCGTCTCGACGACCGACATCGGCCCGCGATGTTTCACGACGCTTGCGAGGTCCGTCCCCTCGACAAATTCCATCACCAGAAAGTGAATGTCGCCGGCTTGCTCGGCATCGTAGGCCGTGACAATGTTGGGATGAGTCAGCTTGGCCGCCGCCTGCACCTCGCGCCGAAACCGTTCGACCGCCTGCGGCTGTCGGATCAGTTGCGAGTTGATGAGCTTGATCGCGACTGGCCGATTCATCAGGCGATGCTCGGCCCGATAGACGTTCCCCATGCCGCCGCGCCCGATCAACTCGACAATGCGGTAACGCGGATGGTCCTGCAATTCGGCGGGCAGCTCATCGACTCTGACCACTTCACCCGATTGCACCAGCATCGTGGCGGAGTGTGCCGAGTCGTGGTCGACGCGTCTCGCGTCGGTCGCATGTTCCGTTCGGAGGCGAGACGCGTCCGCCACGGCGTCATCCGACTTCGCGAGCTTCACCAGCCCGACAAACGTGTCGTCCTTCAGATCGAGCAGCGTCTCGCAACACTCGCGGCAGACTTCGAGGTGCTGCTCGACGTGCGACGACTCGTCGGCCGCGAGTCTCCCCTGGCCGAATGCGATCAACTGGTTTTTGGGTGGATGAGATTGGTCGGCGGTCTGCATGGGTTGCTCCCGTTTCGTCCGGCAGGGGATTTGAAACACAGAGGCACGGAGGTCACAGAGAACGTCTCAGACAATCTCCTCTGTGATCTCTGTGTTTCACACCTCTTCAAAAACTTACGGCTTCGGCTTGTCGTTCACTCGCACGCTGTTCCCCTCCATGCGGAACATCGCAACCTTCTGCGGGTTCTCGACCAGCACCGTCCAATCGAACTTGTCGTTCCCAAACCGATGCTGAGCTGTGCTCGCGAATCCATTCGGATCGGTCAGTTTCCAAGTGAATGCCTTGGCCACGTCATCCCACTGGCCGGTCGAATTGTTGGGCTGGCCAGTGAATTCGGCCGCCGAGGAGAACCACCACGCTCGGTACTGTTTCTTGTTGGCGTCGAACAGCATCAGGAACGTGTTCTCGGTTCCGTCCGCATGTTTGGTTCGTTCGCGGACCAACTTGCCTCCGAGTTCGATCGAGAAGGCCATCGTCGCCGAGCCGCTCTTCTCTTCCGGGGTCCATTCGGCTTTGGGGACTCGATACTCGGTCTTCCAGGTGCCGAGGAATCGGTCGAGCTGTTTGTCTTCTGCCGATCGTTCGATGCCGGACTTCACGTTCGGCAGAACTGCTGGCTTCGCGGCGTCATCCTTGCGGAGTGTATTCACGCCACTCATTTCGCCGACCTGTTGGCCATCCCGATCGGTGTAGCGAAACTTCCATCGCTCTTTGCGAGGCGTCGAGAAGTCCGCCGTGTTCGTTGAGCGAATGCCGTTCATGTCCGGCGGCGAGACGGACGTCATCGTTTTTGATGTAGCGTTCCAAGTCATCTCCGGCTGTCCGGTCGAGCCATTCGAGGCGAACGTCCAAACCCGATACTTCTGCTTGTCTGTGTCGAACGAGAACAGCGTTGTAATCCAAATGTCCGAGCTGCCCGCGTTGTGGATCACCCCGGACTGCTCCAGATACCGCCCTCCGAGAATCTACTTCGCCGTCGCTTCCCCTTTGCCCGACCCGTTGCCGGTCAACTGGACATCCCAAGTCCCCGCATAGTGCTGCAAGACGGCAAGCTCCGGAACATCCTTAGCCGGGCCGTTTTCTTCCGCTCGAACGACGAACGAACCGGTGACGATCAAGAAACACGCGAAGAGGGCAATGAAAAAAGTCGCGGCATCGGTGTGGCTCCTGAATTGAGGTGAAGCACCAGCGGGCGATTGCTTCGCCAAAGAAAGTGCATGGCGACGGGCATTCTTACACGAGAATGCCGAATTTTTCTTCGACGCGCACTGGTGTCGCACGTCCGGCGCAACGAAGGCAGTCACCACCTGCGTTGCTATGCTCCCCGAAGAGTGGGCGGAATACGAAAGGCTCCAACGCGCTGTGCGAGCGTGGCTACTCGTCGATCAGCCCGGCCGCTTCGCGGCGCAGCGTGCTGAGGACCCGGCTGCGAGCGACATACACGGAGTTCAGCGGCATGCCGAGTTCCGTGGCGACGGCGTCGGCCCGCTGGCCCTCGAACATCTGGCGGTGGAAGGCTTCCCACGTCTTGGGTTCGAAGCGCGGCCGAACGTGTTCGAGCAGCCGAGCCATTACATGCCGGTCGTGTTCGAGATTCCATTCGCGGCTGACGTGGCTTGATTCGTCTTCAAGCTGCTGGAGCTGCTCCATCCACGTACTGCCTCCAGCGGCGGCCGGGCGGTAGTTTCGCGATCTCCAAAAATCGCGCAGGCGATGGACCAAAATCGTCCGCAACCAACTCCGAAACGCACCCGCGCGGCCGGAATGCTCAAACCGAGGTAACTCGCGCAAGACGGTCAGCAAGACTTCTTGAACCAGATCATCCGCATCCGTCGTTGCAACTTCAAACCGCAACAACCAAGCACGCAGCAGCGTCGAATACACTTCTGCCATGCGCTGCCACGCTTCATCGGTGACGTCGTCTCGCACGCGGTCCAACAGACTCAACGATGTGTCACTCAACGCTGCGCCCCCTGATTTTCTGCGTTCATTTTCCGCCGGCCATTTTTCGCCAGCCAGCCTTCTGTTCGCACAAAAGGCTGCCGCTGGCGAAAAATGAAGGGCGGAAAATCAGACACCCGGACGTGTCGCCAGTCTTACCACACCACCTCTTGTCCGAGCTTTAGGAGCGCGGCGTTCTCCAACGCGACGCGTGCGGCGACGGCGTCCTGCACGGCGAGGCCGACTGATTTGAATAACGTGACTTGCCGTTCGTCCGAGCGTCCAGTCTGGCGACCGAGCACCAACTCGCCAAGTTCCGCGTGAATGTGCTCGCGACCGATCAATTCAGCCTGCAATGGTTGAATGAGATCGCCCGCCTCTTCCCAAGCAGCGTGTCGGCTATCGACCACGACCAACGCGCGACACACGGTCTCCGGCGGAACTTCACGAGCTTGCGGCGTGTATGAGCCGACCGCGTTGATGTGGACTCCGGGCTTGAGATCAGCGTCCTCGAAGATCGGCGTCTGGGAGGTTGTCGTGCAACACACGATGTCGGCATCGGCCAGTGCTTGCCGAGGCGAATCGGCCGCGATGAGTTCCGCCGGAATGGCGGGACGTCCCGCAAACTCGGCGATCAATGCGGCGACTTTGCTCGGCGTGCGACTACAGATAATAATCTTTTCGATCGGACGCACGGCGCACATCGCAAACAGATGTGTGATGGCTTGAACTCCGGCTCCGAAGAGCGCCACCGTGCGGCAGTCGCGCCGAGCCAGCAGATCGGTCGCCGCTCCGCTGGCTGCCGCCGTGCGGATCGCGGTGAGCATCGCGCCGTCGAGCAACGCAACCGGCCGGCCGGTATCAGGCTCCAGAACCACAATCGCCGCTTGAATGCGAGCCAGTCTACGAGCCTGATTCCCGTTAAACAAAGAGACAATTTTCACCGCGAGACTTTGTTCCGCAGTCGTGGCCGCATCGACGAACGACGGCATGATCAGAGTCACGCCGGAGTGCCGAGCCATCGGCAATGAAATTCGCGGCGGCACGAGAGCATTGCCATCGCAGAAGGCGGCGAACGCCTGCTTCATCGCGTCGATGGCCAGCGACATCGGCAGTGCTTGTCGAACGTCAGCGGCGTTGAGAATCAGCACGGCGGCCCCTTTCGAGTGCGGTGTGTCGATCCGCCACTGCAGACTTTTTTTGCGGCAAGGTCACTTTCTAAATTCGGTCCATCGGACTTCGGTGTGGGTGTCTGAATGGATAGAAGGTTCGCCCGGAGGGTGGATCGGTGCAAGACAAAGAGCTTTATCAGCAGGTGTTGGGCTTGGCTTCGCCGTGGGTGGTGGGTCGAGTGGAGCTGAACGTCGAGGAGCAGCGTGTGGACGTGTTTGTGGAGCACGACTCGCGGGTCAAGTGGCGCTGC
>SXKJ01000111.1 GCA_005778115.1 Planctomyces sp. | reverse complement strand
CGTACCGCGACCGGTAGGGAGCGGCCAACGCAGGCCGCTCCCTAACGGTCGCGGTACGGATTTCGTCGGCCTCAAGAACTCCCATCGATGACCGCACGAGGCCCAACCCGGGTCGTGGTGACCACAGGACCGGCAGATGTGGAAACACGACACAACGATTGCTTGACAAAACTCCGGCCCGTCGCCAAAGTGTACTAGGCGTTCTAGGACACAAGGTCGCGGCATGAGCATTGAATTCCAAATCACTCCCGGCAGCGCGACGCCGATCTATCAGCAGGTCGTCGATCAGGTTCGCTTGGCTGTTGCGGCGGGAGAACTGAAAACGGGAGATCCGCTGCCCAGCGTGCGGACATTGGCCGAGCAGTTGGTGTTGAACCCCAACACGGTCGCTCGCGCGTTCGGAGAATTGGTGCGTGACGGAGTCATCGAGTCGCGTCATGGGCAAGGGGTGTTCGTCGCCACCAAACGCCGTGTCTTTGCGGACGATGAACGAGACCGGCGAATGAGCCTGGCGTTGGACGGATTGCTCAGCGAAGCGGCGGCCCTGGATTTCTCGGCCGCCGAAGTGCGGGCCGCTGTGGATCGACGATTGAAAGAAGTGGGACTGCGAAAACGCTGACCTGAGCGGAATGGCGCTAGCCACCGGTGATTCGCGTCGGCGTTTTCTGGCGAATCAACCGGTGACTAGCGCAGTCCCGCTGACAATTTGGGAGATTCCATCGTGACCGAAAACGTGATCGAAACCTGCCGGTTGACGAAGTACTACGGAGCGAAGGCGGCCGTGGATCAACTCAGCCTGACGGTCCCGCGCGGCAGTGTGTTCGCCTTTCTGGGCCGTAACGGCAGCGGGAAGACGACGACGATTCGAATGTTGTTGGGATTGGAATCGGCCACACGCGGGACGGCTCAGGTGTTGGGCTGCGATTCGCAAGTGTTGACTCCTGAGATGCGGAACCGCATCGGCTATCTGACTGAGAGTCACTTCGCCTACGGCTGGATGACGATCGACGAGTGCGAGCGATTTCAATCGGGCGGTTTCCGGCAGTGGAATCGTGAGTTGTTCGATTCGGTGATTCGGCATTTCGGATTGTCACGTGCGACTCGCGTGCGCCACCTTTCTCGCGGCGAACGCGCGGGAGTCTGTTTGGCGATGACGTTGGCTCCGGAGCCAGAGTTACTCGTGCTGGACGATCCGGCGTTGGGCTTGGACCCGGTCGCTCGGCGAGCGTTGCTGGAAGCGATTGTGTTTGTGACGCGCGATGAACGGCGGACCGTCTTCTTCAGTTCGCATTTGTTGGACGACGTCGAACGAGTCGCGGATCACATCGCCATTTTGGATGGCGGCGTGCTGCGAGTGCTTTGTCCCGCCGAGGAATTTAGCCGCCGAGTTGCCGCGTGGGTCGTGCGTTTCGAGGGGACGGCTCCGCAGCTTCCGCCGCTGACTGGGTTGCTGGGGGTGACCTGCCTCGGCAACGAATTGCGAGTCACCGTGGCCAATGAACTCACTGCGGCCGAGTCCGCGCTGCGAGCTCTTTCGAACGTCGAGATCAAATCGGTTCCGGTCGGTCTCGATGAAGCGGTCATCAGTTACATGGACGATCAAGGTCGTCGGCGATCGTTGTTGCAAACCATCGCCAGCAAATCAGGCGAGCCGGCGGGCGTGAGCCCCCGGACGTCGTCAACGTAGTCCCAAGTCCGGGGGCTGACGCCGCCCGGCTCGCCAATCGACGGAATGAAGAATTCGGAGAGCTGACATGCGAACGTTGCTGTGGAAAGAGTTCCGCGAGAACTGGAAGTGGGGCGTGTTGCTGCTGCTCGCGTCGGCGCTTTGGCATGTGGCCAGCCAGTATGAGTACCGCAATCGAATGGCCTTGTTCTCGGCGGACTATGTGGCGATCAGCGCGATGGGGTTTTCCATCGGCGGGTTGTTGTTGGGATTGATGCAGACGGTGTTTGAGGCTCAGCGAGACCGTTGGGCTTACCTGCGTCATCGCGCGATCGCACCCGAGCGGATTCTGTTTGCGAAGGGGATTGTCGGCCTGTCGCTGTACTTCGCAGCGGTCTTGATTCCTCTGCTGTCGTTGGCGATTGGGAATCGATTCCCGGCAACGTCCCGGCTCCGTTTTATTGGTCGGCACCGATCGGGGGGCTGGCGGCGATGCTGTCTGGCTCGGCTTTCTGGTTTGCCGGAGCTTTGATTGGAATACGGGACGTCCGTTGGTACGGCACTCGACTGCTGCCAGTGGGTTTGCCGATCGCGGGGATCGTCGGCATGTTGGGCAGTCTGGAAGCGATCGGTTGGAATTCAGTAACGGGTGCCGGATTGGCCTTGGGAGCCTTCGCCATCACGGTCGCGCCGATGGCGATCGCGACTGCGGGAGCGTTTCGAAATCGGACGGGCTATCTCAGTCAATCTCGCACCTCTCGCTGGTGTCTGGCCCTCAGTTCGGCGGTCAGTTTGTGGCTGCTGACGCTAGCGGCGCTGATGATCGTGGCTGGGACGCTGGAAGATCTGCGGTTCCCTTGGATTTGGCCGATCCGCGCGGTGACTCACGAATTCGACCGGCATGGACGGCTCATCCGTTTGGAGCGTGTGATCGATCCACGCGACCCGTATCGGTCGAGGATTTCTGGCGACGGTATGTCGGTCGTTGATTCCGGTCCGGGAATTGATCCCAATGTTTCCCTAAGCGACATAGTGCCGTTTGAGATGCTGTACCACGATCGTTCTGAGAGCAAACATGACCGGTCACACTACCGAGGTCTCCAGCAAGATGGACCTGTGCCACGGCTTTGGGATCATTGGGGGAACCCTCACGCGAGTCATTGGTTTTTCGAGATTAACGACGGCATTCTGTTGGGCTATCACGGAGGGACCAGGCGGCTGACATGGCGAGCCGGCCCAGACGGAATCGTCGCCACTGATCAACCGATGCCTCGCAAGTTCTCCGGCGCGAAGTTCGATTGGAATCTGACTTCGCAGCCGGACTCAACCGCGTTTGTCTCAGCTCAAGATCGATGGCAATTGGAGAATCCGTTTAGCAGCACGGCGATTCCCAAATGGCCGCAACCGCTCCAAACGGAAGACGGTCTGTATCGGCTTGATCGTGCAGGACCGCGACTGACTCGGATCTACGCGGTCGAACCGCCCGATCGGCTGGTTGCGGTGACGATCACTTCGCGCAAAGAAGAGTCCGTCGTGTGGATGGTTCGAGACCGAGTGATCCGCAAGTACGTCCTGGCCGAGAACGGTCGAGTCCTGGCCGCAATTGATCCTGAAGGACACCATCAATTGACCGAAGACTTACTCCGTGCAGAGTTCACAATCCCGGACGCCTTGCGAGGGATCGGCGACTTCGGGTTCGCCGAGCTGCCGGAGAAAGACCTTGTCGTGTACCGATCGGTTCAGTTCGTCGACACCATTTCCGAGGACCGCAGTGTGGTTCACACGTTGCTGGCGACTCCTCAAGGCCAGATCTTGCGACATGTCACCAGCGATCGAGATTACGTTTATCACACTCGTGCCAGTTTGTTTGCGGCACCGATGGTCCCCGCGATCCTCGCAACGGGTTTGACGGCGATTCAGGCGTCTCGATTTGAGCAACTATCAGTTCCTGGTGTGACCACCGAATCGCTGGCATCGCCGCCGTCGAAGACATTCGTCATTTTGATCTGGGTCTCGTGGTTGTTGTCACTGATGGTGACGGGACTATTGGCTCGCCGCTTCCGCTTTTCCCGGAATTCATCGCTGGGCTGGCGTAATCGTTCACGGAGTCTAAAAACGATCTCGCGTCATTTGGGTTTTTCTGCGATCAGTGTGTGATGTCGTCGGTCGTCACGGAAGAACTGATTGCGAGACAATCGCCTGAAGCGCAGGCGATCATTCGGTTGTTG
>SXKJ01000010.1 GCA_005778115.1 Planctomyces sp. | reverse complement strand
CGGACCGCCCTGCATGCCGGGGAAGACCGACTTGTCGATTTCTTTGGCGAATTTCTCTCGGCAGAGGACGAAGCCTGAGCGTGGGCCGCGCAGTGTTTTGTGAGAGGTAGACGTCACGAAGTCGGCGACGGGGACTGGGCTGTTATGGACTCCGGCGGCGACGAGGCCGGCGTAGTGGGCCATATCGACCATCAGCTTCGCTCCGACATCGTTGGCGATCTCAGCAAAGCGGGCATGGTCGATTTCGCGGGGATATGCACTCGCGCCGGCGACGATCAGTTTTGGGCGATACTGTTTCGCGAGAACCGCAACTTGGTCGAAGTCGATGCGGTGGTCGGATTCGCGGACGCCGTAGGGGATGACGTTGTAAAGCTGGCCGGAGAAGTTGACTGCCGAGCCGTGCGTCAGGTGTCCGCCCTGGGCGAGATTCATGGCGAGGTACGTGTCGCCCGGCTTAAGATTGGCCAGATAGACGCACATGTTGGCCTGCGAGCCGGCGTGCGGTTGGACGTTGGCGTGCTCGGCACCGAAGAGTTGTTTGGCTCGCGAAATGGCGAGGCTTTCGACGACATCGACGTATTCGCAACCGCGGTAGTAGCGGCGTGCGGGCTAGCCTTCCGCGTACGTGTGGGTCAGGATGGTGCCAGCGGCTTCGAGGACGGCGGCGCTGGTGTAGTTTTCGGACGCGATCAGTTCGAGGCCGTCTTTTTGGCGAGTCTGTTCGTGTTGGATGGCGTCGAAGAGTTCGGGAAAACTGCTCTGCAAGGGGGACATGATGGCTCCTGGTGACGGCACGAAAAACGAGGCGGAGTTTTAGTCGCGGCCTCAAGCGAAAGCCACTTATGCCGGCGTGCCAGAGAGGATGGCATTTGAAAGCCGTTTCGCCGGACGAATAAAATCATTTTGCGAGGCTTCCGTTCAGAGACTGTCAACGATTGAGTTGGTCGAGATGCGACACGTGTTGGCCGGAGTTGTTCCTGGGGCGGGGTAAGTTGCGGCAGTGTGGTCCTGGTTAGCACGACGCGCAAGTGAGTAGTCTCGGTGCGTATCACTCGCTTGCGCGTCGTGCTAAGTGCTGTTCATGAATAATCCAGGTTAGTGGTCGCGAGCGTTATCCAAAGGTGGTGAATGATGGCCAGAGTATTGGTGGTGGATGATTCGCCGGTCGATCGGCGACTGGCTGGTCGGCTCATCGAGAAGCTCGGCGACATGGAAGTCTTCTATGCCGAGGATGGGCAAGCGGCGCTGGAGCAGGTCGAGGCGCATCTGCCCGACGTGGTGATTACCGACATGCAGATGCCACGGTTGGACGGCTTCGGTCTGGTCGAGGCGTTGAAGGCACAGTACCCGCTGATCCCGGTGATCTTGATGACGGCGGCCGGCAGCGAGGCGGTTGCGGTCAAAGCGTTGCAAGTCGGCGCGGCCAGCTATGTGCCGAAGACTGCCTTGGCGGAGGATTTGGCCGATGTCACCCAACGGGTGTTGGCGATGTCGCAGACGCAGCGGTCGCAGACTCGATTGCTGAATCGCGTGAAACGTTCCATCACGGAATACGAGGTCGAGAGCGACCGCGAGTTGGTGCTATTGCTGTCGTCTCACATGCAGCAGCAATTCAACGCGATGAAAATCTGTGCAAACATCGAAGGATTGCGGATCGGCATCGCGCTGGAAGAAGCGTTGCTCAACGCGTTCTATCACGGCAACTTGGAGTGCTCGTCGAAACTGCGCGAAGAGAATTGCCAGGAATACACCGATCTCGCGAACAAGCGTTGCCACGAATCGCCGTACAAGGACCGCCGCATCTACGTCACGGTCTCTTTGTCGCGCAACGAGGCGTCGTGGGTCATTCGGGACGATGGACCGGGCTTCGATCCGTCCAAGCTGCCCGATCCGACCGAGCCCGAGTACTTGGAACGCCCTCACGGCCGAGGGTTGATGCTCATGCGGACGTTCATGAACGAGGTGACGTACAACGACAAAGGGAACGAAGTGCGGATGGTGAAGCGGCGGAAGATCGAGGCGTAGCCGCACTCGCCAGAGTGCGGGAAATGGGCGGAACACCTCGCGTTCTGGCGAACGCGCTTACGGTCTGTATTGGCCTCAAAAGTTGACACCTTATGGCTGAGAATTCTGCACGATCATCGCCGCGGGCTTGGAAATATCGCTGGCGAATCATTTCGCGGTATGTCAGCCAGCGATTGGCGCTGTGGCTGTTGCCGGTTGTCGTGATCGGAACCGGAACGGTGTTGTGGCTATTGGTACGCCAAGCGAAGTTGCTGTATCGCGACATGGCCCAACGAGAGGTGATGCTGCAGTTCAAGACGATCGACGAGATTCGCCAATTCAATACGAGCAGACTGGCCGAACAGCTCAGGAAGCACGGCAACCACGCGACGCCTGACGGTAAGTCCGCGACGCCGCTTGGCTCGGCGTCAATCATCGAATTTGGCGAGCCAGTCGGCAGTGAATCGGGAGGCGGAAGAACGACGTTGCGACTCTTCAGCGAGTATCCGTTCCCGCAACGCGAGGGACGGGTGCTCGATTCGTTCGAGATGGCCGCCCTCACGAACATGCGGATCAATTCTGACGAGTCGTTTTCGCGTATCGAGAAAGTGGACGGCCAGTCGGCGATTCGTCTGGCGATTCCCGAACGCATGAAGCCGAGCTGCGTGGACTGCCATAACTCGCATCCCCAAAGTCCGAGGCGAAATTGGAAATCCGGCGACATCAGCGGCATGTTGGAACTGATTCGGCCGCTCGACAATAAAATCGAAGCCGCACATTCGGGATTGCTCTACACGATCAACGGTTCGGTGGCGGTCTACGGGTTGAGTCTGTTGGGCATGTTGCTTTTGTTGCGCCGGGTGTATCGCACGTCACAGCAACTGCGGCAGGCCGAGGCCCGCACGCGCGCGATCGTCGGCAACGCGGCCGACGGCATCATCACCTTCGACCAACATCTGTGTATCGAAGAGTTCAACGCCGCCGCCGAGGCGATGTTCGGCGTCAGCGCGGCGGCCGTCGCGCAACGAGACGTCCTGAAATTAATAGTCGATGCCGATCGCCGGCTGCGAGACTTCGTCTACCACAAGATCATCAAGGACGACGACAGCAGCAGCGGAGTCCAAATCACCGCCGACGTACGGATCAGCACCAGGGCACTGGCGTGTGAAGTCGAAGGTCGGCGCAAGGACGGCTCGACGTTTCCGATGGCTCTGTCGGTCGGCGTCGTGCGCTGGGGCGAGCAGGTCCGGTTCACCTGCATCGTCCGCGATCTTTCTGAACAGAAGCGGATCGAAACTGCGCTCGAGCAAGAACGTTCGGTGATCAAAGAGCTGATGCTCAATCTGACCGAAGCGGTCTACATCTATTTCAAAGACGAACAAAGCCGCTTCCTGCGAGTCAATTCTGCGCTGGCCAAGAAGCTGGGGGTGAAGGAACCGGCCGACGCCATCGGCAAGACCGACCAAGATTTCTTCCCGGAGGATTACGCGCGGCACGCCTTGCGCGACGAGTTGGAAATCATGCGCACCGGGCGTCCCAACCTCAGTATTGAGGAGCAAGCAACCTGGCCCGACGGATCGAAGAGTTGGGTCTCCTCCACCAAAATGTCGATGCGCAACACGCGCGGACAGATCATCGGGACGTTTGGCATCTCACGCGACATCAGCGACATGGTCAAGGCGCGGGTCGATCTGCAAACCGCCAAGAACGCGGCCGAATCCGCCAATCGAGCCAAGAGCGAATTCCTGGCCAACAT
>SXKJ01000110.1 GCA_005778115.1 Planctomyces sp. | reverse complement strand
TGTGCATGGACTGGGCGGAGGCGTGCCAGATGGTCGCGGTCGCCGGTTCTCATCCCGGCCAAGTGACGATGGTCTGCCCGTCGCCGTTTCGAGTTCGTTGGGATCGCACGATTCGCGAACTGCTTGCTTCGGAACGCTTCGGGCGGTTGTTGTCGGTGAGTGTGATTTCGATGACCTCCGCGAACTGCGATCCGCACCAAATCAGTTGGCGTGAGCGTCGCGAGCTGTCGGGGCTCAACATTCTGCAAGTGGGAATCTATGCCGAGACCTTGAATGCCTGGTGCGGCGATTACGTTTCGCTGAAGGCAACGACCGCGACTCCGTTCCAGAAGTTCGATGAGAACAGGCAACCGGTGGAGATTCAGATTCCACAGATCGTGGCGATCACCGGCAAGCTCGGTGGCAGAGTTCTCTGTTCCGAGTTTCACACAGGACTCGCCGTCGGATACGAGCGTGCCGAGATTCTGCTTTGCGGTTCCGCCGCCTCTTGCCGAGTCGATCTGCTGGCACAACAGGTCGAGCTGTTCACGGCGCCCTCCAAGACCGGCGAGATCATTGACTTGGTCGGTGATGATTGGCACGTCGAAGCCGAGTTTCTCGCCGCAATTCGTTCTGCTCGTCGCGGAGAGACGTGGATTGTTCGCCCCAACTTCGTCGAAGCCGAACGCTACATGCGGAAGATGCAGGCGATTCACGAGTCGGCACACGACGGCGTCTAGCGCGACGCGCAAGCGAGTGGTTCGTGGAGAATCACCACTCGCTTGCGCGTCGTGCTGTGTTTGCCTTTGGACATCCTCACGCCGCGGCCGTCTCGGCCTCTTCGGCGTAGAACCAGTTGGCCACAAAATGCTCGCCGCAGAAGACGATCAGCACGAGTAGCAGCAGCAGCGGATAGACCTCTTCTCCCAGGCGGCCGGTGTTGACGTGGCGTTGCAGCGTGGCGATGTCGCGGGCGAGTGAGAATCGCTTCTCGCCGAAGAGTTGCGTGAGGTCGTCTTCGCTCAAGCGGCGGAAGTCGCTTTCGGTGGCAGGGGCGTTGACGCTAAAGCCGCTGGCGAACTTCGATACGGGATCGGCGGACGCGACGCTGTAGTGACCGAGCTGATCGGTCTCGCGAATCGCGAACGATGCGGCACCAGCGGTAATCGTGCCGGGCAATTGCTGACCGCCCGGTTTGCGCAGCAGGTATTTCGTCAGCGCGGATTCCTGGTCGGCTCGCACCAAGACGTCTTCGCCCGCGAGATAGTTGAACGTCGCCTCGCTGCGACCGGAGAGGTACTGCATCAGTTGGTCCACGAAGACCACGAAGGCCCAATTGCCACCCGCCTCGACATGATCAATCCAGCCGCGCGTGTCGGCGGCGGTGGTCAACAGGGTGACTCGGCCACCACCGATGCGTCGTTCAATCAGGGCTGGTTCCGCTTTGGCATTCGAGTACGTGATGAGCACGTTGGCCTCATCAAACAAATCGACCGTCCAACGTTTGCGAATTTCGATCTCGCCCAGCACACCGACTCCGCCAAGCTCATCCAGCTTCTTGAGCACCGGATGATTGGGATTCTTCGCATCGAGAAACGCGGGGGGCGAGAAATTCGGACTGGCCCCCAGCTTGCACGGCAGCACGGCGCTCGCCGGCTCGCGGCTGTACGTCACCGGATCGACACCTCCCGCGTCTTGCAGCCCGTTCGAGCCCAGGATCACCGCCAGTCCTCCGCCGTTGCTCACGAATTTGTGCAGCGACTTCCAGGTCGCATCACTCAGCGAGGGAACGCTGTTGAGCACGACCACCGAATAATCGCTGAACGTGATGTTGGCCAACTTCTGCGGCTGCACGTCGTTCAAGAGGAAACGAAACTTCTTCGCTTTACGTTCGTCGTCAGTCGCCAGCATTTCACTAAGCAGATTCGCAACGCCCGGCGTCGGCGAGACCAGCAGCACCTTGGGCGGCGGCTTGATCTCGACGGTGAAGTAACGGACGTCGTTCATCGACAGCGGATCGCTGGAGAGCAATCGCAGCTCGCCATGCTGCACCGGACCTTGCAGGTTGGCGATCGGGATTTGCACGCGAGCACCTTGCTGGCCTCCGACTCTCACCGTCTGCTGGCCGGAAGGGATGCGCTTGCCGTCGCGGCTGATCAAAGACAGCTCGACGGTCTTTTCACCTTCCTCAACGCCGATCGCCGAGATTGCCGCTTCGACCGTCAGCGAACTGCCTTCAGAAATGCTCTGCCGAGTCAGCATCACATCGGTGATGCCGACGTCGTGGGGAGCCAACTCGCCGACGTCGATCACATACACCGCGACCCACGGCAGACGAGTCAGCTCATCCTTCAAGAGTTGGGCACCGCTCGTCCGCCACGAAGTCGCGCCAAGATCGGTGAAGAGATAGATCTCGCGAATGAACCGGTCGCGGCGATCCCCTTGCGGCACCGATCCCTGTTCGTTCAGCGTGCGGCCCTGATCCTGTTCTTGCAGAGCGAGTGCCGCTCGCAGCCGTTCATTCAGCGGTTGTGACACCGGTTGCGGTGCGAGGCTTTGAATCTTCGCCTTCGCGCCCACTAAATCGGCTTGAAACAAAATCGGCGTCGTTGAGTTCGTCTCGCCGACGGCGATGCGGCTGCGCGGCGGCAGCGTATCCATGTGCCCCTGTGCGATCGCCTTGCCTTGATCGAGCCGTGTCTTCCCCTGCTGCGTGTATTGCATCGACAAACTGGTGTCGAACAAGAACACCGCCGCGACCGGCAAGTCACTACCGACCGCCGGGGCCGGTGCGGAGATCTCGGCTTGCAGCCGCTTCACATACGGCAGGATGACGGCCAGCGCAATCAACAGAGCGACCGCGGTCCCCAGTCCGCCACGCAACATCGTGCGGCGATACATCAGCGTCTGAATCGACACCTTCTTCTTTTGCCATGTCCGCATCAAACCGAAATACGTCCCGAGCGCTGCTGCGATGACACCGAATAACGTCAGCATCTCTCGCGTGCTGAGTTCATAACTCGCCTCTGGAAGCGACGGCCGCGAGGCGGCAATTGCCAATCCGATGATGACCAGCATCCGCAGCAACATCAGCCAGACATGCCGCAACCGCAATCGCCGCACGTTCTGCCGTCGCCGCATCAGAATCAGTCGCAGCGCGGGGAACGGCAATTTCCTGGGCTTCGCCCGCAACAAGAAGTGCAGGATGACCGGAATCACGGCCAAGCCGGCGGCGTAAATCAGGGCGGGATGAATCAGCGACATCAAGGCTTCCCATCATTCTGTGCCCCATGATTTTGCCAAAACATTCTGGGCAAAATCATGGGGCACAAAATGATGACTGCAAATTAGGGATTGAGTCGAGCGTGAGTTTGTCTGGCTTGTCGTCCAACTTCCAGGGGGGCGGCATCGAACGGGATCGCCCCTCGATCGGGAGCGTCCTGATCGAGTTCGCGCAGCGGGTCTGGCCAATCGGCCGGAAGTGAGACTCCCGAATTGACCGCTGGACTTTCCCGGCTCAAACGAAAGTCGAATGCAGCGGCATTAAGATCAGACATCGTGAAACGGGGATCGGCGACCAGCGAGCGGTCGCTGACGCCGTTCGGAGATTTCTCTTTCTGAGCGGTGTAGTCCTTCGATTGTCGATACCGCTGAAACAATGCGGAGGCGGCAGCCTCGGTGGTGCCAGGAGCCCAATAAAGATTGCCGTCCGCTTCGACCGGTTGATCGAGAGTCGGCGGAACGAACCCCGGCAGCCGTTCGAGATGCACGAACAAGTTGTTGAACGTGCGGCGCGGCAGGCCCGATCGAACGGCCCCCAGCGCGGCCATCGACGCATCGCGGGCCTGTTCTTTGGCGAGGACGGTGTTGTGATAAATCGTCATCGCCGACCACGGGGGCGAGCCGTGGTCTCCCATCAGCTTTCCGTGTGAGACGCGCAGCTCACGGTCGCGAACGGACGGGCGTCCCGTCAGCACCTCCGGCCGCAGATCGAACATGTTGCGATAGATGAAGACGCGGTCGCGAGTGTCCTCTGAACCGCCGAACGCCAGTGCGGTCAGGCAGCCGCGAAAGAGATTTTGGTAGATGTGAATCTCGGCACCGTCCCGCATAAAGAGATGCCGCGGATACATCGGGCTGAGATACACGCCGTCGTCCTGAGTCCCGTCGATCAGGTTGTGATGAAACTTCATGCTCACGCCACCGAGATACGGCCCGTCGTGCGAATCGGTGAAGTCGCAAAACGAAATCTCCCAGTTGTCATTGCAAGGGTGAGCGAAGACCTCGAACTCGCGCCCGTTATCCACGACCAGCGTCGCGTGCGTGTTGAGCCGCGTGATGTCCCGATTCGGCCGGCCGGGATACGCCCGCTTGCTGGTATCGGTGCGGAACAGCCACGGCGGACAACTGCCGTACAACCCGCAGCGATGAAGCTTCAAGTGCCCAGTCGCGCGTGCTCGGATGCCATACGAGCCACACCAGACGGTGACGTTGTCGAACTCAATGTGCTCGGCCCGGTCGAGGATCACCGCGTCATAACCGGCTCCGCGAATCGTCAGGTCTTGGACCCGCACATGCGCCGCTCCGTCGATCATCAACGGCACCGATCGAAACGGCGCGACGATCAGCGGAAGCTTGCGCGGATCAGTCTCACCCACATAATTGTCGAGTCCCTTCACCTGAGTGTGGCTCAGCCGACAATGAATGTGTCCCGTCGCCGCGTCGTACCACAGCCCCGGCCCGCACCACAGCGGCTTGATGTCGGTTGTCTTCGATTGCTCCCAATCGGCATAGTCGATCAGTTCATTGGTCGCCTGCAAATCCGAACGATGAAAGTAGGAGTTCAATCCAATCATCGAATCGCCAAACGCACCGATGACGTCACGCACATTGGGATACGATTTCGTGGACCGAAACTCGCCACTCGCGCTGTTTGTGACCGGCTGCCAAGCGGACGTCGGCGACTGCGAGAACTCACTCCAACCGCCGTCGATGACGGCTGACTCGCCCGGCCACGACCGCAGCGTGATCGGCTTCTCGGCCGAACCGCGCGACGCGAGCGTCAGACGCTCGAAGTACACGCCGCCGCGCAGGACAATCGTCGTGCCCGGCGTCGCCTTGTTGATCGCGACTTGGACGTTCCGCAACGGCTCGGCCTGAGTTCCTTCGTTCGCGTCGTTTCCCTTGGCCGTATCCACCACAAGTTGTGCCCCGCCGGGCAACGGTCGCTTCGAAGCTGCGGGAACGACTCGCAACGGGCGATGCGACTTTCCCGTTTCGTCACCTAGAACAAAGCCCGCGACGGACGCAACCAAAACACAGCTCAGCACGACAACGATTCGCATTGGGGAGTTCCTTGAGATCAATCGCCATAGAGGTAGTTTCAAAACTAGCTCGACGCGCGAGCGAGAGGTCGAGTTCTCGACAAATTCACCACTTGCTTGCGCTGCATGCTGGTTTTGAAACCACCTCTACTGAGTTTGCCTTGCTCCGGCATCCGCTGGCCGGTCCAATCCGAAACACCTTAACAAAGAAAGCCACGACTGTGATGGACGCCAATCCCGAACCCAGAAAACTCTGTCTGGATCAATTTCTGAAACTGAGTTCCGTTGCGGGAACCGGGGGACATGCCAAGTTCATGATCCAGAACGGCGAAGTCAAAGTGAACGGGATGCTGGAAACTCGGCGACGCCGACAACTCTTTGTGGACGACATTGTCGAAGTTGGCGGTCAACGATTTCCGGTCACGAGCTCCCTCTTCACCGAGTGACCTGGAACGCGTGATTCCTCGCGCGATCGTCAATGAGACGTTTCGTTTTACCCGGAGCCAACGGCGACGGTCCCATTCCCGCAGCCTGCGTTATCGCCGTTGGCTCCGTAGTCCGGACGCCTACGTCCGGACTATCTCGGTTCGACCGGACGTAGGCGTCCGGTCTACGCGCGAAAATCAATCTGAGAATCAATAAACGACGCATCCACGGCTGCGCGAGGTTAGCCGGTTTGCGGCAGGTCCATCAGCGTTGCGAAGCGGTCGAGCACGCGCAGTTTGAGCGGTGCGTATTCGGCGGTGTCGATCGCCCCCATATCGATCGCATCACACGCCGCCTGCCGAGCATCAACGAGCAACGGCTGGTCGCGGAAGATGTTCGCAAACCGGAGCGGCAACTCACCATGTTGCCGCGTGCCGAGCACATCGCCCGGCCCGCGCAACTCAAAATCGGCCTCGGCAATTTGAAAACCATCGGTGCTCGATTCGACCGCGTGCAGCCGTCGCAGGGCATCGGGCTCGTTGTTGTCAGAGAGTAGAAAACAATAGCCCTGAAATTTGCCGCGCCCCACCCGGCCACGCAGTTGATGAAGCTGCGAGAGACCGAACCGTTCGGCATGAAAGATCGCCATCAATGTCGCGTTGGCGACATCGACGCCGACTTCGATGACGGTGGTTGAGACCAATGCTTGGATCTCACCGCTGCGAAATCGTTCCATCGTGACGGCTCGTTCGTCACGCGGAATTCGGCCGTGAACGAGTCCGAGGCGAAAGCCCTTCAGTTCGCCCGCCGATAGTTTCGCGAACGCCTCTTCCGCTGCCTGCGGCATGTCAGGCGATGCGTTCGCCGTGCCGGGAGCCAAACTCCGCAACCATTCGACGACCGACGCTTCATCATCCGCATCACTCGCTCCGATGCGCGGGCAGACGATGTAGGCTTGCCGGCCAGCCGTAAGTTGCTGGCGGATGAATTCCCAAGCTCGCTTGCGCGTCGGCTCGGAGTAGACTCGGTGTGTCTCAATCTTCTGACGGCCGGGAGGTAACTCGGTGATAGCGGTGATGTCGAGATCGCCGAACTGCGTCAGGCACAAGCTGCGCGGGATCGGCGTGGCGGTCATCACCAACACATGCGGTGCGAGACCGCCATGTCCGAAGTGCGCACGCTGCTCGACACCGAATTTGTGCTGTTCGTCGATGACGACCAGTCCCAGCTTCGCGAAGCGGACATCCTTTTGAATGAGCGCTTGCGTACCAACGATGAGTGTGGCCGTTCCTGATTCAATCTCCTCAAGCGTCTTCCGCCGCTGCGACTCGGTGAGACTGCCGGTTAAGAGCCGCCGCTCGACGCGACTTTCGGACAAGAGCGAATCGATCGTGTTCCAGTGCTGGGTCGCCAGCAGCTCCGTCGGAGCCATGATGAGAGCCTGATGCCCGTTCGCGACGGCCACGAGCATCGCGTAAATCGCGACCGCCGTCTTACCCGCTCCGACGTCTGCTTGAAATAGCCGGTGCATTGCTTGGTCGGTGGCGATGTCGCGGCAGATCTCGGTGATGGCCCGGTTCTGCCCCGCCGTGAATTGAAACGCGAACAACCGCCGCGCCCGCGCATCGACCTTCGCATTGACCGGCAATGGCGGAGCGGGCGGTCCACGCTTCCAGGCTCGGCGACGCAACGCGAGTCCGACTTGAAACTCCAATAGATCCTCGAAGATCAGTCGCCGCTTCGCCGCTTGAAAATCGGCCATCGTCTTCGGAGCGTGCAGATTCCGCACGGCCTCGCGGCGTCGAGGCAGCTTGTGTCTCGTGAGCAATTCGTCGGGGACATGTTCGACGACCAGATCGGCGAAACGTTCGACGGCGGCCCGCTCGATGCGCCGCATCTCCTGCATCCGCAGCCCTTCGGTCAAGTGATAGCGCGGCAAGACTTCCGCAGCCGCCCCCTCGGCATCGTCGGTGTCGAGGTATTGAATCTCCGGATTACTGAATTCCCACCGTCCGGTCTTCCACTTCGGCTTGCCGGAAAACAACACCGTCTGATGATCCTCAAACTTCTTGATCATCCACGGCTGATTGAACCACATCCCGCGCACATACCCATCGCCGCAATCGAGCAACACCGCCGTGATCGTCATCCCCGAACTGGTCAACCGCGCGTCCCGATCGACCACAGTCCCCTTCACCGTCTGGAGCGTGTCCGCCTTCAGTTCTTTCACGCGAGTGACTCGCGACAGATCCAGCACGTCGCGCGGAACATTGAAGAGCACATCCTCAGCCGTCTTCAGCTCTAATCGCTCCAGCAAACCCGCGCGAGCCGGCCCGACGCCCGGCATGAACTGCACCGGTGTCTGCAAAGACGGAATCTCGTCTCGCTCAGCAATGTCGATGACGTCAGTCTCGGGGAACACTCAAGGGCCTCGCAGTAAAAGGGGACAGGCGAGACAGGTTTGTCGGCTCGACACACTAACCCGAAGCGCCAGCGAGGGCGAGCGCTCCGGCCGACGATGAACTCAGTGATCTGTGAAACGCTCCAGCACGACAGGAGCGCGAATCCTGCCGGACATTGGTAAGTTAATTGAGCCGACCACCTGCGCTCGTAGTGACTCCATTCATAGGTTCGAACGTGCGACCCAGACCCGATGAATCGGGTCACTACGAGCGCTTCGCTCTTTTCACCGACCCTGAGGTAATCGAACATGCTTTGGCGAATCCTGGCAATCCTCGCGATCTCAGTCACGCCATCATTGGCGGCCGACGGACTCACGATCATCCACGCCGGACGGCTCATCGACGGCCGAGCCGATCAACCGCGCACCGAGATGTCGATCGTCGTCGAGCAGGGCCGAATCACGCGCGTCGTCGCCGGTTATCTCAAGCCCGGCCCCGACGACAAATTGATCAAGCTCACCGAGCACACCGTGATGCCCGGCCTGATGGATATGCACACGCATCTGCAATCGCAGCACTCGAAGGACTCCTACACCGAGCGGTTCTTCATGGAGCAAGCTGACTACGCGCTCCGTTCGACCGTCTACGCGCGAGTGACGCTGCTGGCCGGCTTCACGACCGTGCGAGACTTGGGGGACAACGGCGTCAACTCGGTCGCAATGCGCAAGGCGATTGACCAGGGTTGGGTTCCAGGTCCGCGGATTTTCACGTCGGGCAAGTCGCTGGCGACAACCGGTGGCCACGCCGACCCGACCAACGCGCTGCGCGGCGATTACAAACGAGACGCTGGCCCGCTCGAAGGAGTCATCAACGGTCCCGACGACGCACGTAAGGCGGTGCGTCAGCGTTACAAAGACGGTGCTGATCTCATCAAGCTGACCGCGACCGGCGGAGTGCTCAGTCTCGCCGCCAATGGTCAGAACCCGCAGTTCACTGACGAAGAACTGCAAGCGATCGTCTCCACCGCCCGGGACTACAACATGATCGTCGCCGTGCATGCTCACGGAACCGAAGGAATGAAACGAGCCGTGCTGGCCGGTGTCGATTCGATCGAGCACGGCACGTACATGACCGACGAGATTATCGAGTTGATGAAACAACGCGGCACCTATTGGGTGCCCACAAACATGGCCGGCGAGTGGGTCGCCGAGAAAGCCAAAGAGCCGGGCTACTTCCCCGAAATCGTGCGTCCCAAAGCTGCCGCGATCGGCCCGCAGATTCGCGACACGTTCAAGAAAGCGTACGCCGCCGGAGTGAAGATCGCCTTCGGCACCGACACAGGAGTCTCGCCTCACGGCCAGAACGCTCACGAGTTCGAGTTGATGGTCGCCGGAGGCATGCCGCCGATGAAAGCCATTCAGTCGGCAACACTCGTGAGCGCGCGACTGCTCAAGATTGAGGACCGGCTGGGCACGCTCGAAGAGAAAAAGATCGCCGACATCGTCGCCGTGAAAGGCGATCCGCTCGCCGACATCAGCCTGATGAAGAACATCGCCTTTGTGATGAAAGAAGGGGTCGTGTTCAAAGGACCTTAAGATCGTCACCATGCCAATTGGTTAGGATGTTTTTCGATGAACACGCTCGCCTACCGATTCATGCTGCAGCTTGCGGTCTTGCTCACCGTGATGTGTGGCATCGCGCATGGACAAGATACCGCTCGTCCGGCCGGTGAGAGCGAACGACATTGGTCGTTTCCGAAGGTTGTGCGGCCGGTGGTTCCGAGCGTGAGGGACCACGGTGTGGTGCGGTCGCCAGTCGATGCGTTTGTGCTTGCGAAGTTGGAGGAGCAGAGACTGGCGTTCTCGCCGGAGGCGGACAGGACGGCGTTGATTCGGCGTGTGTCGTTCGACTTGATCGGCTTGCCTCCGTCGCCGGAAGAAGTGACCGCGTTTGTGACGAGCGACAGCGCGACCGCTTATGACGATCTGTTGGATCGGCTGCTGGCCTCGCAGCATTTCGGCGAGCGGTGGGGGCGACATTGGCTCGACGCGGCCGGGTACGCCGACGTGATGAGCACCGACAACGATGCAAGCATCATTCATCCGTTGGAAAATCGCTGGATGTATCGCGACTACGTCGTGCGGTCGCTGAATGCCGACAAGCCATTCGCACAGTTTCTCACCGAGCAGATCGCCGGGGACGAACTGGTTGAATGGCGGACGGCGGCAACGTACTCGCCGGAGATTCGCGAGCATCTGATCGCGACCGGCTTCCTGCGAGCGAGTTCCGATGACACGTTCGCTCCGGAGTTGAACAAGCCGTTGACGCAATATGGCGTGTTGCAACGCACGGGAGAGATTCTCGCCAACAACGTGCTGGGGCTGACGCTCAACTGCGCGAAGTGCCACGATCACAAGTACGAACCGCTGACGCAGCGCGAGTATTACTCGTTCCTCGCGCTGCTTCAGCCAGCATTCAATCCGGATCGCTGGTTGATCCCGGCTCAGCGGCAACTTCCCAACGTGTCGGCGGCCGAGAAGACGGAGATCGAGCGTGGAAACGCCGAACTCGACCGACAGGCGGGCGAGTTGCGGAAGCAGATCGCCGAACTGCGAGCGACTTACGAAGCGAAGGTGCTTGCAACCAAGTTGGCCACACTGCCCGAAGCGATCCGCGCCGACACACAGGCGGCTCTTGCGACACCGGCCGACAAGCGATCCGAGGTGCAGAAATACCTGGCCGACAAATTTGGATCGACGCTGGCCGCGAAGCCGGAAGAGGTCACTGCCGCGCTGAGTGAAGCCGATAAGGCCGTGACGGCGGAATGGGAAAAGCAGGTGGCAGATCATCTCGGCCGCAAGAAGAGTTGGCAGCATTGGCAAGTTACCTACGATGGCCCGGTGACGCCGACGAAGTTGCTCAAGCGTGGCAACCACGAAACACCGGGCGAGGAAGTGGCACCGGGTTTTTTGGCCGTGCTCAGCCACGCGACTGCGTTGGATGATAGTAAATCCACCGGGACAACATCGGGCCGACGCTTGGCCCTCGCGCGGTGGCTGACGGATCGCGAGAGACCCGCCGCGCATCTCGCGATGCGAGTGCAGGTCAATCGCGTTTGGCAGCACCTCTTTGGCAAGGGTTTGGTGGAGACGACTGACAATCTCGGCGTCACCGGCGCGAAGCCGACACATCCGGAACTGTTGGAATGGCTCGCGGCGGAATACTTCGACAACGGCGGGCGATTGAAGCTGCTCCTCAAGCGCATCATGACCTCGCGGGTTTATCTGCAAACGTCGTCGGTCGCACCGAATCAAACGGCCGCCTCGCAACTTGATCCCGACAACCGGCTGTTGTGGCGGATGCGATTGCGACGGCTCGAATCCGAGGCCGTGCGCGATGCGGTGTTGGCCGTAAGCGGGAAGCTCGATGCGACGCTCGGCGGTGCTCCGATTTCGGTCGAACCGCGCCCTGATGGCACGTTCGTGATCCCGGACAAGGGATTGCCGACGCCGACCAGTCAGTGGCGACGCACGCTGTATCTGCTGGCTCGCCGTAACTATCACCCGACGATCCTGACGGTCTTCGATCAACCCAACCTCACGACCAACTGCACGGGCCGCGAGTCATCGGCCGTTGTGTTGCAGTCGCTGACAATGCTCAACGATCGCTTTCTGCTCGAACAGGGCGAGCATCTTGCATCGCGCGTGATCGGCGCGGCAGGCACGGACGTCGCGAAGCAAGTCGAGTTGGCGTTTCGCATCACGCTCGGTCGCCAGCCTCGTGACTCCGAGCAATCGGCTTGCGTGGATTTTCTCCGACGACAAGTGCAGCATTATTCGGAAGACAAACTCCCGGCCGATCAAGCAGCCGCCAAAGCCTTGAGCCAGGTGTGTCATACACTGCTCAATACCAGCGAGTTCTTGTATGTCCCGTAGTCCGAAACTCTTGGCGAGCGGGGCGGCGTCAGCCCCCCGGTTATCAGCGGCGAACTCATCCACCGGGGGGCTGACGCCGCCCCGCTCGCCAATGACTCGTCGACAGATGCTGGCGGCGTCGGGACTGGGTTTCGGCACGCTTGCGCTTCGCGGGATCGCGCATGACGAAGCGGTCGCGGCGGAACGAGCGGCGGGCCTCGCGCCTCAGCAACCGCATTTCGATCCGCGAGCGAAGGCGGTCGTGATGCTCGTGCAAAATGGTGGTCCGAGTCAGATGGACTTGCTGGACCCGAAACCGGAACTCACGAAGCGTGCCGGCCAGACGATGTCGGTCGAGACGTTTCAGATGGGAAACTCCGACAAGCTGATGGCCTCGCCTCTGACGTTCCGCAAGTACGGCGAGAGCGGCACCGAGATGTCCACGCTGCTGCCGCATCTCGGATCGTTGGCGGATGAACTGTGCTTGGTGCGCTCGATGTATTCAGAGCACAACAATCACACGGAAGCGCTGGTGATGCTCAACACGGGTAAGATCTTTCCGGGCCGACCAGCGCTCGGTTCCTGGGTGAGCTACGGACTCGGCACCGAGAATCGCGGCCTGCCGGCGTACATGGTTCTCCGCGATCCGGAGGGCTACAACACCAGCGGCACATTGCTGTGGCAGAACGGCTGGTTGCCCGCGACCTATCGCGGCACTGAGATCGCCACTCAGGGGACGCCAGTCGTCAACCTGCAACCCGCGATTCCGATCGCGCCGTCGGTGCAGCGCGACAAGCTCGACTTGCTGGCGAAGCTCAATGAAGAACATCGGCGACAGTTCCCGTTCGACGCCGAACTGGAGACACGCATCCGCAACTATGAACTGGCCGCGCGCATGCAGCTTGTCGCCGGCGAACTGCTCGACCTGTCGAAGGAGTCGGCTGACACGCGCAAGTTGTACGGACTCGACGATCCCGAAACGGCCGGCTACGGGCTGCGCTGCTTGATGGCGCGGCGTCTGATCGAAAGCGGCGTGCGGTTTGTGCAAGTCTTTCCACCGGTCAAGCCGCAGTTCCAACCGTGGGACGCGCACGGCAATACGAAGACCGAGAACGAAGCGATCTGCCGCAAGTGCGACCTACCGTCGGCCGGCTTGATTCGCGATCTGAAGCAGCGCGGGTTGCTCGACAGCACGATCGTGCTCTGGTCGGGCGAGTTCGGCCGCTTGCCGGTTTCTCAAAACGGGACCGGCCGCGATCACAATCGAAATGCCTTCACGGCGATCCTCGCGGGGGGCGGCTTCAAACCAGGTCACGTTCACGGTGCGACCGATGAAGTCGGATATCGCGCTACCGAGAATCGTGTCAGTGTACCCGACCTGCACGCGACGATTCTGCATCAACTCGGACTCGATCACGATCGACTCACCTACCATCACCACGGTAACGATGAGACGCTGACCGACTCGCGCGTCACCGAGGCGCGCATTGTGAAGGAATTGATCACATGAAACTGAATCGCCGCGAATGGATTTCCGCAGTCACAGCGATGGCCGGCTTGAACGCTCTGGCATCCACAGCGCTCGCGGAACCGGCTCCACCGCGAGTGCGCAATCGCATCGGAGTTTCGACGTATTCCTTCTGGCACTTTCGCGGTGAGCCGGTGCCGATCGAAGTCTGTCTCGAACACGCGGCCGACATGGGGTTTGATGGCGTCGAGATTCTGCACGTCCACATGGAAGAGGCGGCAAAGGCGAAGGGTGGCTCGGTGGACAAGCCGCTGTTGCGACGGATCAAGCAGCGAGCGTTCGCGCTGGGCCTGGATTTGATGGGCTTCTCGACGCATCAAGGCTTCGTCACGCCCGATGCGGACAAACGGCAGAAGAATATCGAGCACACCGAACGCTGTTTGGAGATGGCTTATGAACTCGGCATTCCGACGATCCGGGTCAACACCGGCCGCTGGGGGACGAGCAAGAACTTCGACGAACTGATGGCCAACAAAGGAATCGAGCCGCGCCTGCCCGGCCACACCGACGACGAAGGTTTTGCTTGGGTCATCGACAGCTTCCAAAAACTGTTGCCAAAAGCCGAAGCCTGCGGCGTGGTGATGGGCCTCGAAAACCATTGGGGCCTTGGCCGCGAAGCGACGGGCGTGCTGCGAGTCCTCAATGCAATCAAGTCGCCGTGGCTCCGTGCGACGCTCGACACCGGCAACTTTCTCGAAGAGATGTACCCACAGATGGAAGCACTCGCGCCGCACGCGGTCCTCGTGCAGGCCAAGACCTACTTCGGCGGCGGCGAGTGGTACGCGCTCGACATCGACTACACCCGTGTCGCTGACCTCCTCCGCAAAGCCAACTATCGCGGCTACATCTCGCTGGAGATGGAAGGCAAAGAAGCTCCGGCGACGGCTGTCCCGAAGAGCTTGGAGTTGTTGCGAAAGGCATTCACGGTCGTGGCGTAACGTCCCAGACCTTGACCGTGCCATCTTGACCTGCCGACGCCAGTCGATTCCCGTCCGGGCTGAAGGTCACGCTCATGACGGAACCGCTGTGTCCTTTTAACGTCAGTGTTTCCCGGCCGCTTGTGGCGTCCCATATCTTGACTGTCTTATCGCCGCTTGCCGACGCGAGCCGAGTTCCGTCAGAGCTAAACGCCACACTTGTCACACTGCCGGTGTGCCCTTTAAACGTCAGGAGTTCTTGACCACTCGCGGCATCCGATAACCTCACCAATTCGTCTTTGCCGGCGGACGCCAACTGCTTTCCATCCGGGCGATACGCCACGCTCAGGACAAACTTGCTTTGTCCTTTCAACGTCAGCCTCTCCTGACCGCTGGTGACGTCCCACACTTTCACAGTCCGGTCTTCACTGGCCGATGCCAACGATTTCCCGTCCGGGCTAAACGCCACGCTCGTGACATAGCTGAAATGGCCTTGCAACGTGAACCGCTCTAGTCCGGTCGCGGCGTCCCACACTTTGACCGTTTGATCCTTGCTGGCCGACGCCAGCAGTTTCTCGTCCGGGCTAAACGCCACACTCGTGACACTGTTGAAGTGGCCTTTCAACGTGAGCGTCTCCCGACCGCTCACGACGTCCCACACGGAGACCACTCCTCCCTTTTTCTGGAAATCGCCGCCGCCCGACGCCAGCCGCTTCCCGTCCGGGCTAAAGGCTACGCTATAGAACTGGCCAACTCGCCCTTTCAACGTGAGCATCTCTTGACCGGTCGCGGCGTCCCAGATTTTCGCACTCTTGTCGTTCGTCGCCGAAGCCAGACTTGTCCCATCCGGGCTAAACGCCACGCAAAAAACCTTTTTGGCGCGCGCATTCCATGTGAGCGGCTCCTCACCCCCAAACAGCGGGCTGGCAAGAACCACGCATGTCACGCCCCAGCCGACCGCGACGACAAGTCTTTTCATTGACGAACCGCCGCAAAGCCAACTTGGGTTGCCTGTGGTGATCTGCAGCATGGTGGCGGCGTTTCTTTTGTTCGTAGCCCAGTTGGAACCGAATCACTGTGTGAACCCAATTCATTCGGGCTGGTCCACACAGCGTATCTGTCAGCCTTCAACTCTCAAGTCGCGCGAACGTGGAAGTTACGGTGGAATTCCCGAGCGAGGGGCGCGAGGAATCGGCGGAACGAATCACTCTCCAGGCTCTACAAGATTGAGTGGATCGGTTCGCCAGTCGAAAGCGACACCGGCTGGCCTTCGGGCGTGCGTAGCAGGCGATGCGGGTCGACGCCAAGCAGATGATAAATCGTGGCGGCGAGGTCTTCTGGACTGACGGGATCGCGCGCGGGGTAGGCGGCTTGTCGATCGGAGGCTCCGTGGATCATGCCGCCGCGCAGGCAGGCTCCAGCGAGGACCACGGTGTTGCAGGCGGCCCAGTGGTCTCGGCCGGCGTTCTTGTTGATCGTGGGAGTGCGGCCGAACTCGCCCAGCCAGACGATCAGCGTTTCGTCCAACAGGCCGCGCTCTTCCAGATCGAGCAACAGTGCGGAGAAGCCTTGATCCATGTTGGGGAGCAACTTCTTTTTGTGGAGGTTGAAGTTGTCCGAGTGTGTGTCCCAGTAGGCGTCGTCCCGTTCCCAATTCACAGTCACCAGCGAGACGCCCGCTTCGACCAATCGCCGCGCCAACAGACAGCCTTGGCCGAACGGCGTCTGGCCGTAGCGTTCGCGCAGCGGGGTCGGTTCTTGAGCGACATCGAAGGCGCTTCGCACGGCGGGTGAGGTCAGCAATTGAAACGCTTGCTCGTGATAGCCACCGAAGCCTCGGACCGCACCCAACTGATTGAGTTCCGCCGACTGCTGATCGAACTGAGACAACAACCGGCTACGATCCCACAACCGCTGCGCATTCTCGATGGCTGGTAGCGGCTGAAAGTCCGCTCGATTGGCGTGCTGCGGGACGAAGAGCGGATCAGCTTGCTGGCCTAAGAAGCCCGCGAAGAAACCGGGGAAGATGTGATTGTTCGCCGACACTTGATTGGCCGGTGCGTTGAGACTCACCGAAGTGGGCAGTCCGCTGGCAGCGGATTCGTGGTCTCGCCGCACGTGGTTCAGCACGGCTCCGTAGCAGGGGAAATCATCCGCCGCGTTTTGCGGATTGGTCGCGGGGCGGCGATGGCGGACTCCGGAGAGCATATAGTGCATCGCGACCGTGTGCGTGTTGTCGGGATGCGTGACAGAGCGGATTTGCAGATACCGATCCGCCAGTTGAGCCAGCCGAGGAATGTGCTCGCTGACTTGAATGCCGGGCACGTTGGTAGAGATCGGCTGGAACTCACCACGCACGGCGGAGGGAGCGTTCGTTTTCAAATCCCACGTGTCCTGGTGCGCGGGAGCTCCGAACATAAACAGCACGATGCAAGCCTTGGCTCGTGGCTTGTGTTCGCTGGCAGTCGCGTGTCCTTGCCAGAGCGTGGGCAGGCCGAGGCCCGGCAGTCCCATCCAACCCAGCCCGCCGACGCGCAACCACTCCCGCCGAGTAACTCCCTCGCGCGTTCGCATCGGTTGGCCGGAGATCGTGATCATGGCGGTTCCTCGGACGCTCAATCGGGACGGCATAATTGTAGCGTTTTAGTTCGTCAACATGAGGGGTAAAACGCACGGCTCACGCAGCCGTGGTTGGCCTGAGCGACCGTTGCGGCAAAGTCCGCGAGGTAGCCTCGCGCGTGTCGAATGACCGGCGCGATCCACGCTTGGCGGCGGCGAGCGAGTTCTTCGTCGCTTACATGCAGCGTGACGTTGCCGGCCAGTAGATCGAAACTGATCTCGTCGCCGTCGTGGACGAGCGCGATGGGACCGCCGACGGCCGCTTCGGGCGCGCAATGCACGCCAATCGCGCCGTGAGAAATGCCCGATACACGCGTGTCAGAGATCAACGCCACCTTGCCGTTCAATTCGGGGACGGACAAAGCGGATGCGGCCAAGACGACTTCCGGCATCCCAGAGGCGACCGGTCCCAGGTTGCGGAGCACGATGACGCTGCCCGGTCGAATGCGGCGCTGCTCGACGGCGTCGGAGACTTGCTTGCCCGTGTCGAAGCAGATGGCGGGACCGCGAAAACGCGGTGTATCGAGGCTCGACACTTTGAAGACGATGCCGTTCGGGGCGAGGTTGCCGAAGCAGACCTGCATATCGGCGAAGCTCTTAAACGGCGCGTCCAGCGGCGCGATGAGGCCATTCTCGGCTGCGACATCGCTCGCGTTCGCAACGTTCTCCGCGAGCGTGCGACCGGTCACGGTCACGCGGCCACCGTCGATGAGGCCCGCTCGGATCAGATGCTTCAACAGCACCGACGTGCCGCCGAGCTTGTGCAGATCGACCATCGTCTTTGTGCCGCGCGGGGCAAAGCTGCACATCACAGGCGTCTTCTTCAGAATGTTTTGTATATCTTGGAGCGTGAATTCGACCTGCGCTTCCCGCGCCAGAGCCAACAAGTGCAACACGGCGTTCGTGGAACCACCGGCGGTCGCGATGGTCACGGCAGCGTTCTCGAATGCTTTGCGAGTGAGGATGTCGCGTGGGCGGATTTGCTGTTCGAGCAGATTGCGGATGAGTCCTCCGGCGTTAAGTGCATCCTGTTGCTTAGCAGCATCAATGGCCGGAATCGAACTGCTCTGCGGCGGCATCAGACCGATGGACTCCAGCGCGAGTCCCCATGTGTTGAACGAGGCCGCGATGCCGCAACCGCCCGGTCCCGGACAAGCGACTCGCCGGATTTCATCCGCCTCCGACTGCGGGATCGCTCCGACCGATGCGGCGGCCTGCGAGTCGTAGACATCTAGGATCGTGACATCTTTGCCTCGATAACAGCCGGGAAGAATACTGCCGCCGCTGAGGATCAAGCCGGGATAATTCATCCGAGCCAAAGCCATCGCGAAGCCCGGCCCGTTCTTGTCGCAGTGGTGCAGACCGACCATCGCGTCATAGCAGTGAGCCGTCACGACGCACTCGGCGGAGTTCGCAATCAAGTTCCGCGAGACGAGACTTGCGCCGCCTCCTTCAAGTCCTTGCGTAAGGTTGTCGCTGACTGCCGGTGTGCCAAACAGAAAGCCCAACAGCCCCGCCTCACGACAGCCTTCGGCCACCTTGCGGCCCAGGTCATACGCATGGACGTTACACAGATTCCCTTCCAGCAGCGGCACGCCAATGCCGACCTGCGGCTTGTCGAAATCCGCTTCAGTCATGCCGAGTCCATGAAAAAAAGCGGTCACCCCACGCTGCCAACCGCGCGTCAGTTGCCGACTATTCCAATTCAGTGCAGACATCGAATGATCCTTGGCAAAGTGAAGGGACAGTCACTGCGCCAGTCATAGTTGGTGCCGTCCACTTTCGACAACTCAGTGACCGCCGCCAGCGAGCACAGTTCATACTTGTGATCGATGCCAGTGGTGTGAGGCTCATCGAGATTCCGGTTTTGCCGCGACGTTGAAGAGTGACCGTGAGACGAACTCCAGATAGCTTTCCGCCCTGTCGCTTGTGGTCGTCATCTTTCTTAAGCGAGGTGAAGCAATGACTCGTTCTGTCTTGATGCTGCTGTTGAGTGTTCTGATTTGGGGAGTCGGAGCGGCTTCGGCTCAGGCTCATTTTCTGTTTATCCAGGTGGGACCGCATGCGGAAGCAGGGCGGAACGTCGAAGTCTTTTTCAGCGAGCGGGCGACCGCGGGCGATCCCAAGTTCGTGGCGAAGGTCGCGCACACTGAACTCTGGTTGCAGGACGAGCCAAGCAAGTTCGTACCACTGACCGTGAATCGCGGCACTGACCGATTGAGAGCGTATCTCCCTTCTGGCAACAGCGTGTCGGTCGTCGGTCGCTGCGAGTACGGAGTGCTCAAACGTGAGAAGCCGTTCCTGGTGCGGTACTACCCGAAAGCCGTTTCGGGAAAGCCGGACGAGGTCGCAAAGTTGTCGCGTCACGAATCGATCCCGTTGGAGATTATGCCCGCCTTCGCCAAGGACTCGCTCACACTGACGGTGCTGCGAGAAGGCAAGCCGTTGGCCAACACGGTGCTGACGACGATCGACTCGGACCTGACGAACGAGGAATTGAAGACCGACGCGAATGGCCGGGCGACTTGGCGGCTGACGGAACCGGGGCAATATGCCGTATACGTCAAGCATGTCGTACCGCAAGCAGGGACGCAGAACGGCCAGACCTATGAGGAGCTTCGCGAGTTCGCAACGTTGGCCTTCGACTGGCCGTTGGACAATTCGCGTGTTGATGCCGACGCGGTCGCGATGTTTGAAAAGGCAATCGCTGCTCGCGCGGCGTGGAAGGATTTCAAAGGCTTCACCGCCCAAGCGTCGGTCTATCTCGATGGCCGCCGCTCCTCGGGCCAGGTGACCGTGAAGCCGGACGGTGACGTGTCGCTTGAGGGCGAGCCGAAGCTCGACGATGAGGCGGCTCGCGAGTGGGTCCGCGATCAATTGCACTCGCTGGTCATCCACCGAGTCCCCTCATCCGGCATTCAATCGAAGCCGGTTCTGAGCTTCGCCGACAAAGAAGAGGAACATCCGCTGGGCCGCCTGCTGACGTTCCACGGCGGCCGGTTCGCGTCCACTTACCGCGTTCGCGATGACGAGATCACCGTCGTGAATCGCAGCTTGGGCCGCGAGAACATGTCTCTGCAAATGTTCGAAACCGAACGCAACGCCGAGAACAAAGTCTTGCCTCGCGCGTATCAAGTCCAATACCGCGACGCTCACACCGGCGCGATCACGCGCGTCGAATCATTCCGCAATCGCTGGCAACGAATCGGCAAACTGGATCTGCCGGAAACACTGGCTCAAACCGTGTCATCCGCATCGGGAGTCAGCGTGCGGTCATTGAAACTGAAGTCGCTCAAGACAATCGAGTAATCCTGGCTGCGTCCATTTCTATAACCCGCCGCAATCTGGGAATTGAGAATGCCCTTCAGAAATGCAAACAGCCCACGAGTCATGATGCCATGACTCGCGGGCCGTCAATCAAGCGGAGAGGGGGGGATTCGAACCCCCGGTAGGATTAAAACCCTACACCGATTTAGCAAACCGGCGCATTCGGCCACTCTGCCACCTCTCCGATCCGCGTGCGGACGGGCGGAACTATACTGGCCTCAAAACGGAAAGCAAC
>SXKJ01000109.1 GCA_005778115.1 Planctomyces sp. | reverse complement strand
GACCAGGAATCGAGACCAACGACGGCAACAATCCCGTTGCCAAAATCCAACACGAACTGGACCAAAAAACCCCGCAGCAAAAAACCGCTGCCGGGAAAAATGATCCGAATCCACTTTCAGAAAAAACTCACAGCCTCGAAGAGTTGGACCGCCGCCAACCTGACCAACGACATCATGAAAGGGGGCGGCGACCGCGTTCCCGCCAACAAAGTGTTTGGCGCTCCTGGCACTTATATGACACCCGGCGGTGATCGCCACGTTTTCCAAATCAATGCCGATGGCGATGTCGTCGAGTACGCATTCCGCAAGGCCAGCGGTCACTTCAATACGCAGAACATCAACTTGGCACGCGGAAACTCCTACACCAGCCTACAAGACATCAATGTCAACGTGGCTCCCACGCTCAGCATTCCCGGCGTGCCAGTCGACGTGATCGCCGGAGGCTCTGCCGTGCTCGTCGCCGCGGACGCCGCCATATCCGACCCCGACTCTCCGAACTTCGCGACCGGTCAATTGATCGTGCGCACGATCAATGGGGCCGCCACCGATCTCTTGGGGATTCGCTCGCAGTCATTGGCAGGTGGAGACATCGTCGCGGCGGCTGGCATCGTGAGTTTCGACAGCACAGCCTTCGGAACATTCACGGGAGGAACGGGCAGCACCCCGTTGGTCATCAGCTTCACCGGAGCAACCAGCCAGGATGCTCTGGAAGCGTTGCTGCAAAGCGTGGAGTTCTCGGCACCAATCGCCAGTGCGATTGGTGTCAGGTTCGTCGATCTTGAACTCACCGATGACTCCGGAGCCACAAGCAATCGTGTGGCGCAACAAGTCACGGTCGACGACACCAATGCGGCGACGAATCCACTGATTCATCCATTGTTGTAGTCTCCCGATTACGAAGAGTATTCGTCTCGTCGGCGGTGAAACACGTCCAGCCTTTCTAATCGACCCCATCGGGCGATCGCATCTGGCCGATATCCCTCGTGGAACCAAATCGAAGGAGTTCACGATGTCTCGAATCATCGGTGCCACCCTGCTGGTGGCTGCATGCGTCTGTGCTGAGGATTCCCGCTCACAGGCGGAAGACCACTCGCTGGGCCTGTTCCAGCAGTCGGCTCCCATTTGCCAACGGCCACAGGTCAGCAGCCGAGTCCCCAAGATCCGAAGTCAGTCGCCGAGTATCGTCGGCCCCGGCTCATTGCCTCGCGGTCGCGCCTATTACAACAACCGGTACTTCGGAAACTTCAACAACCGGTTCTACGGCCCGCAGTACGGGTACTTCTAAGCCTGCGCTCGTAGTCGCCCGATTGATTGGGTTGGATTCGACCAGGGATGATGCAAAGTTGAGTTTGATGAGGCTTTGCCATCGGGCGGGATTTGTTTCTTGTTTTCGGCCCGAAGGGTCGCAACTCGAAAGCCTGGGGCACGAGCCCGGGAGAGTCAGCTAGCCCCAACTGGGCGAAACCCTGGCAATGCCACCGTGGAGTTACGCCCCGTTGGGGTTGACCGATGTTCTTTGCTCCGTCACCCAGGACTGCGCCCTGGACTATCGAGTCTCGCCCCGTTGGGGCAAAGCCGCGAAATAAAGCACTCATGACAGCAACGGCGTCAACACCTTCGCGTCATAGACGTCGGTCAACCGTTCGTCGCGACCGTGGACGTTGTAGGTGACTCGCTTGTGGTCCAAGCCAAGCTGGTGCAGGATCGTGGCGTGCAAGTCAGCGACCATGACGCGGTTCTCGACAGCGTGATAGCCGAGTTCATCCGTCGCGCCGTAGGCTTGGCCCCCCTTGATGCCTCCGCCGGCGATCCACATCGAGAAGCCTTGCTTGTGATGATCGCGGCCGTCGCCCGATTGACTGACGGGCGTCCGTCCGAACTCGCCCCCCCAGACGACGAGTGTGCTATCGAGCAACCCGCGCTGCTTGAGGTCTTTCAAGAGCGCCGCAGCCGGCTGATCAGTTTGCTCGCAACAGCTCCGCGTGCCGTTGGCGTTGTTCGCGTGCGTGTCCCAGATTTGGCTTTCGACAAAGATCTGGATGTAACGAACTCCCCGCTCGATCAACCTCCGAGCGATCAAGCAGCGCCGTCCATAGCTGTCGGTCTTGGATTGACCGAGTCCGTAGGCCGCTTGTGTCTCGGCGGTCTCTTCGGCAAGGTTCAATGCCGCGCCGGCGGACAACTGCATTCGCGCAGCCAACTCATAGCTGGCGATGCGAGCTTCCAAGTCAGGTGCGATGCGCGGTTGCTTTGCGAGGTGTTCGTCATTGAGTTGTCGCAACAAGTCCCGTCGCAATCGCTGCGTGTTGTCAGAGACGGCACTCTGCGGTTGCAGGTAAAGCACCGGAGTTCCTTTGTTGCGAAAGTGGACCCCTTGAAATCGAGGCGGCAGGAAACCGCTGGACCAGTTGCGCGTCCCATCCGTCGGCAGGCCGTTGTCGTTTCGGAGCACGACATACGACGGCAAATTTTGGTTCTCACTGCCGAGCGCATAGCTGACCCAAGCTCCAATCGTCGGCCGACCGGTGACGATGCGGCCGGTGTGGATCTGCCACAACGCCTGCTCGTGGTTGTTGTGTTCGCAGTGCATCGAGCGGATGACGGCGATGTCATCGGCACAACTCGCCGTGTGCGGCAAAAGTTCGCTGTACTCGACGCCACACTCGCCATGCGGACGAAACTTAAACGGGCTACCCAGCAGATTGCCGTGAGCGGAGATCTTCACGAGGTCCGTGAAGTACTTCGGCATCGGCTTGCCATCCTGCTTGGTCAACTCCGTTTTTGGATCTAGCAGGTCCATGTGACTAGGACCACCATGTTGAAAAAGCTGAATGACCGCCTTGGCTCGCGGAGCAAAATGGAATCCACCTCCAACGCCATTTGATCCTTCCGCCCGTGCGGCTTCCTCGCAAAGCATTCCGCCCAAGGCGATCCCGGCGAAGCCAGACGCAGTGCGACTAAACAGATCGCGGCGGGAGACGACATCCGCGAATCGAGTCGAGTCAGTTGGGAAAAGCATCATTCGATCCTCGTTCAATGCACATACACGAACTCGTTGCTGTTGAGCAGCACGAGAGCAACTTGCCGCCACGCGGCTTTGATCGCGGCTTCTTTGTCTGTGTCGGTTGGGTTGGGCTTGTTCGCCAGTTGTTCTCTCGAAAGTTCTGAGAGCGTTCGTACGATGCGGTCGGTTTCCGTGGCGGTTGGCTCGCGAGTGAACAGCAATCGAAACACAAACCGAATTCGATCGGGATCGGTGGCGGCGGCAGACCAGATGCGATCGCTCAGACCACCTGCCGCGCGATCGGACATCGGCCCGTGCAGCATTGCGAGGGCTTGCAGTGGAACAGTTGAGACCGTCCGTTCCGGGCAGTTCACTTCCATCAGAGGTGTGTCGAAAAGCTCCAGCATGGTGAGGTGCTGGCTGCGGCGGACGATTTGATAGATCGAACGGCGACGTCCCGGTTCGTCGTCGGTGTCGATGACCGAGCCGTCTCCTTGCGCGGCAACGTTCGCCCATTTGCCGAACGGTGTCGGGTTCAATCGAGCGGAAACAGTCAACAGGCTGTCGCGCACGACCTCCCCATGATGCCTCTTTGGCGACCAGGCCCCCAGCAGGATGTTGTTGGGATCGAGTTGTTGCTTCACCGCGTCGAGGTCGGCTGATTGCCGATACGCGGCGGAGGTGACGATCAATCGGTGAAGACGTTTTTGTGACCAGTTCGTAGTCCCGCCTTGAGGCGGAACTGTTTTGGTTTCCGCGTTCGTTCCGCCTAAAGGCGGGACTACGAACTCCGTTGCCAGCCAGTCCAACAACTGCGGATGCGAAGGCTTCACGCCGCTGCGGCCGAAGTTGGCGAGCGTCGGAACGATGCCTCGGCCGAAGTGCGCGGCCCACACTCGATTCACATGCACGCGAGCCAGCAGTGGGTGCTCCGGGGCTGTCAGCCAGCGAGCGAGTGCCGTGCGTCGGCCGGTCGTTTTGTAGCCGGATTGTGGAGCGAGCTGGAAACCGGCGGGCGCGAGCACCTCAACCACACCGGGGGCTACCTCCGCTCCGGGCTTGTTGTAGTCGCCGCGTCGCAAGATGTGGCCGACAGCCGCCTTCTCGTCGTGGTCGGCCAGTCCGCGAATGCGTGTGATCGTCTTCTTCAACGCTTGTTCCGCGGCGATCGCAGTTTTCAGCTTAACGCTGTCCTCGCGGTATTCGTCGAAGTTCTTGACCAGGTCGCCCTCTGCGAGCGACACGTTTGCGGCAGCGTGTTGTTCGACAAGCTGCTTCTGTTCGGCATTCCGTTTCGCCGGTTCAACGATGATCGCGGCGATGAGCTTGTCTTGGGTTGGAATATCAGCCATCAGCTTGCGGCCATCAGCCATCCACCGGGCCAGCAAGCGGCGGCGGGCTCGCAACGTCAGGTCATTGAGCGATGCCGTCAGCGCGGCGATGCGCGCGTCAGCCTGCTTGTTGTGCTCGTTGATGCGTGCCTCTTCGGCCTCACTGGCGAAGGGGATCCCGCGCACCTCCGACGGTTGCCAGCGAACAGGATCGAGCGCCCCGCCGAACACCGCTTGCAGCGAGTAATAGTCGCGTTGAGATATCGGATCGAACTTGTGTTGATGACACCGAGCACAATGCACGGTCAGGCCGAGGAACGTCGTGCCGACAATCTGCATCGTGTCGGCCAACACTTGATAGACCTCGTTCGGTTCGATGTAGCCCGGATAGGTCGGGTCGAGCGCCGTTCGTAGGAAGCCGGTGGCGACAAGTTGGTCGTAAGTCTCTGGAGTGATCTCATCGGCTCGTCGCCAGTCGCTGAGTTCGTCGCCCGCCAACTGCTGCGTCACAAATTGGTCATACGGCAGATCGCTGTTGAACGCTCGAATGACCCAATCGCGATACCGCCATGCCTCCGGCCGAAGGCGATCCGCCGCGAGGTAGCCGTCCGAGTCCGCATATCCCGCGATGTCGAGCCACTGCCGCCCCCAACGTTCTCCAAATCGTGGCGACGCGAGCAATCGGTCCACGAGTTTCTCGTAGGCATCAGGCGACTCGTCGGCGAGGAACTCATCCAATTCGTCAATCGACGGCGGCAGACCGAGCAGATCGAAGGTGACGCGCCGCAACAGCACAGACTTGGAAGCTTCGGCGTTGAACGACAGTCCCTTCTCAGCCAGCTTGGCGAGGACGAATCCGTCAATGGGATTTGAGATTTGAGATTTCAAATCTGCGAGACGTGGCACGGACGGTCGCTTCGGCGATTGGAAGGCCCAATACGCCCGGTCTTCATCGGACAACCGACTGGCTTGTTCGGCCTCGTCGATTGGTGCTTCTTTCTCCGTGACGGTCTTGGCTCCGGTCACGATCCAGCGTTTCAAGAGCGCCTTCTGTTTGTCATCGAGCCGGCCTTCGTCCTTGGGCGGCATCTCGTCTGCCATGATCTTTTGGATGAGCAAGCTGTCGTCCGGTTTCTCCGCGACAAACCCCGCACCGCTGTCGCCCCCTTTGAGAATTAGAAACCTGCGCCGCAGATCCAAGCCCGCTTCGAGCTTTCCATCGCCATGACACTTGAGGCAGCGCGTGGCCAAGATCGGAGCGATGTCCGTTTCAAACTTCGGGACGGGAGTTTCCTCAGCGGCGGCGTGTCGCGAACCGCCAACCAAGCTCAGCAACACTACGAACAACAAAAGCCACAGACGCATCGTCATCGCCCTTTCCTCGCAGAACCGCGAACCGGCAACGGCACTAGTTTGGCCGAGACCACGTTGCAGCGAAAGCGCAAAGCCAGTGGTCAACAGGTCGAATCACAGCGGACGTCTATTTGTATCCCTGGAGGCGGTCAAAACGGCGTCTTACGAGTCCTCAAGGAATTCGTCAGCAAGCTCAAGCCTATCGGATATCGCATAGGACCAGCCACAGTTCGGGCATGTCGATTCGGCTTCGGCCATGATCGCATCGCAGCCCAAACAGCGAGTCGTTTCAACTGGCTCCGGTTCGGCGATCGTGCCGGGAGCCAATGCCGCTCCCGCAATGCCGAAGAATGCACCGGTCAACGCGATCGCGGTTTCACTGGGTTTCAATCCGGAGGTTGTGGTTTCGCTGTGGTCGGTCTGTCTGATGATTTCTTGCGCGGCGGCGAATTGCGATTCTTCGACCATGATTCGCGGAGCGGACGACCAACCTCCGGGGATGTCCCCGATCGCATCTTGCAGGGCTTCATTCTGGATGACAGCACGAATCCCGGCGTCCTCCAACGCGAATCGCAGGGCATGAGCCTGTGCCGGGTGGGCTGCTCGGTAGGCTTCGACCAAATTGAGATAAGTGATCGGCATGAGACGCTCCTTAAAAATGCAGTTCGCTCATCAATGCCAGCGTATTGCCGTCGAGGTCACGAAAAAAAGCCATCCAGAGTTCGTGGTCGGGCATCTTGGCGATCAAGTGCAGCGGGGCGACGAACTCAACGCCGCGCGCGGTCAGCGTTTGGTGCGTCTCGCGCAGGTCGGGGACTTTGAAATACAGGATCGAACTGGGGTGATCGAACTCCGGCGTCTCTGGGATGCCGAGCATCAACCGCACGCCACCACAGTCGAAGAACGCCATGCGCGGCATCTCGAACAGCAGCTTCAGGCCGAGCGAGTCGCGATAAAACGTCACCGCTTTCGGAACGTCATGCACGATGATCGCGATTTGTCCGATCTGACTGTGACTGAGGTCACTCATCGCAAGTCTCTCGTTCTTGAGCCGTGAGTTTCGGGCGATCTCAGGCCAGCTTATGCTTCAGGCCAACGTTCGGTGAGGGTGCCGAGCGAAATTTCACACATTCCCGGAGTGACGCATCATGAAGTTGAATTCCCTGTCCGCGTGGGGCCTCGTGCTGAGCGTGTTGCTGGCCATCGTCGCCTTGCGATCCAACTCCACCATTGGCGAGGAGCCGAAGATGACCGGAGTCTTTGAACTGCGAACCTACATCACTCATGAAGGCCGCTTGCCGAACCTGCATGCTCGGTTCAAGAACCACACCATGAAGCTGTTCGAGAAGCATGGCATGAAAAACGTCATGTACTGGACGCCGACCGATGAGAAGACGGCGAACAACACGTTGATCTACGTCATCTGGCACGCCAGCCCGGAAGCGGCCAAGAAGTCCTGGGAAGGTTTCCGCGCCGATCCGGATTGGGCCAAGGCACGCGATGAGTCCGAGAAGGACGGGAAGATCGTGGCCAAAGTCGAATCGGTCTACATGAAGGCGACCGAGTATTCGCCGAAGCCATAGGATGGGCACTCTTGTCCGTCCGGTCGGGCGAGAGTGCCAAACCTACAGCTCGGCGACGAAGTGAATCTGCCGGGCGACCTCGCGAAATCCGAGCGATGTGTAGAGATGCTCGCCGATCGCGTTTTGCACCAGCGTTTCGATCTTCGCGTGAGTCAGTCCGCTCTCGCGAAAGTGCTGCAAGGCAAACTCGATCAGCTTGCGCCCCAAGCCTTGGCCTCGGACGTCGGCTTCCAACGAGAGGTTGGGGATGTGGCCGATCCCCGCCTCGAGGTCTTGCCAGGTGGAAATGAAGCCGACGATGCGGCCGTCGATCTCGGCCACAAAGATGCCGCTCGGTTCGCGAGCGGCGTCCTCATCCAAGTGTCGAGCTTTCCGCCATTGCCAGTCGTGATCGTGAATGATCCCAAAGAGCTTTTGCATACCCTGGTCAATCGACACGCCATCAAACGCGGCCACCATGATCCGCTTGAGCGTCGGTAAATCGTCAGGCTGAAAAGGGCGAATGAGCATGGCGGTTGTCCGTTGTTCGTCGTGGGTCAAAGCGTATCATCTGGCACCCTCCGATCGCAGCCACTGACCACAGATTCGAACCATGATCGCCTCCGCATTACTGACCGCTGAATCGTTTGAAGACGCTCGCTACGACCTCCCGGAAGGAGGTCAGTGGGTCGAACTGGTGCGGGGACGAGTTGAGATTCTGACACCGCCGGAGGAAGAGCATCGGATCGCTGTGCTGAATCTGTCGAAGGCGTTGGCCGAGTATTTGAATGAGCATCGCGAAGGCTACCCCTGTTTTGAATTGGGCCTGCTTTTGAAACGCGATCCCGACACGATCCGATTCCCAGCGATCAGCTATTTCCTGGGGGGTGAGTTGTTCGGAGAGACCGACAAATCGATCACGGAGACTCGGCCGGCGCTAATTGTCGAGGTGATCTCCTCGAATGACCGTCGCCGTTCGCTGAACGATCGCGTGTTCGATTACACGAACTGGGGCGTCGAGGTGTTGTGGATTGTCGATCCAATCGAAAAGGCGGTCCACACGATCCGTCCCGGCTATGCGAACAAACGCGTTCACGAAGACGAAACGCTGACGGGCAGCCTGTCGTGGCGACACAAAGCTACCGCGCAGCCGATCCTGCCGGACTTTCGGATCGCGGTGTCAGACATCTTCACGCCGCCAGAGTATTGGCGGGCAGCGTCGTCAGAGCTTGAATAACGCCACGCCGCTCGCCAATCGGAATTAAGGCTTCGCGGCCAGCGATGATGACAGGCCAGCGCAGAGGCCACGGAAGATGGCGATCTTCTCGGTCGGCGTCAGCAGAGTGGGTCGATACTTCTTCCACAGCACTTCCGCGGCAACGGGATCCTTCGCGGTCATGGCCGCCAGCATTTCGTAGCCCTCTTCGCGCCACAGCGTGTCTTTGGTGAAGCCGCTGACCAACTCGAACGCTTTGTCGGTCTTGCCGGCTTTCACCAGCCGGCAGGCGAGCCGCAATCCCCACAGCAAAGTCCATTCGGGGTCTTCAGAGGAAGTCTTTTCTCCTTCGGCGGGCTTGGTCTCATACGCCGCCAGGCGTCGAGCAACACTGGCAACATCACCTCCCTTTTGGGCTTCTTCCGCCGCCTCACGTTGCAACGTGTCGCGAGCGTCGGTGAGTTCTCCCGTCGTAACGAAGTTCGCACATTGGCGAGCCTGGTCCGTTTTCACCGCCGCTTTCAGTCGTTGCTCGAGTCGCACCGAGAGGTTCGTCTTGAGGAAGTCTTCGCGTGCTTCGTCCGCCGTCCCCTCGGCCGAATGAGCGGACGCTTCCGTCCAGACCGCATCGACCAACGGCCAATCGACCGCCGCCTTGAGGATCTCCGTTTGCAGCGCGAATCGTGCATTCGCCGCATCCAACGCCGAGCGGCACTTCTCGCGGTACGTCGTCAGCGCTTGTTGCACCTTGTCATCAGTCTTCAGATTCAAAGCAGTTTTCAATTGGGCTTTCACGGCGTTGCTGTCTCGCGAAGTGGCGTCGAACAACTTACCGGCCGCGAAAGGACACGGCGCGTGTCCTCGTAGATGTTGCAGCGCGGCCGCCAACGTTTTGGCGGCGACTTCTTTCTGTCCGAGCAACGTTTGTGAGCGAGCGACTTCCGCCGCCGCGATGGCATTCAGCCGAGGCGTGATCGCATCGGGGAGTTGCAACTTCATCAACTCTTTCATTTCCAGCAGCACGAAGTCTTTTGGCAATGGAACCGAATCCATCGCAGTCTCGGCATTCACAGCCGCTTGCTTCGCAGCCGCTGGTTGTTTCGCGGCCAAACGCGCTGCGGCCACTCGTGCCCAAACGCGAGCCTGCATCGCGGGGGAATCTTCTTTGATGGCTGTGGCAATTGGCTCATCCTTGGTCATCGCGTCCGCGAAATTGGCGGCCAAGACGGAATCACCCCACACCGCCCAGCAGTCGGCTTTGGTTTGTGCATCGGGAGCCAGCTTCAACCATTCGACGGCTTTGTTCGCGTGACCGCGCAGCACCAGAGTCATCGTTGTGACCACCCATTGCGGAGACTTCCAGGGGATGACCGGCAACATGGCGGCTGCCTCGTCGATATCGAATGAGTGCAGCAAATGAGATCTGCGTGAGAGCGCGGCTAATGTCCCGCTCGATCCCGACGGCAGTGCGCCTTCGGCATTCATCAAGTTCTGCGCATCGCCGGCTCGGCCACTGACAAACAGCAGTGCCGCCAAGTCGGTCGTTGCATCGAACGTCAGTCGGCTAAAGACCGTGGGCAATTCCGGAGCCGCCTTCCACGCGGCATCCAACGCGGTCTTGGAGGCATCGGCGTTGCCTGCCGCCAGCTCGCGCCACGCCAACTGCGTCAGCGGCAGCACCTGATGGTAGGCCAGCCTTGGAGTGAGCTTCAGCAACTGGTCGATGTTTTCTTGTGCGGCATTGGAATCTCCCGCTTCAATATAAGCTTCCGCGGCCAGGCGACGGCAGACGTATTTGCTACGGTTCTTCGTTGTCTCGCGCGACAACTCGACGATGACTGGCAGAATCGTGCTCCGCAGCTTCTCGGCATTCGAGGGAACTTTTTCCGCAGGCTTGGGATCGTTCGATTTTTCGGTCGCGGGATCGATCGTCGTTACGGGACCGGGATTGATATTGGCGACTGGCGGCGGAGGAGGCGGGGGTCGAACACCACCAGGCTCGTTGAACACGAAGTACCACAGACTCCCACCCGCCATCAGCATTGAACAGACTGCCGTCATCACCATTGCCGGTGAGGCCTTCTTCTTCGCTGGAGGGGCAACCACCGTTTTCATTCCTGCCGCGGGCGTCCTTGGATCAGCTCCGGCAGCCGGGCGATCCCCTTTCGGAGCGGTGAAAATCGGCAGCGCACATTGCTCGTTGCAGCACTTCACTTCTTTACCGGCAACTTCTGGCCCCGCGAAGCCGGGCGTCTCGCACATCGGACAGACCAATCGGACGGTCTTCCCTTTGGCCGGCTTAGCCACAAGCGGAACCGCGCGACTATTCGAGGCGGCATCAAAACCAAACGGGTCGTCCTCATCATTTTCCTGGCTCTTGGCCGCTGCTTTCGCAGGCGCTGACTTCGAAGTCGCCGCCGGGGCGGGCGCACTCGCCGCACTGGCACTGGGCTTCGCGGCTGGCTTCGGCACGGCCTTCGGAGTCGGAGCTTTACCCCCACCTTTGCCAGTTTTCATATTCGCGCCGCAGAACGGACAGTTCTCGGCATCATCATCCAGCACGGATTGCTGACACGCGGGACAAGTCGGGAGCATGAGAGTTTCAGTTCGTGTTGCAGAATGGAATTGAGCGGTCAGTCCAAGAATATCACGACTTTGCGGAAGTGTCTCGCCCGCGCTACCACGCCGCCTCATACAGCGCGACGATCTCCTCTTCAGTCGGAATTCGCGGATTATTCTGAGGGCTGCCCGATGCCAGTGCGTCCCCCGCCATCTTGCTAAGCAGCGCTCGGAACCGCGTTTCTTCGACCCCACGGCAGGCTCGCAGCCGAGGAACACTGAGGTCCGCGTTGAGTTGCTCCAAGCCCTCAACCAACGACTCAGCCGCAGCTTCGTTAGTGGCATCAGCCGGGCAACAGCCCAGCAATTTCGCCACCATCGCGTATCGTTCGACGCTGGCCGACCACGAGAACTTCGTCACCGTCGGCAGCAACACCGCGTTCGAGAGTCCATGCGGCACATGAAATACCGCGCCAATCGGGCGGCTCATCCCGTGAACCAGACAGACGCTGCTGTTCGCGAAGGCCATCCCTCCTTGGCAGGCCGCCAGCATCATCCCGGCCCGCGCCTCGTGATTGGCTGGTTCGCGAAAAGCCGTCCGCAGATGCTTCGCGACCAGTTGGATGCACGACAGCGCCAGCGGATCGGTCATGCCGTGCGCCTTCCGCGAAACATACGCCTCGATGCCGTGCGTCAGCGTGTCCACACCGACCGCTGCCGTCAGAGCCGGCGGCATCGACAGCGTTAATTCGTAATCCACCAGCGCGACGGTCGGCAGCAAGTGGACGCTCAGGATCATCATCTTCACGTCACGCTCGGTGTCGGTAATCACCGAAACTTTTGTCGCTTCACTGCCGGTGCCGGCCGTCGTCGGAATTGCGATCAGCGGAGCACCCGCCTGCGGAATCTTGTGATACCCCGCGAACTGGCTGAGCGGTGCCGAGTTCGTCGTCATCACGCTAATCGCCTTCGCCGCATCAATCGGCGATCCACCGCCGACCGCAACGAGTGCCTCGCATCCTTCCGACTGATACCGCGTCAGCCCATCAGTCACGTTCTGATCCGTCGGGTCCGGCTGCACGCCATCAAAAACCGTGACCGCCAGCCCCGCCTCTTCGAGCAACGCCGCGATCTCCCGCGCCGGTCCAAGCTGCATCATGCCAACGTCCGTGACCAGCAGCACTCGCTGAATCTTGAAGCGTTGTAGTTGAGCAACCACCTCTCGCCGCGCACCGCCACCGAAGAGAATCGTTGCCGAAACGTGAAACCCATTACTCATGATTGGACCTTTGAAGTTACCAACCTTGTGTCCGTCGATACGCATTGTCCCACCGAGACAGCACAATCTTCTGCCGCGTGTAAAACATCACCCCTTCGGTCCCCTGCACATGCAGGTCGCCAAAGAACGAGCGATTCCATCCAGAGAATGCGAACGCCGCCATCGGGGCCGGCACGCCGACGTTCACGCCGACCATGCCGCACTGCACCTCGCGAGCGAACTGCCGAGCCACTCCGCCGCTGCTGGTGAAGATCACCGCGCCGTTGCCATACGGACTTCGATTCGCCCACGCGATCGCTTCGTCGAGATCGCGCGGTCGCAACATCGTCAGCACCGGGCCGAAGATTTCTTCACGAGCTATATGCATGTCAGGACTGGCTTCATCGAACAGAGTCGGCGGGACGAAGAAACCTCCGCTCTGAGGCTCGTGCTTGCCGCCGCGAACGAGCGACGCCCCTTCCGCGACTCCCATTTCGATGGCCTGCAAGATGCGATCGCGTGCGGCGGAGTCGATCACCGGTCCCATGTCCGCCTTGGGATTCGCCAACGTATCACCAATCACCAGCTTGTCGATCGCCGAGGCAATCTGATCGCGAACTTGTGACGCCGCTTCGCCGACTCCCATCAAGATCGAACCAGCCATGCAGCGCTGGCCGGCGCAGCCATACGACGCCCCCATGATGGCTCGCACCGTCGCGTTCGGTTCGGCGTCCGGCATGACGATCATTACGTTCTTCGCACCGCCAGCCGCTTGGACTCGTTTCCCATGCCGGCAGCCGGTGACGTAAACATGCTCGGCGACGCGCGTCGAACCGACGAAGCTGATCGCCGCGATCCCTGGATGTTCCAACAACGCATCAACTGCCTCACGCCCGCCATGCACGATGTTCAACACACCCGGCGGCAGTCCGGCTTCGAGAAACAACTCGGCCAAACGCACAGCCGTCAGCGGCACCTGTTCGCTAGGCTTCAAGTTGAATGTGTTGCCGCAGGCGAGCGCAAGCGGAAACATCCACAGGGGGACCATCGCCGGAACGTTGAATGGCGTGATGCCAGCACAGACGCCGATCGGCTCACGCATCGTCACACCGTCGATGCCGTCCGCGACCTGCGGCAAGTTCTCTCCTTTGCACAGGTGAGCGATCCCGCAAGCGAAATCGACAACCTCAATCCCGCGCCGCACGTCGCCGCGTGCTTCCTCCAGCGTCTTGCCGTTCTCGCGAGTGATCAGCGCGGCCAATTCCTCAAAGTGCGCTTCTAGCTTCGTCTTGAACGCGAACAACTTCGCCGCTCGTGCGGGAGCGGAAGTCTTCGACCAACCAATGAACGCTGTCGCCGCCGCTTGGACGACCGCATCGACCTCGGCCGCTCCGCAATGTGGCACGCGAGCGATCTGATCGCCGCGTGACGGATTAAAGACGGGACTCCAGCCGCTCACTTGTGGAGTCACCCATCGCTCACCCACCAAGACTGGCACTTCCATGATTGATCCTCTCGACGCTTCAAAGTTTCGGCTGATAGCCGTCAGCTTTCAGCCGACAGCCATCCACCGGACACTGGGGATGGTTTCGCGAATCGAGTTCTCGAAGTCATACTGCGAGTATTTCCCGATACTCAGGAAACATCAACTTGGTCACGTCGCATCGCACACGATTGCTCGTCTGCTGGATCGCTCTTCTGGGAGTCGAAGCGAAGGCGGAGTCCATCGAGACCGACCTGCTGATCGTCGGCGGCAGCGAATCCGCCTGCTCCGCCGCAGTTCAAGCCGCACGGTTGGGCGTGAAGCGGATCGTGCTCGTCAACGACATCGACTGGCTCGGCGGGCAATTCAGTGCCGAGGGAGTCGGCTGTCTCGACGAATGGACGACGGTTGAGGGGCGGCGAACCAACTTTCCTCGGAGCGGCTTGTTTCTGGAGGTCGTGAACCGCATCCGTGCTCACAACAAAGCCAAATACGGCATTGCCTCCCCCGGCAACGCGTACTGCGGCACCGAGACGATTGAGCCTGCCGCCGCCGCGATGATCTTTGAGGAATTGTTGGAGCCCTATTCCGTTATCCGTACCGCGACCGTCAGGGAGCGGCCAAGATCGAGCGACCACACCAGGCCGCTCCCTGACGTTCGCGGTACGGACGCGGAGCGTCCGCTGCGAGTCGAACGGGGCTGGCAGCCGGTCAGCGTCGAGCTCGACCGTAATCGCATCGCGAGTGTCACCTTTGAAAGAGTCGCTTCACCGAAAGACCGACTTATTGTGCGTGCCAAGCTCACGCTCGATTCCTCCGACTGGGGCGACGTAATTCGGCTGAGCGGTGCGAAGTACGGCGCTGGACCGGATCTGCGATCGCGCTTCGGCGAACCAAGTGCCCCCGAATCCTTCGACGACGCAGGCCGGCAAGAAATGAATCCGCTGTCGTGGTGTCTCGTGCTCCGTGAAGCAGGACGCGAAGCGACCATTTCAAAACCAGTCAGCTACGACGCGCGATCGTTCGCCGCGCTCGACAAAACGCCGCCGTGGGTCGAGAGCGACATGTCCGCTGGCATCTATTCGCAATCCGGCTGGAGCGTCTACACCCATCGCCGCCTCGTCGATCGCTGGCATCACAAGTTGCCCATCGGCACCGAGACGACGTTTCTCAACTGGCCGGTGCAGGATTACCCGCTTTGTCAGTTGCCGCAGCGCGTGGTCGATGCGCTCGAAGCCACAGAGGTGGGAGCGTCTAAAAAGAACATCGTCGAGATGACTCCCGCACAACGGCAGATCGTCTTCGAAGACACGAAGCAGCACGCGCTGGGAATGCTGCATCACCTGCAAACGGCGGTGCATAACCGCGTCGGTGACTTTCCTCAGAGCTTCCGTTACATGACGCTGACCGACGAATTCGGAACGCCCGACCGACTGCCGCCGAAACCGTATGTTCGCGAAGGACTGCGACTGGAAACGCTCACGATGCTGCGCGAGCAAGACATTCGTGCGGCGACTCGCGAGCCAAAGTGGGCGAAGATGATGCCGACCGACGCGGTGTTCGGCTTTCAATTCAACATCGACTTTCATCCGACCCGCCGAAAGTATCTGACGAGCGACCGCAACGGCCCGTGGCAGTTCGTGCATACCGGCACTCGCAACTGGCACACCGACACCGACCGCGCGATGTTCCCATTGCGTGGTCTGATCCCGATCGAGCGTGACGGCCTTCTCGGCAGCGGCAAGAACATCGGCGTGAGCAGCGTCGTGCAATCCGCTTTGCGATTGCACGGCCAGATGATGCTCGTCGGCCAGGCCTCTGCGACCGTGGCTGCGGTTTGCCTGCGCGACGGTGTCGAACCGCGAGCCGTCGCAGCCGACTCAAAACGAGTCCGCGAGATTCAGCAAACACTCGCTCGCGGAGTTGGCGGACCCGGCGTGCTGATCTGGCCGTATCACGACCTGCCGCCGGAACACCCAGCCTTCGAGGCCGCCTCATTGATGACGGTCGCAGGCTTATGGAAAGCGGATCCTGAGAGCGTGTTCTTTCGGCCCGATCAGGTGGTGACCGCCGCAGAATGGGACGCCGTGTCGCAACGAGTCTCCACCGCGGTTCGCGGTCAATTGCAGCAACAACCTCCCCGCTCGCGAGCGGCTGCTGTTCAGGCTTTGTTTAAGGCCAGTTGGCAAAATCAGGAGAGCCAATGAGTCTTCCTGTCTTCCATGATTTTGAGCCCCATGATTTTGCCACCTTCCGAGACACCCATGAATAGCCTCTATCACCTGCTCGTGCTCTTCAGCAGCCTCGGTCTGTTGATGACGCTTGTCGTACGCGGCAAAAGCATCTTCGTCGTCGCGCCGCTGTGTGCGTTGATGGCCGTGACGCTCAGTGGCGAAGACCCCATGGCAAAGATGAACGGAGCCTACATGGAGGGCTTCGCGACCTATGTGAAAGATTTCTTTCTAATTTTCGCACTCGGCGCGGTGTTCGGAAAAATGATGGACGATTCCGGCGCGGCGATCAGCGTGGCCAACCGAGTTGGCAGATGGCTGGGCCGCGAGCGAGCTTGTCTGGCGGTCGTGCTGGCGTGTGCCGTGTTGACCTATGGCGGAGTGTCGTTGTTCGTTGTCGGGTTCTCGGTCTACCCGCTGGCCGTGCAGTTGTTCCGAGCGGCCGATCTACCAAGACGATTCATTCCGGCGGCGATCGCGTTTGGCTCAATCACCTTCACGATGACCTCCGCCGGCTCACCGGAGATTCAGAACTTGATTCCGATCAAGAAGCTGATCGACGCAAACACCGGCGAATCGCTGACCGACGCTCGGGCCGGTTGGCCGGCCAGCATCATCGTGGCGTTGTTCATGTTTGGGGTCGGCCAGTGGTATCTCGAAATGGTGCTCCGCAAAGCGATCAAAGCGGGCGAGCGATTCGAGGCTCGTGATGGGGACCGAGCCAGCGTGTCGGACGGCGTACAAGGCCCGTCGTTTTTGGCGGCGATCACTCCATTGGTGGTGACGTTGCTCTCGCTGAATCTGCTTCCGTTCGCTGGCGATCAATTGGCCAAACTGGTCGATGCCGACGTTCATCCGAAATGGGCCGCGGCGCTCGACTGGTTCCCGGAAGACGGAACGCTTTCGATTTTTCTGGGAGTCCTCGCCGGCGTCTGCGTGATGCATCGCCGCCTGCCGGATGTCTGGGGTTGCTTCGGCGACGGATTCGTCAACGGCCTGCTGGCCGTTGGCTCAACGAGCGCCGTGGTCGGCTTCGGCTCAGCGGTCAAAGGTTTGCCCTCGTTTCAGATCGTGGTGCATTGGGTCACTCATCTACCGGGCGATCCGCTGATCGGAGCGGCGGTTGCCGTCGCCGTGATCGCGGGCATTGCCGGTTCCGCATCGGGAGGCCAGGGAATCGCTCTGCCAATTCTCAAGCCGATCTACATCGACGAACTGGACGTCCCGGCGCGCGCACTGCATCGCGTGGTCTCAATCGCCTCCGGCAGCTTGGACTCGCTGCCGGCCAACGGCTACCTCGTCATGCTGATCCGCAACATCTGTGGAGAGACTCATGCCCGATCCTACGGCCCGATCTTCGTGACGACCGTACTGCTTCCGGCAGCGGGAACCGCTCTGGCAATCGCGCTCTTCAAGTGGTTCCCAAGCTGGGCCAAGATGTAACAGCTCACGCGAAGAACCGCGTCACGTCGATGTCGATCGACTGACCCGCGAGGCTGAATCGAACCGTCTGACCCGCGCGATAGATTGTCGGCGGCTGGTACTTGCCGGAAGCGGCGTCGGGCTGCTCGTAAACTTCCACCTGCGAATCGGGAATGTTGACGATCCAATAAACCGGAATCCCCGCCGACGCATACAGCCGCTGCTTGGTCGATCGATCGGTGCTGACCGACGAGTCGGCGATTTCGATGAGCAGCAACACATCATTGGGGCCGAGATGGCCTTCGCGGTAGTCCTCTTCGGTGCCGCGCACGATGCTCAAATCAGGTTCTGGGACGCTGAATTCATTGAGAGTCACTGGGGATTGGTTTTGGAGGGAGTAGCCAATCGCGTCACACCAACCCGAAAGCCAACGGAAACGTCGTTTCAATAAAAGTGCATGTTGGCGGCCGTAATTCATGAGATTCTCTCCGCGAGCACTCCGATCTTTTCGCACAAGCAGACCGTCGATGAGTTCGATCGGCGCACCTTCGAGTAGAATCCCTCGTTCGATCATCTGTTGGTAAAGGTCCGCACTGATTGGAACCAGCGGTGGTGCCTCACCGCGAGCGGCTTCTTCCAGAAAGGTTGTGACCATGATCTAGTCCTGCTCTCGTAGTTCTACTGTCCGGTTTAGGTTCTTAGCTGGTTCTTGAGTGGTGGAAGGAGATTACGAGATTCGTAGCGTGAAGCACGGGCGAGTTCGTTTCGTTGGAGCCAACGTTGTGTGGTGGCAACGTTGTGTGGTGGCAGCGGT
>SXKJ01000108.1 GCA_005778115.1 Planctomyces sp. | reverse complement strand
CGACATCACCGCTGAACAACGCTTGGGGAGGGGGAACCTCCGCGCAGACTCCGACATTCCGGACTCCCCACCAGCCTCCATCCACAGCGCACCCGAAAAAACTGGCCACTGACCGATGCATGAATAATGCGGGTTAGGGAGCGGCCTGCAATGGCCCAACGGCCGCTCCGTAACGGTCGCGGTACGGTGCTCTCTCTGACGATCGAGTTTTGACACTGGCTCCTACTGCCCGTCGTACTGCTCGCCCAATTGGTAGAGCGGCAGGAAGCGGTAGTAGACCTCAAGGCAGAGCGTGCTGACAGCGGTCGAAAAGATGCGACCGCCATAGGCTCCCCACGGGGCTTTTGGATCCCAGCTTCCGGCCATGTGGCCGCGAGTCCGCTGCTCGGCGACCAGCGTTTCGCGCAACGCTTCGTTCCACTCGCGCCATTGCGCGCCACCATACTGATACATCGCCAGCGTGCCGTAGTACCAGAAATACAAATTGTGATTCGAACCGCGCGGCAATCGCTGCATGATGTAGTTCATGCCTTCGGTGCTGGCTGGGTCCGTGCGTGATATCCGCAGCATCTGTTTGCAGAACAATGCCTCGGCGGTCATCGAGTCGGTCGGCGGGAGTAGCTGGCCACCGACCATGCGATAGCCGGCCAAGCCTTTGTTCGGACCTTGGCTCCGTTCCTTCAGGAACTGCACCATCTTGGCCTTCGTGCTGTCGGGGACCGTCAGGCCGGCGATCTCCGCGCTCTTCAGGGCCATCAGTTGCCAGCCAAAGATGCTCATGTCGCTCGACTGACCTTTGACATACCGCCAGCCGCCATCTGGATTCTGATTCTCGACGATGTAACTCACTGCGCGAGCCACTGGTTCGCGCAAACGGGAATCGGACGATAGATCGCTCTGCATTCCCAATGCCTCGGCGAGCGCGTAGGTGGCCATCGCGTGGCAGTACATCTGCTCGAAATGCGTGGCCTTGCCGCCGAGGTATCCGTCGGCTCGCTGTTGGCGGACCATCCAACTGAGCGTGTGGTCGATCTGATCGGCATAGGGGCCGGTCTCGTGCGTGTATCCATATCCCAGGAAGGCGAGCAGCGCGAGAGCCGTCACACCGACATCCGCCTGCTTGCCAGCATTGAGTCGATCCACATTGTCCTCGTCGATCTTCACGAGCCCAGCGTGGCCGGTGCAGCGTTCGCCGGCGGGGCATTGCGCGTCAAAGCCATCGGCATCCCAAAAGCCTTCCGGATCTTGGTGGATGGCGAGCCAACGGAGGCTCAGTTCCACGGCTTTTTCCGACGCGTCCGTGCCGCCGTACTTGCGGAGCATTTCGCGGCGACGAGTCAGATTTCGGCCTTCATAGATTGGAGGCACCGTCGTCCGTTTTCCCAGTTTGGACGCCTCAACGTTCGGCTGCACCAGTCGCGGGACAAGACCTTCATTCGGCAACTCGGTGCGAACTCCATCGCGGACTTGCAACGGCCCGGCGGACATTGCTGCCGGGTCTTGAGCTTTGCGTTCCGGATGGAACGTCTCGCTGCCGCCACCGGGTTGGCCGCGGGTCGAACGAGATTTCAGTCGTGAGAATCCAGGAGTACCGCTTCCAGTTCCCGAACCACCTCCCGTGGAATTGCTCGCGAGGGATCCCGCTTCATCCGTCGGCACAGCAGACGGAGCCGGTCCAGAGCGCCGCGGCCCAGCACCAGCTCCCACAGAGCCGGGCACCGGTGACACCGTGGTGGCCGTTCCGGGCACAACACTGTCGGGCAGAGTCAACAAACCGGGCGAATCGAAACCCGGCACAGCGCGCTCGGGGCCACCGGTACTGCCGGAGTTCGATTGTCGTGCAACCGTCGCTCCGGGCGATCCGGTTCCCTGGCTGCGCTTGAGCGGTGCGAATGACGGCACGCGAGTTTCGGGACGAGACTCGGCCGTCGGGTCATCAATCTTCAACGGCACGGCGGCTTCGACGCGCGTCGGAGCCTTTTCTCCCGACAGCTTCAATTCCGGACGCACATCCGGCTGATCGGGCAGTGCGGACTTGTCCGCAACTTCGAGATCCGGCGCGGTCAGCGGTTGCTGCGTTCGTGCCGGTCCTTCGGAGGGCTTCATTTCGGTCGGAGTACGGCTGGTACGAATCAACTCGTGATCGGGAGCGTCCGGCAACTTCTCCCAAACGCGCGTGTTGCCCGACTTCGGCAGATCGACTCGTTCATCCGCTTCGGTGGTCTTGGTGTGAACTTCGATCCGCTGTTCCGGAACGACTTCCACGTCGGACTCGCTCGCCGTTGCGGGAGACAACGAAGCGGGAGGATTCACCGCGACCAATCCAAACATGCACGAGAGATGAATCAGGATCGAAAACACCAGCGACTTCCAGCCGATCGACCGGTCGCCCCACTTCGTCACCAGCATCGTCAGCAGATGCAGCGTGGCGAGTCCCAACCCCGTGGCAAGGCCGCTCCAGAGCGCCGTCTCAATCATTTCCACCGGCTGGCGAAACAGTGCTGCCAGCCATTCCACAAAATCGGCCGCAGCCAGCAGAGAGGTGATTGGACTGAACTGCACGGAACGGTTCCTCGGCACCAGGGCAAACAAAGTAGACCAGTCACTCCGTGACTGGAATCTTCGAGTCACGGAGTGTCTCGTCTACCAGATAACTTCTTGATCGACGGAGTTCCCTTGAGCTTTGACCAATTCTGATTGAGGCGGTTTTGGCGAAACCGGTTTTGCCGGTCAGGCAAGCTCGACCGACACCTCAGACGTTGACGATCAGGCCCAAGAATCTCGATCGCGACAATCGGCGGCGGATGGTCACTTCTGTTGGCCAGCGAGTCAATCCGCGTCTGGAATCCGTCAGGGCTGGGGCACGCTCGGCCGCTCTTTCGTCACGCGACCGTAAGCCCAAAGCATCAATGACTTCAGCCGCTGCTGGCCACGAATGAAATATAGCGGCGGCAATGATTCCAGGTGCTCGGCGTAACGCTGCTGTTTTTCTTCGAGCCACGCTGCTCGCGGATGAATGAGGCCGAGGCGTACCAGTTCGTCGGCCAATTCATCCGCGACACGTTGATAGCCAGGAATCGTGGGATGTACGTGATCCGCAAAAAAATCGCTGCCGGGGATGCCATCCCGACTCAATTGGTCGAACAGGACGCGGACATCAACGACCGGCGTGTGGGTGTCGCTGGCCACTTGCCGCACGATGTCGTTCATCGGCTCCAGAATCCGCAACGGGCAGACATCCAGTTCTTTGGCGAGCAGGTATTCGGCACGCGCGTCGCTGAACTGGCTGAGTGAGTCGTAGCACTTGGCCAAGTCGTAATGCAGGCCGGCATGTTGATCGTCGAGGACCAGCGCCTCGCGTAACAACCGCAGTGATTCAATCGGCTGCGCGGAGTAGTTCGCGCGAGCCTGTGCCCACAGGTCATTCCACTGTTGTCGCTCGCGCTCCGTGAGCCCGGCCCGATGTTCCACCTTGAACGGCGGCGAGTCGCGCAGGTTGCACGCCGGATTCATCAAGATCAGCGGCACACCCGCCTGCCGAGCGATCGACGTCATGCGTCGCAGATTGAATTCGTAATGCGCGATGACGCCGCGCTGCCACGTCTCGTCACGATGATAGAACTCTAACCCGCCACGATAGTCGAGCAGTGCTTCCACCTCCGCCGGGAGGGCGAGGCTTCCGCCGAGCCGATTCGGTTGTTGCAGGTCATTCGCCTCATCGGCTCGGCGGGAGCCTCGCCCTCCCGATATCGCTTCCGCTTGATCGCCGGTATTCGTCACCAGCGACTGCTTTGGCGGGCCGACCAGCGATTGCAGCACGTTGTAAAGCCGCAGCCGTGAGACTTGTTCGTGCGACCGCCACAGCCACCGCGGCGTTCGCTTGAGGTCGCCGTAGGTCCGGTCCTCCAGAAATTCGTTGTGGCTGCAATGCACGATGACCAAGTCGGGCTGATACCGCAGCACCTCCTCCAGAATCGGGACCATCCGGTAGCTGGCATACGAGACTCCGCCGCAGTTGATGACGTCCCAGTGACGCACCGGCTCGGCCGCATTCAAGCTGATCTCCAACCAGGTCGTGAACGATGTTTCGGTGGTCCACGGATTCCCCTGCACGGTCGAGTCGCCAATGCAGAAGATGCGAAACTCGCGTGGCTCTTTTCGCACTGGGAACGACTCCGGATAGAAGTGCGTCTGCTTCGATCGAGCAATCTCATACCGCTCGCCAGAGTCATTCAATTCAAACAATGGCCGCACGGCGCTGAAGCCCACAAACGGATCGTCGTGCCAATCCGGCCGCCCCTGCCCGAACGCTCGCAGGCCCAGTTCGATCACCACAAACGGCAGCAACCCCAGCAACACCGCCAGCCCGCGAAACAGAATCGCTCCCGGCCACCGCGCGGCACGCCGGCTTGTGTGGATCGCCAAGGGGTCGGGAGTCTTTTTCAGGTCGGCCACATTGAAATTCCGAACGATGATTGGCTTGCAGGCCGACCTGAAAAAGACTCCCGACCCCGTCGATCACGCCAGGATGTCACGAAGGACATGTCCATGCACGTCGGTCAGGCGGAAGTCGCGGCCGCTGTAACGGTAGGTCAGCTCTTCGTGATCGACGCCGAGCTGATGCAGCACCGTCGCCCACAGGTCGTAGACCGTGCATTTGTTTTCGATCGCGTAGTAACCGAGATCATCGGTTGCGCCGTAGATCGTGCCCGCTTTGACTCCGCCGCCGGCCAGCCAGACACTGAAGCCATATGGATTGTGATCGCGGCCGTCGCTCCCTTGTGAGAACGGAGTCCGTCCAAACTCGCCGGCCCAGACGATCAGCGTTTCGTCGAGCAGTCCGCGGTCGCGCAGATCCTGAATCAGTGCGGCGATCGGTTGATCGACTTGCTGAGCCATCGCGCCGTGCCCCTGCTTCAAGGCTCCGTGCTGATCCCACGGGTTGGCCGCTCCGCCGGCTCCGATGTTCTTGGTCAAGCAACTCAGTTCGATGAACCGCACGCCCCGTTCGACAAGCCTCCGAGCCAGCAGGCATTGCCGCGCATAGGCCGCTTTCTCCGCGTCGTTGGAGTCCAATCCATAAAGCTTGTGTGTTTGCTCGGTCTCACCGGAGATATCGCATAACTCGGGGACGACCGACTGCATCCGAAACGCGGTTTCGTAATTGCGAATCGCGGCATCCACCTGAGCGTCCGCTGCGGTCTCCTCCAGAAATGGTTGATCGAACTGGCGAACGAATTCGAGTCGCCGGCTTTGTGTGCTTCGAGAATCGCGCGGGCGGATGTTGCGAATCGCTTCGCGCTGATCGGCTTTCAAGATCGAGCCTTGATGTTGAGCCGGAAGAAATCCGTTGCTGAAGAGACTCACGCCACCGTGAGGCGGCACAGCAGTCCCACTTTGCAGCACGACATAGCCAGGCAGATCACGGTTCTCGGTGCCGAGCCCATACGCGGCCCAGGCCCCCGCGCTCGGATAGCCCATGATCGGGAACCCGGTGTGCATGAAGAAGTTGGCTTGAGCGTGCTCGTTCAGCGCCGATGTCATCGAGCGAACGATCGCCAGTTCATCGACCACCTTGGCGACGTGTGGAAACATGCTGCTGACCGGGATGCCGCTCTTACCGGAGGGGGTGAACTCGAACGGGCTGGCCATGATGTTGCCGTTGTTGTTGAACATCGTCCGTTCAACCTTCACCGGCATCGGCTTTCCATGATCCCGTTGTAGGCGAGGCTTTGGATCAAAAGAGTCGACGTGCGAAACTCCTCCGGACATAAAGCAGAAAATGACGTGCTTGGCTCGAGCGGCATGGTGTGTCGTCTTCAGTGCCGCACCGGCCGGAAGGTCTCCTGTTGCCGAATCGGCCCGCTGGTGCAGCAGTCCCACGAGCGCGACCGCACCGAATCCGGTCGTGCAAGTTTGAAGCATCTGCCGACGCGAGCGAAACGCCAACGAGCCTCTTCGCCCGAGTTCATCGATCCCCATGAATTTGTTTCCCATGATTTTGCCTCGCCTGATTCTGCGACCCCGATTTTGGCAATATCATGGGGAACAAAATCATGAAGACGTGTTGTGGGGCGTTTCACTTCACGTAGATGAATTCCTGAAACGTAAACATCGCGTGAGCGAGATCCGTCCAGACGGCTTTGTCATTCAAAGCATCTGGGATGACTCCGAACGTTTCGATCTCGGTTTCCAGAGAACGAATACGTTTTTGAGATTGATCAATCTGTTCGCGATCAGCCGCCGTCAGTTCGGCCAAGACCTGCGCTTCGGAGACGAAGTACGGAGCCGATTGTGACGTCGCCTGGATTTCGTCGGCCGTCAAGGCGCGATCGTAAAGCTGGGCTCGCACGATTCGCCCGGCGAGCATCCGGTTGCCGCCAGCAGGAAGATGACGAATGCCGAAACCAATCACGGCTTTTCCGGCGACGAACTCGACGGGACCGTTGCTCTTGTAGGTCTTGCCGTAAGGCTGCCCGTCGCGATAGCCGGCAATCAGCCCATCTTCGTGATACGCGATCGCGACATGCACCGCTCGACCGGCGGCATTTTGATCCTGCGGCGCGTTGAACGATTGCGTCCGCGCGAAGCCGTTGCTGCCGGCCATCCACTGACGCGGGTTCTGTTCGGCGAACACGATCGAGTCAAAGACAACGCCGTCGGGTGTCTGAATCGTGATCACTCCACCGCCGCGCTGATCCAGATTGTCGAGCTGCACCCAAGCTTCCAGCGTCTTCGCCTTGATTGTCTGCTTTAGCGGCGCGGTGATGACGTGCGCCTGTTGATTGACGACGAGCGTGCCGTTTTCCAGCTGCGCGCCGTTCCGAGCTTCTCCGTGTGCTGCTCCGATGAGATCACGGAGGTTCGATTCAAATTCCCAGCGAGCGATCGGCTGCGGGACGACTTGTTCGCCCGCTGCTGATTTCTTCTTCGCTTGTTCCAACAAGCGCGTGCGAGTCGGCTCGATCAGTTTTTGAATCGCCGCCTGCTGCTGATCTATTTGCTTCCGCAGCTTGGCAACTTGATTCACGAGATCGGAATGCCGGGCTTTGGTCTCAGCAAGATACGTTTCAAAGCGGCGGACGTCGGCCCCCTGTGCCGGTCGTCCCAAAGCCGAGAGAACCATATTCTCGATCCGCGCCGGGTCACTGGCGAACCGTGGATCGGCGAGCACTCGCGTGGTCCAGTTGGAGGCGAGTGCGGCGACATGGTCGTCATTCATCAGCGTCAGCGATTGAGCCGGGACGTTCGTCACATCGCGCCGGCCGGTTGTGCTGAATGGCTCTGGAAAATCGAACGCTCGCAGAAACGGATCGAGCGCATTGCGAGTCACTCGCACATACACGCTACGCCGATTCGAATTGCCATCTGTCAGACCGCCGAACAGATCCCGGCTGAGACCGCCGGAGACCGCCAGCAACGAATCGCGAATCGCCTCCGCTTCGAGCCGCCGGACCATCGCGTGAGACAGCAGTCGATTGTCCGCATCCCGTTGCAAAGCCTTCGCTGATGGGCGCGAACTCAATTGCCAAGTCTTCGACAAGACGATGAAGCGGATCGCCTCTTTGATCGACCAACCATGCTCGGAAAATCGCGCGGCCAGGAAATCGAGCAACTCCGGATGCGTCGGTTCTAACCCTAGCCGCCCGAAGTTGTCCGGCGTCGGCACGATCCCGCGACCGAACAAGTGATGCCAAACTCGATTCACGATCACGCGCCGAGTCAGCGGGTTGTCATCACGCAATACGCTCTCAGCGAGCTGGCGGCGACCGCTTTGAGCCGTCTGATACGGCGTCGCGTCGATCGCTTCGAGGAACCCTCGCGGCACTTCGGCCCGCGGCTGTTTGTGATTGCCTCGCTCGAACAACGCCTGATTGCGACCGATTGTCTCTTCCAACCCCGGCACACGCGTCGGCACAACGATCTCATCTTCGAGCCGGCGGTATTCATGGATCAGCGGCTTCGCGGAGGCGAGTTCCTCCAGCTTGTTCGGCAGCAGTTCCTGCTTAAGACACGCATCAAGCAGAGAGGCTTGAGCGTCGGTCGCCGAGCCATCTCGCCAAGCGCGGACGGCGGCCGTCATCGCTTGCAGGTGACGATCCGCCAGAGCCTCGAACGACTGCGGCGCATCGGCCGCGACTTCAAACAACGCATCGAGAAACTCCCGCGAGGCCGTCGGCGGTCCCGGTTCTCCCTTCTTTACGATCACCGCTTCGCGAATGCCGAACCACGAGCGGGGCTCGTTGCCCACCATCAGCGGCGCGTCCTTGCCAGAGGTGACTTCGAGATGAATCTCGTCTCCGTTCCAGTAGGTCAAATCAAACTTCTGCCACTGCCAATCCTTCGACAACGTGGCCACGGGGAACACGGTGCCGTTCCGCGGATAGTCTTCCACGACGTATCGAGTGCTCGCTCCGCCATCGCCGATGACGCGCAGCCACAGGTCGTAGTTGTCATCGAGTCGTACCTTGCCGGACGACAAACGCGCGGGATGCTTTGTTGAGAGACTATGTGAGTAGACGCCCGCAGGATAGATCCCGGCCAGAACGTTTTCTCCGCTGGTCGCGAGGGAGTACTCGCCCGCCGCAAACGGTTTGTTGGGTAGGCCAGTGCCGACTCGAAACCAATTCGCATAGGTCGCCTCGTTGGTCAGATTCCAACGCTGCCAATATTCGCGCTGAGCATGTTCGTCACGCTGCTGTTTGTCGGTTTTCCACGACGCCACTTGCCGTTGCCAGGCGTCGGTGAACGACGCACCGTCGCTGGTTTCCTTGCGCATTACGAACCACGGCTGCAAAAGCAGATTCGGTTTGTCGGCCGTCTTCCACGGTCCATTGTCGGACAGCAGAGCGGCTTTCAACTTCGGACTCGTCGCCAACCATTCGTCGGCGATCGCGGATCGTATCTGCGGCTTGAGCAGCGACAGCTTCTCGCGGTTGGCTTCCAGCTTGTCGCGCGTGTCGATGGCGACTCGGCCGGGACGACACGATCCCAGAATGCCAAACAGTGCGTAGTAGTCTTTCTGGCTGATCGGATCGAACTTGTGATCGTGACAGCGAGCACACGACACCGTCAGGCCCAGGAACGCTTTCGAGAACGCGTTGATCGCGTCATCCGTGTACCGCACCTTTTCATCGAGCGCATCGGTCGGAGCGAACCCATGAAAGACCATTCGCCAATGAGCCGGTCCGATCAGTGACTCGTTGATTCCAAGTGCCTCGTTGATGCGCGGCTTCGCCAGCAGATCGCCGGCGACATGTTCGCGAACCAGTTGATCGAACGGCACGTCGGCGTTGAGTGCTCGGATCAAGTAGTCGCGATACAGCCAACTGTTGTCGATCGCCGGATCGCCTTCGGAACCATGCGAGTCGGCATAGCGCACCCAGTCCATCCAATGCCGCGCCCATCGCTCGCCGAAGTGCGGGCTGTCGAGCAAGTGATTGACCAACTCTTTGTCACCGTTCGGTTGGCGCAGCTTGGCCGTCCACTTTTCGACTTCCTCCGCAGTCGGTGGCAGCCCAATCAAGACGAAGAACAATCGCCGCACGAGCGTCTGCGCATCGGCCGGTTCATTGGGATCAAGCTCGTGCTCTTCCAGCTTTGATAGTACAAAGCGATCAATCGGATGCTCGGACCATTTTGAGTTCCGAGTTGTCGGCGGCGGGAGGTTGCGAATCGGTTGAAAGCTCCACCACTTCCTGCGTTTCTGCAGCACCGCGTCCCAAGAGGTCGCCTGGGCCAGTTCATCAACCGATGGCGGCTTGTCGCGTGGGTCGGGAGCGCCCATCGTGATCCACTTCTCGAAGTCCGCGATCACGGACTTTTCGAGCTTGGCTTGCCCCTGTGGCATCTTGAGTCCATCAACTTCGTGCCGCAGGATCGCCAGCAACCGACTCTCATCCGGCTTGCCGGGAACGATGAGGACACCTCCGTCACCCCCTTTGAGCAACGCCACTCGCTGATCGACGGCTAGTCCTCCCTCGGCTTTCTTGGCGGAGTTGTGGCACTCGTAACATTGCTCGACGAGCACCGGTCGAATGCGAGATTCAAAGAATTCGAGTTGAGCGGCCGTGGGTGGCTCGGCGGCTGTGGTGGTGATTGGCGTGATGATGGCGAAAGCACACGACCAAGCGAGCATCGACAAGTATTTTTGCAACACCATGAAGCTCCCGACCCCGATCTCACTCAAAGCAGGCGACGCTGGCGGTGAAGCCGTGGATGTAGTTCTTCCCGCCGACTGGGCCGAGTTCTCCCTGAGCGAAGAAGCCCGCCAGCGGCACTCGGCCGAGCACTCGCTGAATCGTCGCCGCGTCGTGATTTGGTTCGTCGAACAGCCGCGTCCCTCGCCCATTGCAACTGAAGAGCAACGCGGCCTTCGTGGGTGAACTCCGCTCGGCGCGGTGCTGATCCAACAAGTGGACGAGGTCTTCATCCGCCGTGTCAGCATCACGCACATGAAACTGCACCGTCTGGCCGGTACGTATCAAGTTGCCGATCGCGATTGCTCCCAATTGCTGATCCGCTCCGATTACGTTGGCGATCAAGAAATCGCCACGACCGAACGTCGCTTTGTATTCGCTCATCGCAATGCCGACGTGGAGGCCACGCTGCACCAGTCGCTGATCGCGTTCGGGGAGTTCTGATAAGAACTCGCGCAGCTGGTCGATCGTTGGCTTGCCTCCCAATTCGAAGACAATGTTCCGTTCCGACTTTGTAACGACAAACGTGGGACCGATCGGCCGGCAACCTTGAGACACCACCGATCTCACCTTCGGCCCGCCGCGCATTAGGACGGCGACGGTTCCCTGCGGAAAGCATTCGTCGTTGAGAAACACACGGTTCTCCTGCGGCCCACCACCGCTGGCCATGCCACCGAGCAACGGCACTCCGGGTAACTCGTCCGCCAAGCGATCAATCACCGAATCCGGTACCGATGAGTACGGCTCACCCAACGCGAAGATCGCTCGCGCGTCGGTCGCCAGGTCGCTCAAGTCATCGGGATAACCGATCGCGATCAGTCCGTCCGGAGTCTCCCCAAATTCCAAATGAAACGGAGTCAGCGTCGCGTCGGGCAACACGGCAGCCCACAGACTCAGCGCCGGACCCTCTTCGATTTCTCGATCACTCCCCGCCACGGTCTCTCCCGTGCAGCCGAGCAACACCTTCGCACCGAGTTCCCGTCGCACGGTCGCTGGCAGGTCGTCGAAGCCCTCGGAGTGAGCGTGTGACACGAATAAGAAACACAAATCGGGTGACTGCCCCGCAAGCTGCCGGCGAACATCGCCGCACACTGCTCGCACGGCGGAATCGAGATCGGGATCGACGGAGAGGCTCGATGCGTAGGCCATAGAATTGTCTTTGCTACCTTGACTGTTTTGGCGAGCGGGGCGGCGTCAGCCCCACGGTTTTTTAGTGGTCGTCGTTGTCGTTGTTGTCATCACGGAAGACCGGGGGGCTGACGCCGCCCCGCTCGCCTGAAGCACTCAATTGTTGCGTGACAGTTCATTCCAGCGGCGTTCCAGGCGACTCTTGAAGACGTTCAAGATCGCCCCGACGGTCCCCTTGGTCAGGTTCATGTCTTCGGCGATCTCACGAATAGAGTAATCCGCCAAGCGCAATTCGAGAACGCGCGCGTACTCCGGAAGATCGTCTTTCACCAGTCGATCAATCTCCTCGGCGCAGGCGACCGCTTCGGCCAGCGATGGCTCCTCGGTCAGTTGATCGACGATCGCCGCTTCTCCCAACAGCGGCTGCGCGGCTTCACGCTGAATGTTACGACGCTCGGCCGTGTGATGCCGGACTTGCTCGCGAGCCTTCCGTACCGTGATCGTCACCAGCAGTTTCCACATGTCTTGTGAATTCTCAATCCGAAAGCTCCCAGCCGTCGCACGCATGAGAAAACTCTTCAAAGCCGACTGCATCACCTCTTCACCATCCACCCGCGCCGCCAATCGAGGACTGAGATATTGCTGCGCCAAACGGCTGAGCCGCTCCGCAAAATAGAAGAACAACCGCTCGGTCGCTTCCGCCTCATCGCCCCGATGCCGCTGATAAAGATCGGTCAGCGGCGTGCTCGAATCGGGAAGTTCAGGAATCTTCATGGGACGAGTCTCTCTCAAAAACCAGGCGAACGGGATTCGATGAGATATTCCGCCACCCCGACGAGCGGGGTGGCGTGAAGGTCTCATGCATGGCCGTGCGAGCTAGAGGCAATGTATCAGACCAACCGCCGCCGATCGCTTTTCGGCCTTCTGCTCAGTTTCCCAGTCTTGCTCCGACAGTTCGACCAGCCACGGCAATGAGAGGTTGTCCGGCTTGTTGTCCACTCGAAATCGGAGTCCAGAATCATGCGTCACACACCCCAGGCGAACGGGGCGGCGTCAGCCCAAAGGTACTTACTTTAGAAGACACTAGAGTTCGGCACGCCGTTTGCGCCAGAGAATGACTTCTTGGAAGGGAGTCCATTGGGCATGGCAGCGAGAGTGAAAGTTCATTTTCCGGTGGATCCTTCGCGGGATGCGGAGTTTGATCGAGCCTTCGAATTGTTGCGCGATCTCGTGGATTGGTCGGCGGCCGATCAACTGTTCCCCATGCGTGGGAATGCGGTCTACACCACCGGTGTCGTGCTGTGGATGCTTCGTGTCGCAGCGGATGGCTCCCGAACGCTCGTTGGAGTCGGCGGTGAAGCGACTCATCGACACACAACCGGATTTCCTGCCGCGCAACAAACGCATCACCGAGAAGACGTTGTCGAATGCCACGGGCGGGTACAGTCGCGCGCGAAGTCGGTTGCAGCGGAACGCGGCACAGTAGTTTGCCGAGCAAGTCCGTGACTCGTTGATCGAGGCCACGGCACCCTCGTTG
>SXKJ01000107.1 GCA_005778115.1 Planctomyces sp. | reverse complement strand
TCGTCTCCGGTTCCGCAGCCAGAAGACGGGCATCGCTCATGACACCGGCCAGGGCCAGCGTTCCGAAGCCGCCGCCAAGCGATTTCAATACATCACGTCGAGAGACCGTCATGATTCGATTACTCCACGTACAGGAATTCGCTGGTTGACAACAGCATGTGACACAGGTCTGCCAAGGCCAACTGGACCGCCTTGTCCGCCTGAGCGCCAGCCGTTTCGTGATTCTTCGCCTGCTCGCTGACAAATACCTGGCTGTGTTTCAACTCGGAGTCCTTGGGCTTTCGTGCCAGCGCCAGTTGGAACGCCAAGTCGATTCGCGCAGCCGAATCCGCTCCGGCGGTGTCGGTTACTCGTCTGGCCATGCGGTCCGCCTGTTCGAACAGGAACTCGCTGTTGAGCTGAGCCAGCGATTGCAGCACGGTCGCCGAATTCATCCGCTGGGTACAGTTCACGGGCATGATGGGCGAGTCGAAAATCTCCAGGAACTTCAGTGGATAGACGCGCCGAGCGAACAAATACAGGCTGCGCCGCTGTGACGCGGCTTCCGATAGGCCGTCCGCTGGTTTGGTGATCTCGACAGGAGGTCCACCCGCCGCGCGATCGAGCGCGCCAGAAACTGTCAGGATTGAGTCGCGGACGATTTCGGATTCCAGCCGACGCAGGTTCATTCGCCAAAGCAGGGCGTTTCCCGGGTCAACCTTTTCGCCGCGAGCCAGGGGCGAGTCGACCGCGATATCGACCGGCGGTCGCCGCGAGGATTGCCGATACCCACTCGACAGCATGATTTGTCGGTGCAGCCTCTTGAGGCTCCAACCGTGCTCGACGAAATCGACGGTCAACCAGTCGAGCAGTTCTGGGTGCGTTGGGAGACTTCCCGATCGACCAAAGTTCCCCAGCGTCTCCACGATGCCGCGTCCAAAGTGGTGATGCCAGACGCGATTGACAATGACTCGCCCGGTCAGCGGATGATCGGGCCGAGTCAGCCAACGCGTGAGAGCCAGTCGTCGGCCGCTGGACTCCCCTGACACATCGTCTGCTTTGGCCGCGACCGGACTTCCCGGTGGCTGCAAGATCTCGGGGAACCCCGCCTGAATCAGGACGCCCGGAGCATGCACATTTCCTCGCCGATGAACGCGAGACGTCGGAGCGGGACCGACATCCCACAGTGCCTGGACTTTTCCGTAGGACTTTTTCAGTCCCTGTAAATCGCCAATCTGTTTTTTCAGTTCGGCGAGCCGGGATTTATCTTTGGCTTCTTCGGCTGCCTTGACCATGGGCTGCAGGTAGGCGACCTGCTTGTCGAGAGCGGCGTTGTGGACCTCGATCGCAGCGCGCTCTGTCAATGAGACATCCGCCAGGAACCGTTCCTGCGGTCGCTTCCAGTCATGGACGTTGAACGCCGGTTCGAAGCAGGCCATCAGGCGGTAGTAATCGCGCTGCGGCAGCGGATCGTACTTGTGGTTATGGCAGCGGCAACACTCCATCGTCAGGCCAAGCACCGAAATCGAAAACATGTCGATCACCTGGTTGATGACTTCATAGCGTTTGTCGATGCCATACTGGGGCTCGCTGGTGTGATCCTCGACACAACGCATGAATCCCGTGGCCGACAGCAGTGACAGAGTCTCCTGCGTGAACGAATCGGCGCGACGCCAATCGACCAACTCGTCCCCCGCAAGTTGCTCCGAGAGAAAACGATCGTAGGGTTTGTCAGCGTTAAACGCATTCACCACATAGTCGCGGTAACGCCAGATCCCTTCGTTGGGATAGATCGAGGAGAGATCCCCGTCGAACAACCGATTGTCGACATATCCCGCCGCGTCGAGCCAGTGCCGACCCCACCGCTCACCGTAGTGGGGCGACTTCAACAACTCATCGACAAGATGCTCGTAGGCATCGGGCCGAGGATCGTCCAGGAACGCCTGCACCGCCGCTGGCTCGGGTGGCAGGCCGATCAGATCGAAATACGCCCGGCGAATCAGCGTGGCCCGATCGGCTTCCGGAGAAAACGTCAGCTCCTTGGACTCCAACTTCGAGAGCAAGAACGCATCGATCGGCGAGCGAACGCGGTCCGAGTGCTGCACCCGCGGAACGTCGGACTTCCGCGGCGGCTGAAACGCCCAGAACTGCCGGTCTTCCGGGCTGACTTGAGTACGGGGCGGCAAAGCGACAATCTTTTCATCCGCCGGCGCGCCCGTCTTGATCCACCGCCGCAAGAGGGCGAGTTCCTGCGAGGTCAGCTTGCCGTCCTTCCCCGGCGGCATCTGGCCCGTGGTGACTAGATCGAACAGCAAGCTGCCATGAGGTTCCCCCCGCATGACCGCTGGCCCATTCTCCCCGCCCCGCAAGATCTCGGAGAGCGTGCGCAGATCGAGCTTGGACTCCTGCACATCGCTTCCATGACAGTCGTGGCACTTCGCAGCCAGCACCGGCAGGACATCCTTCTCGAACGAAGGCGGTGGCGGCCGCTTCGCATCACGAACCGTTAGAGTCACGTCGAACCGCGTGGCGTCACCGTGATGCGGTGTGCCGGTCCCGTCCGCAACCGCATCGACGATGAAGTAGATGAAATCCCCGGGCTGTATCGGTTGATCTCTGATGTGGAATTCACCGACCTGGTTTGGGCTGCCGAAATCGGAATTTCCCGAAACCAACGGGGTGGGCTGGAAACCAAGCTTCTCCTCCGGCGCAGGGCCGCGTTCGACATACCACTTGATTTGCGAGTTCACGCCGCAGCAGTTCTGTGCGTGCTCAAACACGCCCTGGATTTCCAGCATGCCCGCCACCGGACTGCGCCAGCCGATCACCACGGCATGTTCCGGCCCAGGGGCGATGAGCATGTCACCGGCCTTGAACTTTAGCCCCACGTCGTACTCGGCAGTCACCTTTCCCAACAGCGGGGCCAACCGCTGCCCCGCGAGATACGCCCAACCATCGAGCGGCGAATCAAACAGCTTGTCGCCTTGTTCCGCCAGCGGAACGTACTTGCCATCCCGCAACCACTGGCGCGATTCGACGGGACCATTCATCCCGGTCGTTCGCAAGAAATGCCAAATGGGCTCATCATCGCGATCGACATTGGGATTTGCCCGATTCGCCTGGCCGAGAAACTCCTCGCTGAGCTTCCAACGCAACTCGCTGGCACCGGGCTCGTCCGCGACTGCGAGGCTGGAAAAGCCCAGCCAGAGCAAGGCTACGAGCAGCGGGAGAATCTTCATCGGTTGTCTGTCACCAAGCATGTGTCGTCTCTCAATTCTTCACTTACTTGTCCAAGCCAATCACACTTCCGCCAGGTGTTTCTTCGAGTCACCGAACTCTTTCAGGCGGATTCCGAATTTGTCGAGCAGCGACAAGTAGAGGCTGCACATTTTGCGGTTTGGCCCATTGGCGTAGTCGAGCACACGGCCGCCTTGCAGTGGGCCGCCTCCGGCCCCCACGACCACACACGGCAGATTACTGGCGTCGTGGCTGCCGGTTTGCATGCTGGACAGGTACATCAACACGGAATTGTCGAGCGCAGTCCGCTCGCCTTCCTGGATCGCGTCCAGCTTACGGGCAATGTAGGCAAACTGCTCCAGAAAGAACTGGTTGACTTTCAGCCAGTCGGGTGACATTTTGCCGCGATCGGAGTGCGACAATTCGTGATGGCCGACCGCGACGTTCAAGTGTGGAAAGTGCAGGTAGCTGTGGTCGTTGTTCAACTTCAGCGTGCAGACGCGGGTCGCATCGGTCTGGAACGCCAGGACGAGAATGTCGCACATCAGTCGCATGTGGTCGGCGAGGTTTTGCGGAATGCCCTCGGGCGGCCGCGGCACGTTGGGCTTGTCGAGGGTCGGCCGCCAGCCCTGGAATTCCCCTTGCTTGCCCGCCAGTTCCAGACGCTGTTCGACCTCGCGCACCGAATTGAGATACTCGTCGAGTTTCTGCTGATCGCTGGTACTAATCTTGCCGCGGAACCGGCTCGCCTCTCCGAGCACCGCGTCCAGCACGCCACGATCACCCCGCTCTCCCTCACCCTTGAAAAGCCGGTCGAATGCCAGGGCGGGATACAGTTCCAGCGGCGTCGGTGCGGTCGGCGAACTCCACGAGATGTGCGAGCTGTAGAGCATCGAGTAGTTCTTGTGAATCCCCGGATTCGACCGCTCGCAGCCGAGGACAAGGCTCGGCACTTTCGTCGAGTGTCCGTAATGCTGCGCGACAAGCTGATCGAAACTGGTCCCCGAACGAATCTCGCCGCCGGATGCCAGCGGTGCGCCGGATAACAGGTTGCCCGTCTGCGAACTGTGGATGTTCCCCTTGAGAGCCTCCGCGTTGTACAGCCCGTTGATGAACAGCAGTCGTTCGCGGAAATCAGTCAGCGATTCCAGAACCGGGCCGAGGGTCATCTCTTTGCCGACGCCCTTGGCCCACCATTGACCGGCGTGGAAACCGTTTCCCGAAAACAACACGGCCAGACGGACCGGCGGTTCGTTCGCGCGCTTCGTGGACGTTGGGGCATCATCGCCCCAGACGGCGAGCGACTCCATCCACGGCAGCGCCATCGTGACACCCAAACTACGGAGGAAAGTGCGGCGTTGGAAATGGTGGTTTCGCACGGACAAGACTCCGAACATGAGGAATGTGCTTGTAGCGATTGTGTGGAACTACGGGTTCTCGGCTGATGGCGTGTCTCGGCCGCGGATCTCCCGAAACTGACGACTCTGCACAATGGCGAGAACGGCCGTGGACGTGCGATAGCCATTCTCCGCCAATTTCCGCTGCATCTCAGCCAGCAACGGCTGATCCGACAATTGTGTCTCACGACCGAGCGCATATCCCAGCAACTTGCGGCAGAACTGACCTACCACGGCGTTGCGGCGCTGTTCCAGCAGATAGCTGCGCAGCCCTGCCAGCCCATCAATTTCGCGACCGTCGACCAACTTCGTCCTGGTGTCAATCGCGAGCCCCGTCTGGCTTTTTTCACGGCGGCGACCGATGGCGTCAAAGCCCTCCAGAGCGAACCCCAGTGGATCGACGCGCTGATGGCATTTGGCGCACGCGGCATCGCTGCTATGTCGCTCAATCATCTGCCGTTCGGTCAGACCGTCCGGGACAGTGTCCGCGAGTTGCGGCACGTCTTTCGGTGGACGCGGTAGCTTTTCGCCGAGCAGCACTTCGCTGACCCAGTTGCCCCGCAGAATGGGACTCGTGCGCGATGCGCCGGATTGCCTGGCGAGCGTCGCCGCCAAGCCGAGAATCCCGCCTCGACCGTGCTGCTGGATGCCCTCGATCCGCCGCCACGATTCACCCTCGATGCCTGCGACGCCGTAGAACTTCGCCAATCGTTCGTTGACGAACGTGTGATCGGCGTTCAGAAGACCGAGCAACGAAGCGTCGTTTTGAAACAGATCCGTGAGAAACAGGATCGACTCCTCGTACATGTCGCTGCGCAGTTCGGTGAACTCGGGGAAGAGCTGCGCGCTCTTCGCTTCCGTTGCGGGAAAGTCGTGAATATGCAGCCACTGGCAGGCGAACTCCGTCCCTAGGCGGCGCACGCGAGCGTCTTTGAGCATGCGTCGCGTTTGCTGCTCCAGCATGTCCGGATGCCCGAGTGTCCCATCGGCAGCCTTCGCACGCAGTTCCTTGTCGGGCAGTGATGACCAGAGAAAATAACTCAATCGCGTCGCCAGTTCCCAGGGAGAGACCTGAGCCGACGACGCTCCGTCGGGAACGGACTCGAATCGATACAGGAAGGGAGCCGCGACAAAGACTCTCGCCAAGACCAACCGGAAGGCGTCTTCGTGCGACAACTCTTCCGAGCGCAGTCTGCGATACAAGCCCCGCAAGTCTTCGACTTCCTGTTTGTCCAGGGGACGGCGAAAGGCGCGCGAAGCGAAGTCGATCAGTGCGTCGAACTGCTTCGGTTCGCAGTCGATCAGTCTTTGCCGAAATACATCCGCCCGCTCATGAAACGGTTTAACCGCGTCGTTAAAACCGCCGTCCTGAGGATGGCCTTTCGTGGTCTCGACCAGCGAATCGAGAACGGCCGCCAGCTTCAGCGGATCCTGGCTGACGAATCGCAGCTCGTCCCATAGTCGATCGATTTCCCGCTGCTCGGCCTCGTCCAGCAGCAGTCGCACCAGATGTTCGTCTTCGCGATGGAACTGAGTCAGTGTCAGCACTTCATCGGTCGGCACGACCTGCGGGTAACACAACGAGATC